>CAZFLI010000255.1:0-1523 GCA_964519845.1 uncultured Anaerolineaceae bacterium | reverse complement strand
TTCACCCACTGCTCCAACGTGCTGGGCACCATCAACCCCGTCCGCGAGCTGACCGAGATGGCCCATGCGGCCGGGGCGATGGTGCTCATCGACGGAGCCCAGGCCGCGCCGCACATGCCGGTGGACGTGCAGGAGATCGGGGCCGACTTCTACGTCTTCTCCGGCCACAAGATGCTTGGGCCGACCGGGTCCGGCGCGCTGTGGGCGCGGCGCGAACTTCTCGAGGAGATGCCGCCCTTCCTGACCGGCGGCGACATGATCCGCGAGGTCCACCTGCGCCGCAGCGAGTGGAACGACGTCCCGCACAAGTTCGAGGCCGGCACCCCGGACATCGCCGCGGCGATCGGCCTGGGTGCGGCGGTCGACTACCTGACGACGGCCGGCATGGACGCGGTCCGAGCCCACGAGCTGGAGCTGGTGAGCCGCGCGCTGGAGGTGCTGCCGCGGGAGGTGCCGGGGATCGAGCTGTACGGCCCGGCGGCCGACCTACGAGGCGGAGTGGTGTCGTTCAACCTGTCCGGCATCCACGCCCACGACGTGGCCCAGATCCTGGACAGCCGCGGCATCTGCGTCCGCGCCGGCCACCACTGCGCCATGCCACTGCACGAGAGCCTGGACCTGGCCGCCTCGGCCCGAGCCAGCTTCGGCCTCTACACCCTGCCCGAGGAGATCGACGCCCTGGCGGCGGGGCTGCAGGAAGTCATACGCGTCTTCGAAGGCTGAGCGAGCACCGGCAGGACAAGGGTATTCTCGAACCGATGGACGACCTCTACCGCGACTACATCCTGGAGCACTACCGGCACCCCCACAACTTCGGCGTGCTGGAATCCCCAAGCGCCTCCTACGAGGGCTCGAACCCGCTGTGCGGCGACCGCATCACGATGATGCTCGGCATCTCTGACGGCGTCGTTCGCGAGGTGGCCTTCACCGGTCGCGGCTGCGCCATCAGCCAGGCCAGCGCCTCGCTGCTGACGGACGAGATCAAGGGCAAGACCGTCGCCGAGGTGGAGAAGATGACGCCGGAAGGCCTGCTCGATCTGATAGGGGTCGAGATCAGCCCGGCCCGCCTCAAGTGCGCCCTGCTCTCGCTGGACACGCTGGCCCACGCGCTGGCCGACGAGGAAGAAGAGGCCGAGGGGGCCGAGGGGGCCGAGGGGGCCGAGGGGGCCGAGGCGGTGCCGGACGGGGCTCCCGGGCCCGCCGAGTCGGGGCAGCCGGCCCGCTAGAGCGGACGGCGCCGTCAGTCCGATCCGCTCGGCTCGGGGGAGTGCGAGTTCGAGGGCTTGGGCGTCTGGCTCGGCTTCGGGGTGCCGCTGGGCTTGGGCGTCTCGCCCGAATGGTCGGTCTCGCCCGAACCGTCCACCTCCGGCGACCCCGACGGCCCGGCGCTCTCCGTTTCGAGGGGGCTCGGACTCGGCGACGGACTCGGCGACGGACTCGGCGAGACGTCCGTGCTCGGTGAGGGCACAGGTGAGGGAACGGGGGTGGGAGTGGGGGTGGGGGTGGGAGTGGCGATCGGCGCG
>CAZFLI010000254.1:0-1554 GCA_964519845.1 uncultured Anaerolineaceae bacterium | reverse complement strand
TCGACGCCTACTGGCGCGCCGCCAACTACCTGTCCGTCGGCCAGATCTACCTGCTGGGCAACCCGCTGCTGCGCCGGCCGCTGGAGGCGACGGAGGTCAAGCCGCGGCTGTTGGGCCACTGGGGCACAACGCCCGGTCTGAACCTGATCTACGCCCACATGAACCGCGAGATCAAGGCCCGCGACCTCAACTGCATCTACATCATCGGTCCGGGGCACGGCGGCCCCGCCATCGTCGCCAACACCTACCTCGAGGGCACCTACACAGAGGAGTACCCGGCTATCACCCGCGACGAAGAGGGGATGGGCAAGCTGTTCCGCCAGTTCAGCTTCCCGGGCGGCATCCCCAGCCACGTCGCGCCGGAGACGCCCGGCTCGATCCACGAAGGTGGCGAGCTGGGCTACTCGCTGTCTCACGCCTTCGGGGCCGCGTTCGACAACCCGGATCTGCTGGTCTGCGCAGTCGTCGGCGACGGCGAGGCCGAGACCGGCCCGCTGGCCACAAGCTGGCATTCGAACAAGTTCCTCGATCCGGTGGGCGACGGCGCGGTCCTGCCGATCCTGCACCTGAACGGCTACAAGATCGCCAACCCCACGGTCCTGGCCCGCATCCCCAAGGACGAGCTGCGCGACCTCATGATCGGCTACGGCTACAAGCCCTACTTCGTCGAGGGCGACAACCCGGCGAAGGTCCATCAGGAGCTGGCCGCAACCCTGGATACGGTGCTCGACGAGATCTCCGCCATCCAGAAGGCCGCTCGATCGGGCAAGGGCAAAGGACGTCCTGCCTGGCCGATGGTCGTCCTTCGGACGCCGAAAGGCTGGACGGGCCCCAAGGAGCTCGACGGCAAGCCGCTCGAGGGCAACTGGCGCTCCCACCAGGTCCCGTTCGGCGAGGTCAGAACCAACGAGAAGCACCGCCAGCTGCTCGAGACGTGGATGCGCAGCTACAAGCCCCAAGAGCTGTTCGACGACAGGGGCGCGCTCCTGCCGGAGCTGGCTGCCCTGGCGCCCGAGGGCCAGCGGCGCATGGGCGCCAACCCCCACGCCAACGGCGGCATTCTGCTGCGCGAGCTGATCATGCCCGACTTCTGCGACTACGCCGTGGACGTCCCCAAGCCGGGCGGCGCCACGGCCGAGGCGACCCGCGTCGCCGGCCAGTTCATCCGCGACGTGATGGCCCGCAACCCCGACAACTTCCGCATGTTCGGGCCCGACGAGACCGCCTCCAACCGCCTGGGCGCGGTGCTGGAGGTCACCGACAAGGCCTGGGACGCCGAGATCCTGCCGACCGACGAGAGTCTGTCACCGGACGGCCGGGTCATGGAGGTCCTGTCCGAGCACCAGTGCCAGGGCTGGCTGGAGGGCTATCTGCTGACCGGCCGGCACGGCATGTTCAACTGCTACGAGGCCTTCATCCACATCGTCGACTCGATGTTCAACCAGCACGCCAAGTGGCTGAAGGTGACGCGCGACATCCCCTGGCGCCGGCCGATCTCGTCGCTCAACTACATCCTCTCGTCCCTGGTCTGGCGCCAGGACCACAACGGCTTCA
>CAZFLI010000253.1:0-1561 GCA_964519845.1 uncultured Anaerolineaceae bacterium | reverse complement strand
GAGTAGTTGAAGGCGATGTTGAGCTGCAAGCGCTCCCCCGCCACGGTCGCCTCGAGAGCCTGGCGGATCGATTCCTGGGCAGGGGCCGGCAGTTCGTCCAGGCGGCCCAGCAGTCGCACCCGGGCCCCCTGGGCCACCAGCTCGGCCGTCTCGTTGCGGATGACCTGCTCCAGCAGCATGAACAGTCCGGCCACTTCCTCGTCGGAGCGGGCCCAGTTCTCACGGCTGAAGGCGTAGAGGGTTAGGACCTTGACGCCGCGCCGGACCGTGTGGTTGATGATCTCGCGAATGCCCTCAACCCCGGCCGCGTGGCCCTCCATCTCGCTCACGCCGTGCCCCCGAGCCCAGCGCCGGTTGCCGTCCATGATGATCGCGATATGGACCGGCAGTTCCGGCGGACTGGATTCGTCCTCGGGCGAGCCGGGCTCGGCCGTCTGCTCGCGGTGGACCAGCGGGGGCGAGTCTTTCGGCCGATCGATCGGGAGAGGCACTAGACCTCCATGATCTCCTGCTCTTTGGCCGTTCCTACGAGATCGATGTCGCCGACATGGCGGTCTGTGACGCGCTGCAGGTTCTCCAGCTCGCGGTGGCCCTCGTCGGCCCCAACCTCGCCCTCGTGCTCCTCGCGCTTGATCTCGTCGGCGGCCTCGCGGCGGAGGTTCCGGATCTCCACGCGAGCCTCTTCCATGCGCTTGTGCACTTGCTTGACCAGATCCTTGCGCCGCTCCTCCGTGAGCGGCGGGATGTTGAGCCGGATGACCGTTCCGTCCACATTGGGCACCAACCCGATGTCGCTCTTGATGATCGCCTTCTCGATAGCTTGGACGGCGGCGCGATCCCAGGGCTGGATCAAGATCTGGTGAGACTCGGGGACGTTGATGCCGGCCAGCTGGTTGAGTGCGGTGGACGTGCCGTAGTAGTCGACCATGATTCGCTCCACGATCGATGTCGAGGCACGACCGGTGCGGATCCCCTGCAGGTCTCGCTCCAGCACCTCGACTGCGCGCAGCATCTTGTGCTCGGCTGCGGCAAGCGTCTCGCTACTCATGCGGGATTCCTCCGCTGATCAGGGTTCCCACCGGCTCGCCCGTGGCCACCCTGGTGATGTTGTCCGGCTTGTTCAGGTCGAAGACGATGATCGGGGTGTCGTTCTCCATGCACAGCGACACGGCCGTCGAGTCCAGAACGCGCAGCCGCTGGGTCAGTACCTCCGAGTAGGTCAGATGCTCATACCGCTTCGCGTCGGGGTTGGCCACGGGGTCGGCGTCGTAGACACCGTCCACCTTGGTGGCCTTCATTATGACCTCGGCGCCTATCTCCACGGCACGCAGGGCGGCGGCCGTGTCGGTGGTGAAGTACGGGTTGCCCGTGCCGGCGGCCAGGATGACCACCCGACCCTTCTCCAGGTGCCGAATGGCGCGGCGCCGGATGTACGGCTCGGCGATCTCGTTCATGGCGATGGCGCTCATGACGCGCGTCGGCACGCCGGCCCGTTCGATTGCGTCCTGCAGGGCCAGGCCGTTCATGACCGTGGCCAGCATGCCCATGTAGTCGCCGGTGG
>CAZFLI010000252.1:0-1584 GCA_964519845.1 uncultured Anaerolineaceae bacterium | reverse complement strand
ACCATGCTCTTCATGTCCAGCGCCCCGCGGCCCCAGACGTAGCCGTCCGCCAGGTCCCCGCCGAACGGGTCGTGGCTCCAGCCCTCCGCCTCGGCCGGGACGACGTCCAGGTGGCACAGGAGCAGCAGCGGGTCGCCGCCGCTGCCGTCGCCGCGGACGCGGGCCACGATCGAGCCGCGGCCGGGGAACGGCTCCACGACCGTGGATTCGATGCCCTCTTTGGCGAGCAGCCGTTCCACGTACCGCGCGGCCGCGATCTCGTCGCCGGGCGGGTTGACGCTGCGGATCCGGATCAGCTCGCGAAGCAACTCCACCAGCTCGGCCGAGTCGTCGGCCGGAAGCTCGGCCGCCGGGCGTCCTGGTGCGGTCTTCTCGGTCACCCCCCGATCATGCCCCAGATGGCGCGGGGGCGTTTGGCGTGCTCGTCGTGGCCCGAATGGTGCATGATGGCGCTATGCAATCGGTGGACTGCGTGATCGTGGGCGGCGGAGCCGCCGGCCTCTCGGCCGCGGTCAACATGGGGCGCCTGCGCCGCAGCGTGCTGCTGGTGGACGAGCGCGACCGATTCCTCTGGCGCCATGTCGCCCACAACTACCTGGGCTTCCCGGACGGGATCCCGGCCCTGGAGATTCGCCGGCTGGGCTGGCGCCAGGCCGCCCGCTACGGAGTGGAGCTGTTGATCGGCCACGCGGCCGAGGCCACTCGCGAAGGCGAGGGCGAGGACGCGCGCTTCCACCTGCGTCTCGAGCGGCTGCCGGCCGAGCCCTGGCCGGGCGCGCCGCCGCGCGACGCCGAGATGGCGAGCATCTTCGGCGAGGTACCCGAGACTGGGATCGAGGTGCTGGCCCGGACCGTGATCCTGGCCACCGGGGTCTTCGGCCACTTCCCCGACTTCCGCGGCCGCGACGCGTGCGTGGGCCTGAGCCTCTTCTGGTGCATCCATTGCGACGGCTACGAATCGCTCGACAGAACCGTGGGCGTGGTGGGCCACGACGAGGAGGCGGTCCAGACCGCCCTGGACATGCTCGAGTTCACCGATCGGGTGACCCTCGTCGCCGGCCGTCCGGAGGGTTTCGAGGTCCCGGCCTCACGGCTGGCCGACCTGGAGTCGAACGGCATCGCCACCCACGCCTGCGAGGTCGCCGAATACCAGAACGAGGACGGCCAGATGGAGGCCTTGCTGCTGAACGATCCGGCGCGGACCCGCATCCCGATCGATCACCTCTACACCGTCTGCCGGACGATGGCCTCCAACGCCCTGGCCCGCCAGCTGGGCCTGGAGTTGAGCGAGATCGGCCAGATCGTCGTCACCTCGCAACAGCACACGAACGTGCCGGGCGCATACGCCGCGGGCGACGCCACCAGCCTGCACGACCATCAGCTGAGCGCCGCCGTCCACGAGGGCAACCAGGCCGCCGCCGCGGCCAACTACTACCTCTATCGCCCCGTCCAGCGGGCCGCCCACGACGCCGGCCGCTGAAGCCCCGGCCGTGACGAAGCCATCCGATCCGAGCGGGCCGACGACCGAAGCTCCGCAGGGAGGCGCGCCGGAGCCGGCTCCCTGGGGCACGCCGGCCGCGCCGC
>CAZFLI010000251.1:0-1626 GCA_964519845.1 uncultured Anaerolineaceae bacterium | reverse complement strand
CGTCTCGGAGTTCTACCTGGCCAGGATCGACGCCCAGGCCGGCGCCGGCAAGACCGTCGAGGTTCAGCTCTGGGATGCGGGCGACACCAACGGCCTGACGGCTACCCTGCAGATCCTCCAGCCGACGGCCACCGGCTGGAGCCCCGCCACTATGACCTGGACCACAGTCAACATCGCCTTCACTGGGTCTCCGTGTCCCAGCGGTTCGGGTACGGCCATCACGACCTACAGCGGCACCAAGCAGTACGACGGCTGCTGGCTCAACATCCGTGTGGTCCTGCCCACCACATACTCGGCGCCACAGGATGGCTGGTGGAAGATCCGCTACAACATGGGCAACTCCAGCGTGACGGACATGTCCACCGACCTGACCACCTGGCAGGTGAACATCCGGGGCAACCCGGTGCACCTGATCCCATAGCCCTTTTCCGAGCCAAGATGCGAGGCCCCCGGCACGCGGGGGCCTCGCCGTTTCCGGGGCACAACGGCGTCGCTGCCCCCGGGCCATGCTCTGGTAGGATGCGGCGCATGGAGGGCGTCGTACTGGTCCTGAATCAGAACTATGAGCCGCTCAACGTGTGCAACCTGCCACGCGCCTTCCGGCTCGTCTTCGGCGAGCGAGCGGAGGTGCTCGAGTACGACCACCAGGTCATCCGAACGCCGCGGGCGGAGTATCCCGCGCCGGCGGTCATTCGGCTGCAGCACATGATCCGCCGGCCGCGGCCGAGGGTGAAGCTGACCCGCCGCGAGATCTTCGCCCGGGACGGCTACGCCTGCCAGTACTGCGGCCGCAAGACCGGCGACCTGACGCTGGACCACGTCGTGCCGCGCCATCGCGGCGGCGCCCACAGCTGGGACAACCTGGTCACCGCCTGCAAATCCTGCAACCATCGCAAGGGGGGCAAGCTGCTCGAGGAGGCCCGGCTGCGCCTGACCAGGCGGCCGTTCGAGCCGCGCTGCGACGTTTACTCCCTCTTCACGCCCTACCTGCGCAACGAGCGCAACGAGACCTGGCGCACCTACCTCTTCCTCGGCCACTGATCCAGGAGGCAAGATCGATGGGGGGTGCGGCGCCCACGCCTGAGGTTCCCACGCCCGTCGGGGAGTTGCTGGCCGCGCTTCGAGCCGGCGGCCACTCCGCCTACGTGGTGGGCGGCTGCCTGCGGGACGCGCTGCTGGGGCGCGAGGCTTCGGATTGGGACCTGACCACGGACGCCCCGCCGGAGCGCATTCAGGCGCTCTTCCCGCGCTCACTCTACGAGAACCGCTTCGGCACGGTTGTCGTGCGCCACGCCGGCGCCACGTACGAGATCACCGCCTTCCGGCGCGACGTCTCGTACAGCGACCATCGCCGGCCGGATCGGGTCGAGTTCGGCCGGTCGATCGAGGAGGACCTGGCCCGGCGCGACTTCACCGTCAACGCCATGGCCTGGGGCGGCCGGCCCGGCCAACCGGATGCCTTCGTCGATCCCTACGGAGGCCGCGACGACCTGGCCCGGCGGATGCTCCGCGCGGTGGGCAACCCGAACGTGCGCTTCCACGAGGATGCCCTGCGCATGATCCGGGCCGTCCGGCTGGCTGCCACCCTCGAGTTCGAGATAGAGGACCGGACGCTGGCGGCGATCG
>CAZFLI010000250.1:0-1641 GCA_964519845.1 uncultured Anaerolineaceae bacterium | reverse complement strand
CCTGGGCCCGCATTGACCGGGCCGCGTTCCAGTACCACTTCTACACCGCCCTGCCCTTCTTCCTGATGGGCCTGGCCTATTTCGTGGCGGAGCTGTGGCACGGGCCGTCGCGCCGGACGTGGCTGTTCGCCCGGGTGACCGCGGCCGCCATGCTGCTCTTCCCGGCACTGCTCTGGCTGGCCAAGAGCCCGCTGTGCGGGCTGGCCCGGGTCGACACGAGCGGCTACTGGGGGCAGACGGCATGCCTGGCCACGGCCGGGAACGTGGTGGTCGAACAGCGGATGTTCCTGATTGCCCTGGTGCTGCTGGGTTCGCTGGCGGTCCTGGCCGTGGTTCTTTCCCGCCTGGAGCGCGAGGCCGAGCTGGAGGGAGAAAGCGGCGGCGGTCGCCTGTGGGTGGCCTGGCTGGCCCTGCCGGTGCTGATCGCCGGCGTCCTGCTCGTCGCCATCGGCCGGTACGCCTCGCGCGACACTCTGTTCGAGATACCGGTCAGCGCCGGCGGCGGGCTCATCACCGTCCTGGTGCCGCTACTGGCGCTGGCGATCCTGGGGATCGTGGCCGCGATGGTGCTCGCCGCCCGCGACCCGCGCCGCTTCGCGGCCGCCTTCTCCGCCGCGGCCGCCTTCGGCTTCCTGGTGCTCTACCCGAATCTCTCGGCCCTGCTGATGCCGGACAACCTGGTGAGCGTCTACAACGGCTTCCTGCCGACCTGGCTCTACGGGTTCGACTTCTCGGTGAACATGCAGCCGGCCGTTACCGTGTCGCCTGCCAGCCAGAACGGCCTGCTGCTGACCGGCTTCGTCCTTCTGATGGCGCTGGTCATTGCCTACGCAGCCTGGACGCGGCGCATCGTCGAGGGCTACCGGCGCCACCTGCTGGTCGTGGAGGGCCTCGAGGACGCTCCGGAGGGAGTGGGCTCCGGCGACGAGCCCGGCTGAGGACCCGGGGGAATTTCGGCCGAGAAACCCGGCGGCAGCTGTCCCTGGGCCGCCAGGCGCCTGATCACGAAGCGGTAGTAATCCTCGACCTTGGCCGTCACGTGCTCCCAGCTGAACTGCTCGGCGCGCTCGCGACCGGCCTCCGAGAGCCGAGCCTGGAGGGCGGGGTCGCAGAGCACCTGCTCGATGGCGGCCGAAAGAGCCTGGGTGTCGCGAGGCGGAACCAGCAACCCCTGGCGGTTGCGCAGGACCACGCCCTTGTAGCCGTGAATATCGCTGCAGACGATCGGAGCCCCGGCGGCCATCGCCTCCAGCAGCACGATGCCGAACGATTCGCGTCCGGTCGCCGGCGAGACATAGACGGCGGCGGTGCGGAAGAGCTGGGCCTTGTCGTCGTCGCTGACGCGGCCCAGGAACTCGACGTTCTGCAGGCCCCGGGTCGCGACGTAGCGTCGCGCCTCACGCTCCTGGGGCCCGGTGCCCACGATCAGCAGGCGTGCCTCCACGCCGCGCTTGCGCAGCTGTCTGAAGGCCTTGAGCAGGAACGGCAGGCCCTTACGGTCCTCCAGGCGGCCCACGAACAGGACGTTGGGCGTGCCGTCCAGCCAGCGCGACATCGGGACGGCCCGGCTGATGCGGAGCAGGTCGACGCCGTTGGGGATGACCTTGTAGTCGCCGGGGAAGAAGCGGTCGGCGAAGTGGC
>CAZFLI010000249.1:0-1678 GCA_964519845.1 uncultured Anaerolineaceae bacterium | reverse complement strand
CAGCAGGTCCAGCACCCGGTCCATCGGGCCGGCCTCGAGCTCGTAGCGCTCCCAGTGCTGGGCCTTGTCGAGCTCCGGGTCGAAGCGGAGGATGCGCAGTTCGATCTTCATCGCATCGGCCTCAGTACGTCCGCGGCTTCGGCTGGAAGCGGGTGATGGAGACGGGCTTGTACTTGAGGCTCGGCCCCCTGGCCGTCCGGTAGGCCAGGGTGTGCTTGAGCCACTTCTTGTCGTTGCGCTCCGGATAGTCCTCGCGCGAGTGGGCACCGCGGCTCTCCGTCCGCGCCAGAGCGCCGGCGACCGTCACCTCGGCCAGGTCCAGCAGGTAGCCCAGCTCCGCGGCCTCCAGCAGCTCGGTGTTGAAGACAGCCCCGCGACCGGCGATCGTCACCCGGCCGTGGCGTTCCTTGAGCGCCCCGACGCGCTTCTGGGCTTCGGCCAGGAGCTTGCCGTCCCGATACACGCCGACGTTGTCCATCATCACGTCGGCCAGCTCGCGCCGGATCTCGGCCGCCGACTCGCCCCGGCCGTCGCGCGATCGGATCGCCTCGAGCTCGTCGCGAACCGGCTGCGCGGCGTCGTCCCGCGGCCGCGGCCGTTCCGTTGCGGCGGCATAGCGGACCATCCCCCGGCCGGCCCGCCGGCCGTAGACCAGGAGATCGACCAGCGAGTTGGTGCCCAGGCGATTGGCCCCGTGGGCGCTCACGCAGGCGCACTCCCCGGCCGCGAAGAGCCCCGGCACCACTTTGCCCTTCTCGTCGCGGATTACCTCCGCCTCGACGTTGGTGGGGATGCCGCCCATGGCGTAGTGGGCCGTGGGCTGGACGGGGACCGGCTCCTTCAGCGGCTCCACTCCCTGGTATACGCGGGCGAAGTCGGTGATGTCCGGCAGCTTCTCTTCGATGACCTTGCGGCCGAGGTGGCGCACGTCCAGGTAGAGATAGTCCTTGCCGCCGATGCCGCGGCCGGCCCGTATCTCCTGGTACATCGCCCGGCTGACCATGTCGCGCGGCGCCAACTCCATCAGCTTAGGAGCGTAGTGCTCCATGAACCGCTCGCCCTTGTCGTTGAGCAGCGTGCCGCCTTCGCCGCGGGCCGCCTCCGACAGCAGGATCCCGATGCCGACGATGCCGGTCGGATGGAACTGGAAGAACTCCATGTCCTCGAGCGGGAGGCCGTGGCGATAGCACAGGGCCACGCAGTCGCCGGTCAGGCTGTGAGCGTTGGAGGTGATGCGGAACATTCGTCCGAAGCCGCCGCTGGCCAGCAGCACGGTCTTGGCCCAGAAGCCATGGAACTGCCCGTCGGCGACGCGGTAGGCCACCACGCCGGCCGCCCGGCCGCCCTTCACCGGGTCGCCCTCGAAGAGCAGGTCGACGACCTGGTACTCGTCGAAGAAGCGGACGCCGAGCTTGATGCACTGCTGATACAGGGTCTGCAGGATCATGTGGCCGGTCCGGTCGGCCGCGTAGCAGGCCCGCTTGACCGGAGCTTCGCCGTAGTTGCTGGTGTGGCCGCCGAAGCGGCGCTGGTCGATCTTGCCGTCCGGTGTGCGGTTGAACGGCAGGCCCATGTGCTCCAACTCGACGACCGTCTCGATGGCCTCGCGGGCCAGCACCTCGGCCGCGTCCTGGTCGACCAGGTAGTCGCCCCCCTTGACCGTGTCGAACATGTGCCA
>CAZFLI010000248.1:0-1692 GCA_964519845.1 uncultured Anaerolineaceae bacterium | reverse complement strand
GCTGGGGTGCTGGCCGGCCGGGCGGGCCTGGGGACGAAAGCGGAGCCGAAGCCGCAGGTCGAGCCGGTGTCCGCGGCAGCAGCGCCCGGGGCGCCCGCGCCGGAGGCGGACGGCAAGCTGCTCAACATTGCCTTCCTCGGTAACGCCAACAGCATCCATCTGCGTCGCTGGGCCGGCTGGTTCGCCGATCGGGGCCACCGGGTCACGTTGTTGGTGCCGGACAGCCTGGACATCGCACCCGGCCTTCCGGCCGGCGTCGCCATCGCGACGTACTCGCTCAGCAGCTCACGCCCGCTGCGCGGCAGGGCCATGCTGGCCTCGCGGCGGTCGGTTCGCCAGGCCCTGGCCGGCGTTCGACCGGACGTCCTGCACGTTCACCACCTGACGGTGCACGGCTTCAAGGCCTGGCTCTCTGGCTTCCATCCGTACGTCGTGACCGTGTGGGGGAGCGACGTCCTTATCACGGCACCGACGAGCGTGCGGGCGAGGCTGCTGGCCAGGATGGCGCTGCGGTCGGCCGACCTGGTAACCGGAATCTCAGGGCACGTCGTCGAGGCGGCCATCAAGCTCGGGGCCCGGCCCGAGAAGTCCCGGTCCATGCACTTCGGAGTGGACGTCGGCCGGTTCTCTCCCGGGCCGCCGTCGAAGATGCTGCGCAGCAAGCTGAATCTGGGCGGCCGCCGGGTCGTCTTCTCTCCCCGGGCCATCGCGCCGCTCTACCGGCACGACGTGGTCATCGACGCCCTGGCGCGACTGCCCGACGACGTCGCCGTGGTCATGGTCGGATACTCGGCCGATGCCGGCGAGACCGGGGCCCTGGAGCGCCTCATCGAGCAGAAAGGCCTGTCGGAGCGAGTCAGGATGATCACCATGGTCTCCTACTCGGAGATGCCCGACTACTATCGCCTGGCCGACGTCGTGGTCTCCGTTCCGGAGAGCGACGCGGGGCCGATCACCCTGGTCGAGGCGCTGGCGTGCGGCAGGCCGGTCGTCTGTTCGAACCTGCCCCCGGTGCGTGAGTGGCTGGCCGACCTGGATCCGTCCAGCCTGGTCCCGGTGGGCGATGGTGCGGCCACGGCGCGGGCCATCGCCGCGGTCCTGGCCAGGACGCCGAAGCAACATGACGATCTGGCGAGCCGGGGCCGGGCCCGGGTGCTGGAACGGGCCGACCAGCGGCGGAACATGAGCGAGATGGAGGTCCTCTACAGGCGGCTCGCGGCCGGTCTGCCCATCACCAACGACGACCCTGGAGAGCGCTGATGCCGGGCCGGGTGCTGATCGTCGCCTACAACTTCCCGCCCATCGGCGGTGTCGGCATTCAGCGGACGCTGAAGCACGCGACCTACCTGCCGCGCTCGGGCTGGGAGCCGGTCGTGCTGACGGCCCACGACCCGGGTTGGGGTCTGCGAGACCCGGACGGCGAGACGAAACTGCCGCCGGGCCTGGTCGTGGTGCGGGCTCCGTCCCCGGAGCCGATCAAGCTGCGCCGCCTGCTGGGTCGGGTGGCCAGGTCCGTTCGCCATCCGCGAGGTGGACGCCGGGGCACGGCGGCGGGTGCGACCGCCGGCGTCGGGACCGCGCGCCCCAGGCCGCCCGGTCGCGTCACTCGGTGGGCGCTCAGGGTGTGGGGCGCGGCGATGCGCTGGACCTTCTACCCGGACGAGCAGATCGGCTGGATCCCGTTCGCCGTCC
>CAZFLI010000247.1:0-1697 GCA_964519845.1 uncultured Anaerolineaceae bacterium | reverse complement strand
TGAGTTACCACGCCGCCTGGCCGGCGAGGCCAGATCGAGGCGCCGGGGAGGACCGAAGCGAGCGCACCCGAAGGTGCGTGAGCGAGGACCGGAGCCGGCAACGAAGAGATGGCCCGCCCGACAGCGGCCAACGAAGGAGACCACGATGGCTATTCTCGAAGGACGCAACCTCCGCAAGACCTACCACCTGGGCCGCGGCAACAAGGTCGAGGCGCTCAGAACCGTCGACATCAAGATCGAGACCGGCGAGATGGTCGCGATTATGGGCCCCTCCGGATCCGGCAAGAGCACGCTGATGCACATCCTCGGCCTGCTCCACGGCCCGGACCTCAAGTGCCCCGATCCCAACGATCCGTGCCCCACCCCCGAGCTCTACCTGGCCGGCGAGAACGTCTCGGCCATCTCCGACAACCAGCGCACGAAGATCCGCGCCCGCCGCATGGGTTTCGTCTTCCAGGACTTCAACCTGGTTCCCACGCTCACGGCCATCGAGAATGTGATGCTGGCCTGCGACTACGCCGGCATCAAGGGCAAGCAGGCCCGCGAGGCGGCTCAGGAAGCCCTGACCCTGGTGGGCCTGGGGGAGCGCGGCGATCACAAGCCGGCCGAGCTGTCGGGCGGCGAGCAGCAGCGAGTGGCCATCGCCCGGGCGCTGGTCAACAAGCCCGAGATCATCCTGGCCGACGAGCCGACGGGCAACCTGGACTCCGATCGCAGCGCCGAAGTCCTGGCCCTGATGCGCAAGTTCAATCGCGAGCACGGCCAGACGATCGTGCTCGTGACCCACGACGTCGAAGTCGGCGCCGCCTGCGACCGCGTCATCCGCATGCGCGACGGCCGCATCCGCGACTACGGCTACAGCGAAGGCTCGACTCACGGCACGCCGGTGATGGCGACTTTGGCCGTCGCCGCCTCGGCCTAGCGCCGGGCAAGACAGAGTGAGGCGCCGCCCCCGAGGGCGGCGCCCAGCGTAGGAGGAGCAACTCAATGGCAAACGAGCGGGAAACCGCCACACCGGCCCTGGCCAGCGAGCCGTGGACGGTGCGCGTGGCCGTCTGGAGCGCCCGCCACCGCTTTCCGGTATTCGCCGCCTGGTTCGTCCTCATCGCCGGTCTGATGATTGGCGCGGCCTCGATGGGCGGTCAGCGCTCGCAGTCGGTCATGGACAACAACGTCTCGATCGGCGAGGCGGACGCGGGCTGGAAGGCCTTCAGCGACGCCGACAGCCGGACTCACTCGAAGGTGGACACCGAGTGGTTCTACCTGATCGTCTCGAACCCGAACGGCAAGCTCGGCGAGGCCGACCAGGCCGCCGTCGCCGACATGGCCCAGCGTCTCGGCCGGCTGACCGCGACGGTCGGCGGGCAGACGGTGCCGGTCTTCTACGCCGATCCCAAGAGCCCGCTGCCGGCCGTGGTCGATCCATTCGCCCTGGCCGCCGCGGCGCCGGACCAGGCGCCGGGCGTCCTCTCGGCCGACGGCACAACGGCCATCATCACGGCCAAGATCGCCGGCGACGACACCGAGGCGACCGACAAGGCCGCGGCCATCAAGCCCCTCGCGGCCGAGTTCAAGCAGGCCTACCCGAACCTCACGATCTACGCCTTCAACAACCGGCTGATCAACGAGGAGTTCGGCAACTACGTCAACGACAGCCTGGACAGCCTGCTGCTGCCCACTCTGCTGGTCACCTTCCT
>CAZFLI010000246.1:0-1699 GCA_964519845.1 uncultured Anaerolineaceae bacterium | reverse complement strand
GCGGCGACGATCGACGTCCTGGCCGAATGGGCCGGCCGGCACGGGCTAACCACTGTCCCACTGCGCGGGCAACACACTTGACAACGATATTGTCAAGGTTCTATGGTCTGGCTGTGCAAGTTAGCGGTCGGACGGGCCCACAGGGGGCCCCCACCTCTGCAGAACCCGACCGAAGGCTGGTGAACAAGATGACTATCATTCGGCGCTCCTCTTCCCCCCTCAACAGCCTGGTCACACTGCGCCAGGCGGTTGACGACCTCTTCGACGACGGCTTCGCCACGCCCCGAGGTTGGGGCGCAGGCCAGCTCGTGAAGATGGACGTCTACACCACGGCCGACGAATTCGTGGTCGAGGCCAGCATGCCGGGCGTCAGCCCCGAACAGGCCGAGATCACCGTCGAGGGCAACACCCTGACCATCTCCGGTGAGACCCGCTCCAGCCACAAGGACGAAGAGGGACACGCCGTCCTGCGCGAGATCAGCCGGGGAAGCTTCACTCGATCGCTGACGCTGCCGGCCGGCCTGGAGCCGGACAAGGCCGCGGCCACCTTCGAAGACGGCCTCCTCACCCTGCGCATCCCCAAGGCCGAGCAGGTGAAGCCGCGCCAGATCAAGATCACCACCCAGAGCATCCAGAGCGGCGAGGCCGCGAAGTCCAAGTAAGCCCACTCAGCAAGGCGACAGATGACCGACCGGCGTTTCCGGCAAGATCCCTCCCGGCCGTGCTTCGTGATCAGCGTCGCGGCCGGCCTCGTCCAGGCCCATCCGCGGACTCTGCGGATCTACGAGGACGAGGGTCTGCTGGCACCGGCCCGGACGCCGACCAACATCCGCCTCTACTCCGAGAACGACATTCGCCGCATCCTCTGGATCAGGCGCCTCACCCAGGAACGCGGCGTGAACCTGGCAGGCGTGAAACTCATCTTCGAACTGGAGGAGAGACTCGGGACTCGAATCCTCGAATCTCTCTTCGACGAGGCCGCGACTCCGGACGCAGAACAGGACGGCGCTCCGGAGTCCGAGCCCCAACCCCAGATCACGCGTATCGTGGCCGCTCGCGCTGCCACCCCTCGACCAGGAGAACCCGATGACTGACCGCCCGGAGCACGACGAGCCCGTGGAGAATCGAAAACGAGTCGCGGGCGAGCAGCGGCACGTGCCCCAGCCGGGCATCCGTGAGCTGCCGCTGGTGGCCCTGCGCGAGACCGTCATCTTCCCCGAGATGATCGTGCCGCTCCAGGTTGGGCGGGACAAGAGCGTGGCCGCGCTCAACGCCGCGGTCGCGGCCGACGGGCCCATCGCCCTGGTCACCCAGCGCCAGGCCGAGCGCGAGGACATCACCGACCCGTCCGAGCTCTATGAAGTGGGGACGCTGGCCAAGATCGCCCAGGTCGTCCAGCTTCAGGACGGCACCGTGCGGGCCATCGTCCAGGGCCAGAACCGTCTGAAGGTGGTCGGCTTCGCCTCGACCGACCCGTACATCGTGGTCAGCATCGAGGAGCTGACCGACGTGACCCCCGAGGGAATCGAAGTCGAGGCCCTGATGCGCTCGGTCCAGTCCCAGATCGAGCAGTACGTCGCCAACGGCGCCCCAGTCCCGCCGGAGGCGGCCGTTGCGGCGCGCAACATCACCGAGCCGGGCCTTCTGGCCGACATGGTCGCCTACAGCCCGGACCTTTCCACCGAGCAGCGCATGGAAC
>CAZFLI010000245.1:0-1705 GCA_964519845.1 uncultured Anaerolineaceae bacterium | reverse complement strand
GTCATCTGCCAGATGGCCAAGCACCACTTCGACGTGCCGCGGACGATCGCCCGGGTCAACAACCCGAAGAACGAGCACCTCTTCAAGCACCTGGGCGTGGACGAGATCGTCTCCCCGACGCGGATGATCCTGGGCTCGATCGAGGCCGACATTCCGGTCCATGAGCTGCTCCACCTGGCCGTGCTTGGCGGGGGCGAACTCGAACTGGTCGAAGCCCAGCTGCGCGAGGGTTCGCCGGCGATCGGGCGCCAGGCCGGCAGTCTGAGCCTCCCCGACGGCTGCTCGGTCTTTGCCCTGATCCGCAACGAGCGGGCGATGTCGATCCGCTCCGACACGGAGTTGCGGGCCGGCGACAAGGTCATCGGCATCGGCCGCACGGAGTGCGAGGGCGAACTGCACCGCATCCTGCTCGGCACCGCGGATGAGTCGCTCGGCTGAGCGGCCAGGCTCCGGCTAGCCGGCGACGCTCAGCAGGGCCAGCCCGGCGATGGCGATCAGGGCGCCCAGGTACCACAGGGCCGGTGGACGGTGGCCCTGCAGCCAGCGGGCGAACGGAACGCTGATCAGCGGCGCCATGGCTGCCACCGCCTGGACCGCTCCCGGGTTCATCGACTGCTGGGCCCAGACGGTGCAGGTGACGCCCAGGATCGGGCCGAAGAGGGCGTTCAGGCCGGCCCAGTAGAGCGGCCTGCCGGTCAGCCCGCCGGCCCTGCTCGAGCCGGTCGAGCCGAGCAGCCCACGCACCTGCCCGTCCGACCCGGCGAAGCCCCAGCGCCGGCGCCAGATCCAGCGGGCGACCAGGAAGACGGCCATCGCGACCAGCAGGCCGCCGGCCAGGCGCTGGAAGGCAACGGTGATGATGTCGGGCGCCAGGTCCTCCTGCTTCATCTGCAACAGTCCGCGGCGCGTCATGGCGAAGCTGACGCCCTGGGCCAGCGCCGCCAGCAGCGCCAGGCCGATCCCCAGCCTGATCCCCCGCAACGAGCTGCCGCGGACGTAGGGCCACAGGCCCACGAAGACCCCGGCCAGGATGACCCCGCAGAACGCGATCTGGCCGGTGGTCAGCTTGTCCGCGTACCACAGCCAGGCCACGACCGCGGCCACGACGGCCGCCGCGCTCTCTTCTACGAGCGACGCCAGCGGTGCGCCCAGTCGCGGCAGAGCGGCCAGCAGGGCCAGCCCGCCAAGTCCGAAGCCGATCGCCCCGGCGGCGGCGAAGAACCACGGCAACCCGGTCCAGCCCTTGCCGAAGCTGAAGGCCCACAGGCCCATGACCGCCAGCGCGAGCGCCAGTCGCAGCAGGTTCGCCCGTACGAAGCCGATGAGCGCGATAGCCCGGCCGGCACAGACCGGCGTGATGCCGAAGAAGACGGCGGTGAGGGCGGCCCCGATCAAGGTCGATCTGCTCCCGGCTGCGACGAACGGCGCTTGCTCAGCCTCGGTGGAGGAAGAACCTGCGCTTCTTGGCCGGCTTCTCGGCCGCCTTACCCTCGGCCGGCTTCGGAGCGGCCGCGGCTTCATTGTAGAAGCGGCCGATCGACTGGGCTGGGCCCAGCTCGAACCGCCCGGCGATCTGCTTCATGGGGAAGACGACCCGGCCGCCGAGGTCGACAGCGTAGCCCTCGCCGGGGTCGCGGATCCAGCGCCCGCCGGCCTCCCTCACCAGCACCTCGCCGACGTAGGCGCCCATAGCCGGGATCATCGA
>CAZFLI010000244.1:0-1706 GCA_964519845.1 uncultured Anaerolineaceae bacterium | reverse complement strand
TCTATGAGGGAGGGCATTATCCTCAGCTTCAAAGCCCAGAGTTGGTAATTGAGGCTATTCAGGATGTGCTCGGAAGATGTGCAGAAGCAACTTTGGCTACTCAATAATTGGGCCACCGACAGCGTCTTTTAACCAAAGTAAGGAAGACCAGCAGATGCCAACAGGAGGTGAACAACGTGAAACGAACCACAGCATCCCTTGGCCTCATCGTGGTATTCTCGGTCCTGTTCTTGTGTGCACAACTCGCCGCCCCACAGGGCGGGCCGTGGTCTGCCCGCGCTGCGTCCCCCGCCGAGCCACAAAGAACCCTGCTCGTCACCAACAGCGGTGACAGCGGCCCCGGCACCCTGCGCCAGGCCCTGCTCGACGCGCAAGCAGGTGACATCATCACCTTCGATCCGGCCGTTTTTCCGCCGGCTTCTCCTGTTGCCATCGCCCTCACCAGCCCCTTACCCTCGTTAGGACAGGGCTTTCTCACCATCGACGCCAGCGACGCCGGGGTGATCCTCGACGGCAGTGGTTTGACGGCCGAGGGGGTCAGCGGTCTCGCCATCTCTTCGAACGGGAACACCATCCGGGGATTGCAGGTCGTGGGTTTTCCCTGCAACGGCATTGAGCTTGGCGGCGGCGCCCAGCACAACGTCATCGGCGGCGACCGCAGCGTGGGGGCCGGTCCCCTGGGCCAGGGAAATCTGTTCAGCGGGAATGCACAGCGCGGCGTCGTCCTGGGAGACCCCGGTACCTCCTTTAACACCATCGTGGGCAACTACATCGGGACGGACCTCGCCGGGACGGCGGCCTGGGGCAATGGCATGAACGGCCTGCACATGAACGGCGCCAGCTACAACGACGTGACCGGCAACGTCATCAGCGGCAACGACGGATACGGCATGGACTTCTTGAATACCGATCACAACACGATCAGCCACAACGACGTCGGCACCGGCGCCGGGGGCACGGTCCCCCTGGGCAATCGCGCCAGCGGCATAACGATGCACGGCGGCGCCAGCCATAACACCATAGGGCCCGGTAATGTCATCGCCCACAACGAAGGGCCGGGTCTTGACGTCCGCGAGCCAACTTCGCTGGGCAATACCATCACCCAGAACAGCATCTACAGCCATACCCAGGCGGTTGGCATTGACTTGAGCCATGGCGGCAATGCCGAACGGGCCGCCCCAATCATCACAGAGTTTAACCTGGCTGCCGGTACCATCGTTGGCTACACCTGCGGCGGTTGCAGGGTGGAGGTCTTTTCCGATGCGGGCGACGAGGGAAAAGAGTACGAAGGAAAAACGACCGCCGACCATCAAGGCCGATTCTCCTTCCACAAGGGGTCCGCGCTGCACGGCCCCCATCTGACGGCGACGGCGACCGATTCGCAGGGCAACACCAGCCAGTTCTCCACCCCTACGTCCGGCACGGGTGGGTCCCGCGTGTTTCAACAGGGCAACCCGCTGCCTTTTACTCAGATCTTCTTGCCGCCCACGGGCGACCTGGTTGACAACCGCATCGGCACCTATTTCCACGGTTTGTGGCCGGCGGACGATTTTTCGGACCAGGTCCTCGACTCTCGCGTCAAGCGGGTCCGGCTGGCCATCAACGCCCTGGACGCCGGCATGGTGGACTGGGACCGGCCCGAGCTCTCCGTCGATCCGGCCCACGACGCGCTGGTGACGAACCTGGCGGCGCGCGGTGTCGCCATG
>CAZFLI010000243.1:0-1742 GCA_964519845.1 uncultured Anaerolineaceae bacterium | reverse complement strand
GCGCCTGGGCCTTGCCGCAGCCGTGGTGCTGGTGGTAGTCCTGGCCGCTGGAGCGATCAGAATCCTCGGAATCGGCCAGGGCGCGGTCTTGCCTCAGTCGTCCTGCGCGGGCTGCAATGGGTCGATGATCTGGGCCGCGGCCGCGTTCGACGACCAGCATGTCGTCGGCGTCGGCGAAGCGGACGACGGCAGGCTGCTTCTGGTTCGGAGCACCGACGGTGGGCGAACCTGGAGCGTCGAGCATCCGAATGCACCTGCGATGGAGTACCTCGCCCGAGCCGGAACGCGCCTCTACGGATCCCTCGGCGGTGGCGTCGGTGCCTGCCGGCCGACGTATCCGCCGGAGATGAGCGAGCCATCGGGCGTGGAGGTCGCCTATGGGGGAGGCGTGGACCACAGCTTCTATCCGGCGCCCGCGTCCTGCCTCTACTACAGCGACGACCAGGGCCGCAGCTGGCACGACGCAGAGGCAGGTCGGCTCATCGACCCCACCTTCGCGGACCCTTCGAATGGCTTCGCCCACACCGAGATGGACACGATCGGCAAGGTTGCCAGCTCGCTCTACGCGACTACCGACGGCGGCCGGAGCTGGCAGCCGCTCGCCTCCCCATGCGGTCCGGTCACTCCCTACATCCGGCAGGCCGTGGCGACCGGTCGAGATGCGGGCTACGTTCTGTGCGAGGCTGACTGGGTCTTCTCCGCCGACTACACGGAGATGGCTGCCTGGACGCTGATGCAGGTCCAGCCGAACGCGGCGCCGATCGTGAGGCTCAGCTCCGAGAGCTCGATCCTGCCGCCCGCCTCAGAGCCGGCCGGCTTCTTCATGCGCCCGGACGGCTCGGGCTGGGCCCTGGTCGGGGCAACGAGGCCGCCGGTCGCGTCGGATGAGCCCTATGATTGGGCCTCGTACGTCTACCGAACGGGCGATGGAGGTGAGAGCTGGCAGGCGGAAGAGCCAGCCGGCGAATGGCCCGGAGCGGTCCGCCCCTCGTTCGTCTCCGATGACGTCGGTTTCGCGGCCTTCACGGCGACGGGCAGCAAGAGCGGGGTGATGGGGACCACCGACGGCGGCCAGACCTGGCACACGCTCGCGGCCTGGGGCTGGTGGTCGTTCAGCCCGTTGCCGCTTCCGACCGCCGGCTGATCCGCCCCGCAGCCCCCGCCGAGCGCTAGTAGGGCCAGACCCAGTTCGCGACTTCGGGGATGTCCTCGCCTTCCTCGCGCGTGTAGAGCCGGGCCGCGGTGCGCTTGTCCTCCATCAGCTGCCGGACGTGGGCGGCATCCTGGCCCAGGCCGGGGATCCGGTCGATGGCGTCGATCACCAGGTGGTAGCGGTCCAGGTCGTTGAGCATGACCATGTCGAACGGGGTCGTGGTCGTGCCTTCTTCCTTGTAGCCGCGCACGTGGATGTTGTCGTGGCCGTTGCGCCGGTAGGTGAGGCGATGGATGAGCCAGGGATAGCCGTGGTAGGCGAAGATGACCGGCCGGTCGACCGTGAAGAGCGAGTCGAACTCCTTGTCGGTCATGCCGTGTGGGTGTTCGGACGCGTGCTGGATGCGCATCAGGTCCACGACGTTGACGACCCGGATCTTGATGAGCGGCATGTGCTGGCGGATCAGGTCTACGGCGGCCAGCGTCTCGAGGGTTGGGATTTCTACGCAGCAGGCCATGACGATGTCTGTCGGACCTCCCCGATCGTTTCTCGCCCACTCCCACATGCCGATGCCGCGGGTGCAGTGCAG
>CAZFLI010000242.1:0-1747 GCA_964519845.1 uncultured Anaerolineaceae bacterium | reverse complement strand
CGGCGGCCGAATCGGCGGCCACGACCGGAACCAGGTCCGCCAGGGTCATCGAATCGAGGGCTCCGACGATGGCGTCCCGGACCCGGGTCCACAGGAAGTTCACTGTGCAGTGTCCGCTGCGCACGCAGGCCGCGTGGCCGTGGTCCTCGCTGGCGCAGATCATCGGCGCGATCGGCCCTTCCAGGGCTCGCAGCACCTCGCCCATCTGGATCTGCTGGGGCGGGCGGGCCAGCTCGTAGCCGCCGTGGGCGCCGCGAGTGCTGCGCACCAGATCGGCGTCGCGCAGGCCCATCACCAGCTGCTCGAGGTAGGCGCGGGGCAGGCCTTCCTGCTCGGCGATCTCGCCGAGGCTGGCCGGGCCGCTGCCGTGGCGGGCGGCGAGCTGGGCCATCAGACGCACGCCGTACTCGCCCTTCGTGGAGAAGGACACGGCACCGGTGCTGTGGTACGTGCGAGTGGACAGGGGTTCCTGCTCTCCGGCGACGGGGCCGGCGCGGCGCAGCCTGCACCACTAATTCCGACCCAAACCGTCGGAAATGAGTATATGAGGGCCACCGAGAGGCGTCAACGAGCGGCCGGGGTAGTAGTTAGGGCGGGCCGAGTACTCGATATCCCCGAGGGGGACCTAGGCATAACGTGGCCCTATGGGACCAAAGCCCTGCTCGTCGACGGCGAGGCCCAGCTGTTCGCTCCGGAAGGTTGGCTGATCGGCACCGAAGGGCAGACGCTCCCGGACATGGCCGGTGGATTGGGAGTGGACGATCGCTTCCACGTCTGCCATATCGTTAGGCCCGGGGGCTGAGCGATCCGACGGCTACCAGGCCGGGTCGAGGTGAGGTCGCAGTCGTCGATACGCCCAGGCGGCAGCCGCAGCCGGGGGAAGGAGCGACAGGTCGCCGGGCCCGCGGAACTTCAGTTTGACGTCGTCCAGATTCGCCCCCAGGACGTCGATGTCGCCCAGGCGGTTCGAGCCCAGCCCCAGCTGATAGGCGATGTTGAGATGGTTCTCGGCCCGAATGAAGGGCGGGTTGGGGTAGTCGGCGGCGGGATCGAACCCCATCGCCGCCACCGCGACGGCGTCGGTGGCCACCGGGTTCTTGCCTCCGAAGAGCAGGCCGGGACTCAGGGCGTTGAGGTCTCCATTCCACGGCCCCTCGCTCCCATCCACGGTCTTGATCCCGTCGATCAGCGATAGGTTGACCGGCCGCGCTCGGTTCAGATCCAGCACAACCCTGGGCAGCCGCGTCCTGGTCTCCGTTTCGGCCCCGTGGAACCCGGTGCGGTAGCCGTCGCCGGTCCGACGCTCGTAGAACTTGTACGGCGCCAGGCCGACCAGGTTCTTCATCGACTGGGTCACGCCGAGTAGGTAGTGGCACTTCATCTTCGCCAGCGAGACCAGCACGTCGACTTCTTCGAGCAGGTGATTCAGCTTGAAGCTGTCGTAGACGTACCAGCCTTCGCCGACCGAAAGGGAGGCGTAGTCGTTGTAGGGAGCGGTGTCGTTCAGGTCGATCAGCGTGGCCCCGAGGTCCTTGGCCATGTCCACGTAGCCCCACTGCTCGAATGAGGCCCACTCCCAGACCGACTCCACGAAGTAGATCTTGGCGGCGCCCGAGTCGCGAAGCAGCTCGCCCATGGCGCGCGCCACCGCCGGATGAGTGACCCAACTCTCCGTGGGGGTCGTTCCGGGCGGCGGCATGTTGCCCTTGACTCCGCCGGTCAGGTTGACCTTCACGGCCACCTTGTC
>CAZFLI010000241.1:0-1779 GCA_964519845.1 uncultured Anaerolineaceae bacterium | reverse complement strand
GCTCCATACGCCCCTCAAACGTACGCGTATACCAATTCCGCCACCTGGGCACGAGGGGTATGTGCGGCGCCGTTGCCGTTTGCGATGTCCGTGGTGCCGAGGAGGGGATTTGAACCCCTACAGCCTTGCGGCCACTGGCTCCTGAAACCAGCGCGTCTGCCAATTCCGCCACCTCGGCGCGCACAGCGTCGGCCTATCCGTCGCTGGCGAGGCGCCAGTCTAGCACATCCCAGTAGCGGTCCGAGGGATCGGCCATTTGGGCCTCCGACCTGCCGGAAACGCGGTCTGAGACAACGAAAACGTAGTCCGTGAAGCAGACCGGCAGCATCAGCACATTGGACGTCACGTAGCTCTCCAGCTCCGACACGGCGGCCTGCCGGGCCTTGGCCTCAACCGTGGTACGGACGGTCTTGAGGAGCCTGTCCAGCGTCGTATCCGAGACGCCGGAGAGGTTGGCCCCCGCCGGCGCAACCTGGGACGAGAGCAGCAGCGGGCTGATGTCCGGATCCAGGCCCAGGCGGTATTCGACGACCGCGGCCTGGAACTCACCGCTCTGCAGGGCCAGGCGATAGTCCTCCACGGAGGACGGCGCCAGGATGACCTGCAGCCCCACCGCTCGCCAGTCTGCGGCCACTCGCTGAGCCACGCGGTACAGAGTGGGGTTGGACGTCTCGTCGAGCGTCAGCAGCCTGATGACGTAGCTCTGGCTCGCCTTCGGCAGGACCCAGCCGTCGCTGCCATGCGTCCAGCCGGCGGCGCTGAGGCCCGAGCCGACCTCTACACCCGAATAGGGAACGGAGGTGATCGCCGCCTCGTCGTACCAGCTCGACCAGGACGGCAGCGGCGCGGCGGCCAGGCTGCCCCGGCCGCCCAGGATCTCGCTCAGCACCCGGGGCCGGTCGATCGCCGAGAGAAGCGCCCGACGGACGCCCGTGACTCCGAACTCCGGGTGAGCCTCACGCTGGTTCAGCACCACAGCCGTCAGGTTGGCCCAGGGGTAGCGGGCCGACCGCGAGTCCTGGCGCGTAGCGGCCGACCCGACGCTGTCTGGCCTCAGGCCTGAGACGGCATCGACTTCGCCGGCCCTGAAGGCGGCCGCAGCCTCGGCCTCAGTGTCGAAGAAGCGCATCTCGATGGCGTCGATAGCCCGCTCCGCGCCGCCATCCGGCGAGACCGCCGCCGCGGACGGCGAGCCGGAGGGAGCAGGGGCGCTCCCGCCGGCCGTAGGTGACGGCGAGCCGAGGACCGCAGACCCAGGCTCCACCCGGGCCAGGACGGCATGTTGAACGTCTATCTCCACGAGCCGGAAGGCGCCGTCGCCGACCGGGCGCGCGCTGAAGGCTGAATCCGCCAGCTCGGCGATGCTCACCCCGTCGAGCAAGTGCTCGGGCAGGATCGGCAGCTCGGCCAGGCGCAGGAACCCCCCCATCGGCGTGGGGAGGGTGATGTGCACCACGTGCGTGCTGATAGCGGAGGCCTGCACCCCTCGCCACTCAGCGCCCAGCGGACCCTGGTAGTCGGGATCGGAGGCCAGGCCGACGGTGAAGAGCACGTCGTCGGCGGTCACCGGCCGGCCATCCTCCCAACGCTCGTCACTGCCCAGGAAGAACGTGTAGGACTGCCCGTCCGCTTCGGCAGTCCACGATCGTGCCAGGTCGGGCTCAGGCGTGCCGTCAGGACCGGGCTTGACGAGACCGCGGAAGAGGAGGGCCACCAGATCCCGATCGACCTGGGTGCGGGCGGTCAGCGGGTTGATCGAGCTGGGGTGGCCGACGATCG
>CAZFLI010000240.1:0-1789 GCA_964519845.1 uncultured Anaerolineaceae bacterium | reverse complement strand
AGGATGGCGTCCTTGGTCGGCAGGTCCCACAGCTGGCGCTTGAACGGGCCGATTGCCTTCTTGCGGCCGGTGTAGACGAACTGGATGTCCGTCTGACCTTCCTTGCGCTCGTCGGCGCAGTTGGCGAAGACCCACTCCTCGATCGCCTTGTGGAGGTCGGCCGGGAAGGCCGGGTGCTCATACAGGGCGTTCTGGAAGCCGGTGGCCAGATGGATCTCGGCGCAGCCGGTGGCCGGGAACTTGTGGAACATGTCGTCCGGCAGAGTGCTGGCGCCGTGCTGAACGGCGCCGGAGAGGCCGTACTCGCGGGCGGTCTTGGAGAGTTCGGCCAGGACGCTGAAGTCGAGAGCCACTTCGGCCACGCCGCCGTCGGCCAGCGGGGTGCCGCCGTGGCTGGTGCCGGTCTGGACCGAAACCTTCGACAGGCCGATTGCGCCGGCGGCGCGTGAGTCCAGTTCCTTGCGGTAGCCGTCGAGGTAGGCCTTCAGCTCGGCCGGATTGCTGTTGGACTTCCCGACTTCGCCGATCTCGCCGCCTACGCTGACGGTTACGCCGTCGACTTCGAGGGTCCGGATGAGGGCGGTCAGCTCGGCCGCACGGCGGTAGTTCTCCCGCTGCTGGGCGTCCAGGGTGTCGTGCGAGAGATCGACCAGCGTGGAGCTGTCGATGTCGATGTTGCGGTAGCCGGCGGCGATGGCGTCGCGGCAGGCCTTGCGGATCTCCTCGGTCATCTTCTCGGGATCCGCGGCGTACTTCTTGGCGTTGAACTGATAGTGGTCGCCCTGGATGAAGACGGGGCCCTTCCAGCCCGCCGCGATTGCCCCCGCCAGGACGCTCGTGGCGTATTCGAAGACGCGCTGGTAGGTGTACGTCTGCTCCGAGCGGGCCAGCTCGAAGATGACCGCCGCGGCATCGTTCTTCTTGGCCGTCTCGAGGATGACGCGGGCCATGTCGAACGTCTGGGCGCGAAGGTTGATGGCCGGGACGGTCATGCCTTCGTACTCGCCGCGGGCGCGGGCCTTGTACAGGTCCTGAATGCTCGCCGAGCGAGCGCCCGTCTCCTGGCTTGCTTCCCAGACGATCCACTGGGCGGCTTGGCGCGTCGGCTCGTCCTCGGTGAAGGTGGCAGTCCAGGCGAGGTCGTAGATGCCGCGCGTCCGAAGGGCCGCCTCGTCGACCACGACGAGCCGCTCCCCCTCGATGCGCACGATGCCGTCGAGGGCGGCGATGAGCTCCTTGACGGAGCCGGCAACCTTGGGCATTTGCGTTCGATCTCCTGAGTTCGTTGGGGCCCGGCCGGGCGCGCAGGGCACACCGAAGCCGGGGACTGGTCCACTGATGGCGCCGCCATGGTACAGCGCCGACGCGGCTGCCGACCGTGCCGCATGGACCGTCGGCCGCCGCCGAGCGGCCACTATCGGGGGGCCGGTCGGCCGCTCAGCCCCGCCCGGCGACCGCCTCCGCGGCCGGGGCGCTCATCTGAGCGACTCAATCGCCTCGCGCTCGATGGCCAGCCCCTTCCTGTGGCGGGCGAAGAACTCGGCGAAGCCGCTCACGTCACGCGGGTCGGGCGTGACGGGCCTGCCGATGCTCCCGGCGATCCGCTCGTCGAGGTAGTCGGCTAGCGACTGCCCGGCGTCGGCGCGGAGCATGTAGGCGGCGAGCACGGCCATGCCCCAGGCACCGCCCTCGCCGGCGGTCGCGGGGATGCTGACTGGGACGTTCAGGGCGGCCGCCATCATGCGCTGGCCGGTGTCGCCGCCCTTGAAGAAGCCGCCGTGGCCGCGGA
>CAZFLI010000239.1:0-1822 GCA_964519845.1 uncultured Anaerolineaceae bacterium | reverse complement strand
CGACCCCAGGTGATGTTGGCCTGCTCGTCGAAGCGGGCCTTGATCTCCACCAGCACGGCCACCTGCTTGCCGGCCTGGGCGGCCCGCATCAGATCCGTCACGATGGGCGAGTCGCCGCTGGTGCGATAGAGCGTCATCTTGATCATCTGCACGTCCGGATCGGCCACGGCCTGCGAGATGAAACGCTGGGTTGAGGCGGCGAAGCTTTCGTAGGGGTGATGAACCAGGATGTCGCCGCCCGAGGAGAGCGCGGCGAAGATGTCGGCCGGCTCGTCCTTGTTCTGGCTGGCCAGGCGAGGCGGCACGACCGGCGTGTAGGGGCGGAGCTTGAGGTCGGGGCGGTCCAGGCCGGCTATCTCCCACAGGCAGGTGTGGTCGATCAGGCCGTCGATTTCGTAGCAATCCTCCGGCTCGACGTTCAGCCCCTTTTGCAGGATGTGGCGCATCTCGGCCGGCATGGCGCGGTCCACTTCCAGGCGGATCACCTCGCCGAAGCGGCGGCGCTCCAGTTCTCTCTCCAGGGCCAGCTTCAGGTCGTCCGCCTCGTCCTCCTTGAGCTCGAGATCGGCGTCGCGGGTGACGCGGAAGAAGTGGGTCTCCTGGATCTCCAGGCCGCTGTACAGCAGGTCCAGGTTGGCGGCCATGACCTGCTCGGCGGGCACGAACCTGCCCTCGCCCAGGTCCATCAGGCGAGGCATGTTCGGCGGCACCTTGACCCGCGCGAACAGGGGCTCGGGCTCGTGGTTCTCGTCCGGCTCCTGCTCCGGGTCGCGCATTCGGATGGCCAGCGACAGGGTGAGCGTGCTGATGTACGGGAACGGGTGGCCGGGGTCCACCGCCAGAGGCGTGAGCAGCGGCAGCACCTCGTCTTTGAAACGCCGGCGCAACCGCCGGTGTTCATCGGGCACGGCGGCGAAATCGACGATCTTGATGCCGGCCCGGCTCAACGCGGCGAAGACCTCGCGCTGGACCTCGCTCTGCTCGGCCATCAAGCCGCGGTAGCGGGCTCGGATCGCCGACAGCCGATCGGCGGCCGTCGCTTCCGGTTGGTCCATCAGCCCGGCGGCCCGGATCTGGAAGAACTCGTCCAGGTTGCTGGCGACGATGGCCAGGAACTTGACTCGCTCGAGGAGCGGGTTGCGTTTGTCGCGGGCCTCGAACAGGACGCGCCGGTTGAACTCGAGCGAGCTCAGCTCGCGATCGATGTACGGGAACGTCGCCGGCTCGGCCGCCTCAGGTTCGGCATCGCCGGGGACGGCCGCCGCAGGCTCTCCCGGCAGAGGCTCCTGGCTTCTGTGTGCGATAGATGTCACGTCGTCCCCCGGGCCAAAGAGTATCGGCCCATTGTCGCCGCGCCTGCCGTGAGCGCAAGTGGCGGCCGCCCCGGCTCGGTCGGGCGGTCGTCCTCAGCCCTCGGCCCTGTAGCGCCTCTCGCCGTTGTGGAGATCCACGTAGACCCGCATCAGGCGGCCGCTCGTAGGGTCCACGAAGACCTCGGGCGTGGCCGTGAAGCGAGGCTCCAGCGGGCCATCCTCGCCGCCTCCCGGGCCCGGTCCATTGCCCGCGTGCTCGGCTGCCAGCGAGCGGTAGCGGTTCTGTTGCAGGACCACGGCCACGACCAGAGCCGCCCCCAGGAAGATCAGCAGGATCCCACTGGCGACCGCCATTCCGGCGGCCGCCAGGGCAAACCCGCCGAGCATCATCAGGCCGCCGCCGGCCGCCGTGAGCCACCGCAGGGACCGATCCAGCATCTCGTTCAATCCTTCAGGTAGCGGCGCTCGCCCGTCGCGGGGTCCGCGTAGACCCGCATGACCCGGCCGGT
>CAZFLI010000238.1:0-1914 GCA_964519845.1 uncultured Anaerolineaceae bacterium | reverse complement strand
CGGAGCTCGATCAGGCGCAGGGCGCTCTTGCTCCGGGCGACGACGGGGTTCACGCAGGGACAGTAGCCGTTGTGGGCGCAGACGCCGCAATTGCCATCGCAATCGAGCGCAGCCGCATAGCTGCAGTTGCGGCAATCACGCTCACAGGCAATCAGATCTATGAATGCCGCCTCTTCTGCCTGCTTCACTAGTCTCCTCGTTGTGTGACGGGCACAACCCTCAGGTGGCAGGCCCACACCGAACTACCAGACGTGGGCGTGGGCAGCGATCGCCCCGAGTATAGAGCCCCAAATAGCCGCAGCCAAGGGGTCAATTCAATCGAATCACGGGAAATCCACGCATAAGCCGCGTGGCACGGCCTGATTGCGGGCCCGGAATGGAAATACGGTTCGGGCGATGGGGCTCAGGGCCCGGGAGTGGCCTCCGCGACGTCCGGCGGGGCCGCCGCCTCGGCCATGTCCAGCCGCAGGAAGGCGTAGTAGCCGAGGGCGCCGAGTTCGTGCATGAAGGCGTTGAATCGCATGTTCGGGTTGTTGTCGGCCGGGCTTGTCGTGGTCGGCGATCCCCAGGCCTCGATGCCCTCGTCGTCGGCCAGCCGCAAGATGCGCAGCATGTGGTTGCGATCCGAGACGAAGAGGGCCGTGTGAAGCCCCCGTTCTTCGAGGATGGCGCGGATGTTGTGGATCGATTCCTGGGTCGAGCCGCCGGTGTTCTCCAGGATGATCGCCGCCTCGGGCACGCCCCGGTCCAGCGCGTAGTTGCGGCCGGTCTCCGCCTCGGTGTAGTTGTCGCCGGGCAGCTTGCCGCCGGCAGTCAACAGGTACGGCGCGTAGCCGAGCTGGTACAGCTCGACGGCGTGGTCCAGGCGGGCGCGCAGGACGCCCGAGGGGCGGCCGTTGTACTGGGCTGCGCCCATAACGACGATGACGTCCACCTGCCGCCGGTTGTCGTGGCGTCCCACCTCGTAGATGCGGTAGGCCGTGGCACCGGTCAGGGCCGCTCCTCCCGCGGCGAAGGCGGCAAAGACAAGGATCAGGTCGCGAATCCGCGCCCCCCAGGTCACCCGCTGCGGCGAGCTCCAGGTCACCGGCCGTGGCACTTCTTGTACTTCGCCCCGGAGCCGCACCAGCACGCGTCGTTGCGGCCCATGCGCACGCCCGCCGGGGAGTAGCCGGGCTTGATGGCCCCACCCGCCCCGCCAGGCCCGCTGCTGGTGGAACCGCCGGAGGCGCGGCCCTGCGGCAGGGCCGGGGGAAGATTCCGGCCGCCCACGGCCGAAGTCGCGCCCGGGGTGGGAGTTCCGACCGGCGCCGGAGCTCCGCCGCGGCCCTCGACGCCGGTCGGCGGCGGCGGGGCCTGCTGACGGACGAGCTGGACGCGGAAGATGGTCGTCGCGGCCTGATGGCGGATGAGCTGGCTCATCTCCTCGAAGAGGGCGAAGGCCTCCTTCTTGAAGGCGTTGAGCGGATCCTCCTGGGCCAGGCCGCGCCAGCCGATGCCCTGGCGCATCTCGTCGATCTCGGTCAGGTGTTCGACCCAGACCGAATCGATGGTGCGCAACAGAACGAGCCGCTCGAGCAGCTGCCAGTCGTCGCCGATCTCCTTCTCTTTGGCCTCCAGTCGCTCGGCGGCGATGTCACCGAGGTTGACCAGGACCGCGTCGCGGGTGCCCATGTCCTCGAGGGCGTCGGGCGTGGTCTCCGGGCCGCCCAGGCCCATTGCGTTGAGGGCGCCGGACAGGCCTTCGAAGTCCCACTCCGACGGTGGCAGGGCGGCCGTCAGGTAGCGCGCCACAAGGGCGTCGATCTCCTGGTCGAGGAAGGACGCGATTGTCTCTCCCAGGTCCTCGTTGTGGAGGACCTTGTCGCGCTCCTCGTAGATAGTCTCGCGCTGCTTGTTGATGACGTCGTCGAA
>CAZFLI010000237.1:0-1921 GCA_964519845.1 uncultured Anaerolineaceae bacterium | reverse complement strand
CTCGACGTCGCCGTGGGTGAGATCGGCGTCGCCGAGGGTACCGCCAGAGCGAACCAGTACGGGGTGGCGGTCAACCGGACTGACTCGACGAACGACTACTCCTGGTGCGCGGCATTCGTGAGCTGGGTCGCCATGCGGAGCGGCGCCACGCCGTTCCGGAGCGCCCGCGTCTACGACTGGGTTGCCGAGGCCAGGCAGGGCGAGTCCAACCTCTCCCTGACCACCTCGCCGGCGCCGGGTGACATCGTTGCCTTCGATTGGGAGGGGGACGGCAACTTCACCGGCACTCAGCACATAGGCATCGTCCGGACGGTAGGCTCAGACGGCTGGTTCAAGACGGTGGAGGGCAACACCGGGAACCCGAATGGGTCCAATGACGGCGTCTATTCCAAGGATCGCTGCGACCACTGCAGCGTGCGAAAGGACAACCGCCCATACAACGTGGTCTTCATCCGGATCGGCGCACACGCCGCAGCGGCGGCCCCCCAACCGGGCAGTGTGCCGGCGGCGATCAGCCTGCTCTCGGCATCCTGCCAGGCCGACCTCATGCAGGGCCGGTACGCCGGCTGCGTTGCCGACCTGCAGAATCTCCTCAGGCAACTCGGTTCCGCACTCTCCGTCCAGGGAGTCCGCCAGCTCATCATGGCCCTGATCAGGGCCTACCAGGCAGCAGCGGGCATCGTGGCGGGCGGGTCCGCGGGGCCCGCCACACCGACCGCCCCACCGGTCGTGGGCGCGCCGGCCCCGATCTACCTGCTCTCGTCGTCCTGCCCCTACGCCATCGTGAAGGGCCAGAAGAGCGGCTGCGTTACTGAGCTTCAGAACCTGCTCAACGGCTACGGCGCCGGACTGGTAGTCGACGGCAACTTCGGTCCGGCGACTCTGGCCGCCGTTCGAAGTTACCAGTCGTCCAAGGGTCTCGTCGTGGACGGCTCCGTGGGGCCCGCCACTAAGGGCGCCCTGTACGGAAAGGCCCCCACCCAGGCCGCGCCGGTTGCCGCTGACTGTTCAGCGGTCACGGGGCCGGTGGATCAGAGCAACACCGTGGTCGTTGGGGGCATCAGGGTTCACCCGTGCCTGGCCGAGTCGCTCTCTCGTATGCTCGACAACGCGGCGGCAGCCGGCGTCACGCTGAGCGGGACGGGTTGGCGCTCGACTGCGCGACAAATCGTGCTGCGCCGAAAGAACTGCCATTCAGACAAGGGCGACTACTACATCGTCTACCAGATGGCGCCAGGCTCGTGCAGTCCGGCCACGGCTATTCCGGGCCGGTCGCTGCATGAGCGTGGATTGGCAATCGACTTCTCGAACTGTGCGGTAGGCAGCGCCGCCCACAACTGGCTCCTGAAGAACGCCGGCAAGTACGGGTTGAAGAGTCTGGTGGCCAAAGAGCCATGGCACTGGAGCACCACCGGCCACTGATCGACACGAATGGGCGCGGACGCTCAGCCGGACGCGCCCGGCAGGGACTTGCGGCGGCGGCGCAGGTTGGTGATCCGCAGCATCAGGACGAGGCGGAAGGCCTCCATGAAGATGCCCATGCTCATCTTCGACTGCCCGCCCCGGCGCTCCTCGAACGTGATTGGCACCTCGACGATACGCGCCCCGGCCAGGCGAGCGAGAAACGTCGTCTCGATCTGGAAGGCGTAGCCGCCGGCGTGGAGGCGATCGACCTGGATCGCCCGAAGCACGTCCGACCGGAGGACCTTGAAGCCGCCGGTGAGGTCGCGGTAGGGCATCAGCAGCACCGCGCCGGCGAACAGGCTGCCGCCTCGGCTGACGATGCGTCGCAGGAGGTTCCAGCGCGGGATCTTCCCGCCCTTGACATAGCGCGAGCCCAGGACCATGTCCGCCCGCCCGGCGTTGAGCGGCTCGAGAAGCGACGGCAGGTAGCGCACGGGGTGGCTGAAGTCGGCGTCGA
>CAZFLI010000236.1:0-1936 GCA_964519845.1 uncultured Anaerolineaceae bacterium | reverse complement strand
AGTAGGTCGCGCTCAGCTGAAGTCGGCTCTGGAATCTCGTGTTCATGCGCCCCTCCTCACGACGAATAGTGGACCCAGTGCTTCGACATTCGCCACTGGAAGAGCGTCATCAGCATGATGAGCGCAAACAGGAAGAAGGCCAGGCCGGCCCCCAGCAGCAGGTCGCCGATCGAAGCGACGGAGCCGACGAACGGCAGCGGGATGGGGATTACGTCCGCCAGCGGGCCGGCGTGGGCAAAGAAGTAGGCGTCAACGGGGGCCGGCAGCAGGGTGTGGAAGTTCGAATGGACGGCGGTCGAATCGAAACCGGCTCTGGAGAGCGCGGGCTGCCAGACCGGCATGAAGCCGCCGTTGACGATGATGGCGAAGCCGTTGGACAGGACCCCGATGGCGGCCGCGGTCATTCCCGGCAGGCGGCGGTTGGCCAGCAGCATCCAGGCCAGGAAGAGGTAGATCACCAGGACCAGCCACTGGCGGATGGCCGGCGAGACGCTGCCGGAGGTCATCAGAATCTCCAGCACCAGTCGCGCGATCGCGGCGCCGCCCAGGGCCGGCAGCCAGCGCAGCCGGACGTCGGCCAGGTTCTCGATCCGCCCGCCCAGGGCCAGGCCGAGCAGCAACCCCAGCAGGACACCCAGGGCCGGGATGGGGATCATGGGCCGGCGGCGGAGCTAGGCGGGTCTGGCGCCGGGGGCCGAGGCCGGGCCCATGGCCCCGGCGGCCTGCCCGATGAGCGGCACCTGGCGCGGTTGCGGGCGCCCCGGATCGGCCAGGTCGCGCCCCCACCTGGTCCGGGTGAAGGCCTCCACGACTTCCGGATCGAACTGGATGCCACCGAACTTGCGCATCTCGGCCAGGGCCTGCTCCGGGGAGAGCGGGGTCATGCGGTATGGGCGGGCGGCGGTCATGGCCTCGAAGGCGTCCGCCACGTGCAGGATGCGGGCGAGGCGGGGGATCTCGTCACCCACCAGCCGATCTGGATAGCCGGAGCCGTTGAACCACTCGTGGTGGTGGCGGATGATCGGCAGCTCCGGCTCCAGGCTCTTGACCGGGCCGATGATCTCCGCGCCCAGCACCGGGTGGGCGTTCATCGCCGCCCGCTCGTCACGCGTCAGCCGCTCCTGCTTGAGCAGCACCGAATCCGGCACGCCGATCTTGCCGATGTCGTGCAGCAGGCCGCCCCACTCCAGCGCCTCCAGCTCCGCGTCGCTGACCTTCATCGCTCGGCCGATATCCATGGCGATCTCCTGCACCCGGCGGCTGTGGCCGGCGGTGAACGTGTCGCGCTTGTCCACCGCCTCGGCCAGGCTCTTCACCGTCTCGGTGAACATCTCCCTGACTGCCACGAACCGGGTGTAGGCCACCCGGGTGGTGTAGAGCGGGACCGCGAAAAGGAGGACCGCCCACCACCCCGCCGCGAGGTACATCTGCGCCATAAGCCATGCGACCGGCGCCAGAGCGAGGAGATTCAGATAGGCGCCCCCGGCCATCCTCACGAGGCCCCTCAGCGTCGCTCCATCGCGCAACCACACGACTGCGGCGGTGACGAGCAGGTTGAGCGAGAACGAGACCAGGGCGCCAAGGACGGTCGCCGCGAAGTCGATACCTCGATCGGACCCATCCGATAGAGCCTGGATGACGAACCCGCCGACAATTGCCGGGGCCAGGATGCCGCAGTGATTGGCGACGATCCCGTACCAGGGTACTTGGCCCTTGATCTCGCGGGCCTGAGTGGCGCCGACAAGGCCGACCCACCCTGCGGCAGCCGGGCCGCCCAGGTTCATCACGGCCACCATCGGCCCGAAGGTCACATCGACGTAGCTCCCGCCGGGCATGCGTACCGCCAGCGATGATCCCGCGAGAGTAAGGGCGGTCCAGAAGACCAGCCCCGCCACGACGTCTCTGACCAGTATCCGGTCACTGGCCAGCTCCTGGT
>CAZFLI010000235.1:0-1941 GCA_964519845.1 uncultured Anaerolineaceae bacterium | reverse complement strand
CCGAGCTTGATCTCATCGCATATCCGACCGTCGCCCAGCACCAGCACCCGATCGGCGTAGGCCGCAGCGCGAGCATCGTGAGTGACCAGGACGATCGTCTGGCCCAGCTCGTCACACGAGCGCCAGAGCTCGTCCAGGATCTCGCCACCCGTCGCATAGTCGAGGTTGCCGGTCGGCTCATCGGCCAGCAGAATCGCCGGACGCGTCACCAGGGCCCGGGCCAGCGCCACCCTCTGCTGCTCGCCCGCCGACAGCTGGTCGGGGCGGTTCTTCTCCCGGCCGACCAGATCGACCCGCTCAAGCACGTCCTTGATGCTGGCCGCGGCCTCGCCCCGCCGCGGATCGATGCCGGCGATCGTGAACGGCAGGGCCACGTTCTCGTATACGTCGAGCAGCGGGATGAGGTTGAAGAACTGGAAGACGAAACCGGTCTTGTCGCGCCGCAGGATGGTGGTCTCGCGATCGCTGAGTCGGCTGACCGCCTCGCCGTCGAGGATGACCTCGCCACCTGTCGGTCGATCGAGCCCGCCCAGCAGCTGCAGCAGCGTGCTCTTGCCCGAGCCGGAGGGGCCCATGATGGCCACGAACTCGCCGCGGTGGACGCTGAGCGAGACGCCGTTTACGGCTTCGACCTTCCGGCTGCCGAGCAGATAGCGCTTGGTGAGGTCGCGGCCCTCAAGGATGGGGCCGTCGTGGGCGCGGCGCGCGGGTGCGCCTGCAAGCGAAACCTCGATCTGCGGTGAAGCGGGAGGCATGGTCGGCACATGCGCAGTTTAGCGGCGCGGCAGCCCGTTGCGGCTAGGGGAAGATGCCTCCAAACAGCAGACGGAACAGCCCGTCCAGCGGACCCTGGCCGGTCTGGCCGGCGGGCTTGTCGCGGACCCGCAGGCTCACCGCCTCGGCCGGCTCTCCGTTTGCGGCGGATGCCGGCTCGGGCGTCGGAACGGGCCACGCGGTCGGCTCGACCAGGCGCGGCGTAACGACCGGCATCAGGGTGGGCTCGGGCGTCGCCGGGACCGGCGTCGCGGTCGGCTTGGGGGTCGGCTTGGGGGTCGGCTTCGGCGTCGGCTTGGGGGTGGCCTTGGCGCCGCAGGGGACCGAGAACAGGACCGTGTAGAGCTTCCGTCCATCGGCAGCCTTGAAGGCGCCTATCCCCATCCTCGTCCAGCTGCCCAGGATGTTGGCCCGGTGGCTGGCCGAACTCATGAAGGCCTTCTCGATGCGGGTGGTTGCTTCGGCGTCCGAGTAGGTGCTGAGGCCGATGTTCTCGCCGGCAACCTTGAAACAGTAACCGTCCTTCGACATGTAGTAGAAGACCAGCTTGTCGTCGGGCGGGATCTTGTGGTTGAAGTAGTCGCGCAGGGCCATGTCCTGCGAACGCCACTGGGCCTTCTTGTGCAGGTACGAGTCGGCAGTCAGGGCGTTGAGGCCGGCCGAGGCGCGGTCCTGATTGGTCAGCGTGAAGAGGAGTTGCTCGTCGTCCGCGCTGAACGCGCCTGCGTCCCAGGCGAGCGTCGGGCCGGCCGAGGCAGCCAGGGCGACGGACGCCAGGAGCAGCGCCAGACCGGCGGTCCGCAGCAATCCCATGGGGGCCGGGCCGACGGCGGTCCGAAGAGTCCGAGCATTCATCAGCAATCGCGTCTTCCAGGCGGCTAGCTATGACAAAGGTACCGGCGCGAGGGCTCGTTGAACCCCATCCGCAGGTCCCGCCCGAGCACCGCCAGGAGGTACCACGGTTCGATGCGGACGATGTACCGGTCATCCCCATCGGACGGGTAGGCTTCACGCCGGACGGCGGTGCGTGGGCGCACCGGCGGGAGGGCCTCCGGCGAGCCGGACCACGCCTCCGGCGAGCCGGACCACGCCTCCGGCGAGCCGGGCGGCGCCGAATCGCCCGCCCGGCACCGAGCAGGCTATACTCCGCGTCGCCCCGTGGCGGCT
>CAZFLI010000234.1:0-1972 GCA_964519845.1 uncultured Anaerolineaceae bacterium | reverse complement strand
AGATCCGCTGGGCGGTGAAGCACGCATCGGCGGCAGTCCGCGGGATCGTGCGGGGACTGCCGGCTCTTGGGCCTGCCCGTGGCCGGCTGGACGCGATCCTCCATCAGCTCGACGCGGGCATTCGCCGGCCTTGATTGCCGCGGGGCGTGAAGCCGGGCCGTCGACGACCGCGCGTAAGCCGCAGTGAAGGCTCGCCCGGCATGCTTGCGTGGATGGCCTTGTTACATCACATAGCGTGAGTTGTATCATGCCGGTCGTGGAACGGACTCAGATCTCGTTGACCGAAGAGCAGGCGCGGCGGCTGCGAGCCCTGGCGAAGCGGAGGCGGACCTCCATGGCGGCCCTCATTCGCGATGCCGTGGACCGTGCCTATCCCCCACCCGGCCGTCCCGACGGGCGCTGGGAGAAGGCGCTGGGTGCCGTGGGTGGCTTTCGCTCGGGCAGCTCGGACGTCAGCCTCGAGCACGACCGCGAGCTGGGCGAAGCATTCCGCCGGTGAGAGTCTTCGTCGATACCTCGGCCCTGTACGCGCTGCTCGACGAAGACGACGCGAACCACGGCCGTGCCGCCAAAGCCTTCGCCGAGCTCAGGGAGTCGGAGTTGACGACTCACGCGTACGTCCTTGTCGAAACGCTCGCACTCGTCTCCAGGCGCCTCGGGTGGGAGGCCGCCCGCCGACTGCTCGACGGCTTGCTGGCAGTCGTGACCGTAGTGCCGGTGGACCCGGGCACTCACGACTCGGCGCTGGCGGCCTTTCGAGATGCCGGCTCGAGCCAGATCAGCTTCGTCGATCGAACGAGCTTCGCCTTCATGCGATCGAACCGGCTGCCTGCGGCCTTCGCTTTCGACTCCCACTTCGTCTCGGCCGGCTTCGAACTGGTCGCCTGAGCCGCCGGCTGCGCGGCCTTCGCCGGCACCGGCGCGTTCGGCCTCGCCAGGGCCGGTCAGGACGGGATCTGCGTCAGGAACGCCCTCAGCGCCTTCATGAAGACGGGGTAATTGTCGTACCGGATCAGGTGGCCCACGTTCGGGACGTTGACGATGGTCACCCTGGGGTTCAGTTCACGGACCTTCGCCTCGACCTCGGGGGTCACGATGGCCCCGAGCTCCGGGTTGCCCGTCAGGAGGAGCACCGGCACGGCGACGTCCTGGATCGTCGTCTGCCAGCCCGTGGCCACCCGGTCCACCTTCGCCACCAGCGTGTCGATGATTGCCGGATCGAGTTGCTTCTTGGAGCCGGTCCACAGCTCCACCAGCTCGCCGGGCCAGTTGGGGTGGTCTTCGCGGCATTGCGCCAGCAACTCATCCGGGTTCTTGCCGCCCAGCGCCCTTGCCCCTTCTCCGACCGGCGGGCCGAAAGGTTCGGGCAGCCGGTCCACCCACCAGGGCGGATCCTCCAGGATCAGGGCGCTCGCCAGCTCCGGGAATCGCACCCCCAGCTCGAAGGTGATCATCGCCCCCATCGAGTGCCCACCCACGATCGGCCGGTTCAGGCCTAATCCGCGGATGAGCCCCGCCAGGTCGGCCGCCATGTCCACCTCGTCGCCCGGGAGCATCCGCTCCGACAGGCCGTGGCCGCGCATGTCCGGCATTACGACGTCGTATTCGGCTTCGAGATCGTGGGCCGTTCGCGACCAGCACAGGCCGCTATCCGAGAAGCCGTGGACCAGCACCAGGGGCCGCTTGTCTCCGCGGCCGGTGCGGTAGTAGTGCAGGCGCACGCCGCCGGAGATCAGGTCGTCCTGAGTCCAGTTGGCAAGCATTCGGCTACTCCTCACCCAGACCGGTGCACTCGCGGCCGCGATTCAGGGGCACCGGCCCTCAGCGTACCAGCAGCGTCGACGCCGCCTCTGAGCGGAGCCGGCCACACCTCGGGCAGCTGCTCGCGGCATGGCCGGCCCAATCGCCTTCCGGGCAGCTCGCTAGGCCGCGGGCAGGTGTTTCGAGTACCAGGCCACGATCTCGCGGATGC
>CAZFLI010000233.1:0-1998 GCA_964519845.1 uncultured Anaerolineaceae bacterium | reverse complement strand
GTGCACGACCTGGGGACCGGCTGTGGACGGGCTGTGGAGTATCGGGTACGACATGGCGCATCCGGCGGCCCGGTCGCGGCTCGGCGGCGGCGCAACGGCCGTTCGCGGGTGGTCTAGCAGAACGCGCGTTCTATTCTACCACGCCCGTACAGTGCGGCGGGGCCGCTCAGGCTACCGCGGCCCTTACGGCGCGGCGCCGGGCGCTTCCGCCCAACACGCCTGGAGGTAGTGCAAGGCGCCGCAACTCGCGTCAGGGGAGCCGCTATCGCCTCGTGCCTGGCCCCTCGGAGTCTCCTCGGCCGTTCGTGGCCTCCGGGTCGACCCTTTCGGGCTCTCGGCCCCGCCGCCGGCGGCTCTGTGCGCGCCCGGAGCGGCCGGAAACCCGCTGCGTGCAGTTCGGCCTCGGCGCAGTACCACCCGGAGGCGTATTGGGCAGGAACCAGATGCCCTTCAGGCTGCCGACCGGGTCGGCCAGCCAGTCGTTGACGGCTCGGGTCCGGGCCGGCAGGGCCGCGGCCAGCAGGGCCGAATGGCGGGCGACCGCGCTGCGATGAACGTGAGCGTCGGGCAGGACCAGAACGGAGGCCACGGCGTCCGCGGCCCAGCCGCGGCTTCGCCGCATCGCCTCGGGCACGATCCGGGTCTTCACGCCGAGCGTTCGGATCGTCTCCTGCAGGTCCACCAGCTCGGACTTGACTTCGACCAGCAACAGCGCCCGGCGGTCCGTGCGCCAGCCCACCAGATCGACCGATCCGCGCTCGCCGTAGTGGTTGAACGTCTCCTCGGGCAGCACCTCCCACCCCGACGCGGCCAGGATGGCGGCGACGCGGTCCTGAAGCTGCGCATGCCGCCGGTCGAGAAGCCGGGCGAGCTTGGGTCCACGCCAGCGCACCATCACGGTCAGGTCTGCCCCAATCGCCTCCGCGATTGACGCGAGCGCTTCGATCGACAATCCGCCGAGTCGGCCTCGTTCGACATTGGACACGGTCTGCTGGCACACCCCGGCGCGGGAGGCGACGTCCAGTTGGCGCAGCCTGAGCTCAAGCCGGATGGCGCGGAAGGTCGAGCCGAGGCGAACGTGGTTCACGGCCCAAGGATCGGCCGCGCCGATCACCTGCGGCTTATGTGGGGCCCACTTCTTGTGGCCGGGCTAGTAGGAGCAGTACACCTGCTGGCGCCACAACCACCACGGCCCGTCGAGGTGCTGCCATTGGGTACAGGCGTCGAAGGCAGGGTCCGCGTCCTGGCCCAGGTCCGCGATTCCCCAGATCTCTTCGCCGAGGAACGCCCCGCCGGCGCCGCTGCCGAGGTAGAAGCTGACTGTGCCGCCGTCCGCGCTCCAGAGCCGGCCATCATAGAGGCCCAGCCGCACATCGGAACCCGCAAGGGTCCCGTCGCGCGCCTGATCCGCTGCCGCGTCCACCGCGTCCCGACTCAACGCGAAGCGGACGTGGAGGGGGATGCTCGAGACGGCCAGCGAGAAGCCCAGGAGCCCGACGAGCAGCGGGACCAGCCAGCGGCGCCAGCGGGCCCGGATGACAGCCGCCCCATCCAGCAGGGCAGCCAGGCCGAGCTTGACCAGCCAGATCGTGCCGGCCAGAGACCAGAGCAGGAGCGCGGACAGGCCTGCTGGAAACCACGTCCACGGCGCGCTCGAGGCGATCGCAAGCAGGCACTCGGAGACGAGGATTAGCGCGAGCAGTGGAATGCCGGGCGGCGCGACACGGCCGGCCGAACTCGTGACCAGGCCCAGCTTCGAAGCGGCCCAGGCGGGCACGATCACGACCACCGCAAAGATGGCGCCCAGGAAGAGCCCCAACAGGAAGCTGCCGAAGAGGAGAGTTGCCGTCGAGACGGCTGCGACGGAGGTGGCCGCGACCGGCATGGCGGCCCGGAGCAGACCGAGCCCACGCCGGTCAGTCATCGTCCGGTGCCCCGCCGGCGGCCAGGCGGTCCAGTGCCGCGGCCAGTTCGGCGGCGTCGGCGGCCACGGCGGTG
>CAZFLI010000232.1:0-2016 GCA_964519845.1 uncultured Anaerolineaceae bacterium | reverse complement strand
CCCCGAGGACAGCCGCTTCTACTGGAAGAGCTTCTTCCGCTACAGCGGCCAGTTCAGCGCCGTGCCGCTGTTCATACCTGTCTACGGCGACGCCGTTCGGGCGCGCTCGTACCCGCGCACCCTGGTCCAGCAGTACACCCAGATCAGGCGCTGGGCTTGGGGCGTGACTGATATCCCGTACTTCATCAGCAACTCGTTCCGCCACGCCGAGATCCCGTTCCGGGATCGTGTCTGGCGGCTGGCACTGATGTGGTGGGAGCACATCAACTGGGCCACGGCCCCATTCATCATGCTGCTGGGCGCGAACATACCGCTGATGATGAACGACACCTTCAGGCCGACCACCTTCGGCCAGCAGCTGCCCATCTTCGCCGGCTGGCTGCTCACCGGCGCCCTCGTGTCGCTGATCATCCTGATCTTCATCGAAGATGAACTGGCGCCGCCGCGGCCCAAGGAGTGGGGCATTCCGATGCGGGTCGTGTCGCGGTTGCAGTGGCTGTTCCTGCCGCTGGCCGGCTTCTTCTTCACCAACCTCCCCGCCCTCGACGCCCAGACGCGCCTCCTGACAGGCCGCTACCTGGAGTACCGCGTCACGGAGAAGTCCTAGGACGCGGCCGGTCCGCTGGGTTGGGGAGTGAGGGCGAACGTGTCGTTTCCGGCCACGATGATGAAGCCCGGTGGCTGGCCCTCTTGCAATACCGCCTGGACCTGGGCGCCGGCCTCGGTCGTCGGGGGACCCGCCAGACCCAAAATCGTCTCGAGTTGCTCGAAGGTGGCGGGATAGTCGTCCTCGGCGCCGTTGATCGACAGGAGCCTCGTCGTCCCGTCCATCTGCGCCGGGGCCGTGGTGCTGGCCTGGGCGGCGAAACCAAGCGACATCAGGTAGTCGGCTACGGCCGCATCCTGGCCCGATCTGCCGGTTCCATTCTCAACCAGTATCGGGGCACGTTCGGCGATTGCTGTTTGGAGCCGATCCGGGCTGCTGTCGCCGGCGAGGGCGGCCTTGACGGCCTTGCGGATGGCGGCCACGTCCGCCACGAAGATGAAGGCGCTGCCGGCTGAGGAGTTGCGTCCATAGGTGGGAGGGGCAAACGCGTAGGACTCGATGTTGTCGGCGTGGATGTGCCTGGCCTCGCCGATCAAGGCCCCCATGATCTCCGGGCCTTCAGGCAGATCGGTGTGGATCGATTGCGACAGGGCGTCCATGAGCTCGCCCAGGTGCGCGGAGATCTCGTTGAGGTCCGCCTGCTGCTGCAGGGCGACGAGCAGCTGCTGCTGGCGAGCTGAGCGGTTGTAGTCGTTGTAGTAGTTGCTGGCCTTGCGGCTGCGCACGTAGGCCAGGGCCTGCTCGCCGGTCATGTGCTGTATGCCGGCGGATATGTAGATGCGCCTGTGCAGGTTTGTGCCGGGCACACCTGGGAAGCCGTCATCGATCACCGGGGCCGGGACGTCGATGGTCACGCCGCCCAGCGCGTCGACGACCTTCTGGAAGCCGGCGAGATCCACCAGGACGTAGTAGCTGATAGCCGTCTGGTCGCCGAAGAAGAGGTAGCCGAGAGCCTGCTTGAGGGCGTCGGCGCCGCCGCCCGGGAAGAGGTCGCGGTAGCGGTCGTTGTACTTCCAGAGCGTGTTCAGCTTGTAGTTGTAGGTGGGCCCCCATAACGCCGAAAGGCGGGAGCGGGGCGGTAGCGGCACCCCATAGGTGTCGCGGGGGATGCTGAACATGGCCACCCGGTGGGTCGTGGGATCCAGGCTGACCACGATCATCGAATCGGTCCGGAAGCCGCCGGCCTGGTTGTCCACTCCGACCAGCAGGATGTTGAGGCGGCCGGTCTGGTCCCAGGGGGCCTGAGTCGGGTCCGGCGCGAGGGTCAGCTGCGGCGGCAGCGTGACGATCGGTTCGGGCTCGTCGGAGACGTCCGGGGCGTCCGTGGCAATGGCGACGGGACTATGCACGTCTCGGGCGAAGTTGTAGAGGCGCAGATCCCAATAGCCGACAATGGCGTGGTCGGCCGC
>CAZFLI010000231.1:442-2025 GCA_964519845.1 uncultured Anaerolineaceae bacterium | reverse complement strand
CTCCAACTGACTGACGGCCCCGCAGACAACAGGGGCATCATCATTGAGGCCCTCGGAGGAATCGGCCCCGCCGCCAAAGCAGCCGTCCCCACCATCATCAACACGCTGCCCAAGAGCCCCTACCTCTGGCCGGAGATCAAGACGGCGCTCAAGCGGATCAGGGGTGAGCAGAAGCAGCGTTGGCGAATCGCCCCGGAGGACGGAGATAATGCAGCAATGACGGGAATGCATGGCCGTTGAGGTCCGGACGAATGATCACAGTGCGGAAAGTCCTGGTGACCTGGGCCGTTCTCTTCGGGGTGTGCGTCCTATTGGGGCTGCCGGGAATAATCGATTGGCTGTCGGGAAGGGACGAAGAACGGTCCAAGGCGTTCCCGCTGCGCTTCGCCCTGGAGGTCTTCGCCTTCGATCACAACCGCATGCCTGATAGCTGGTCGGAGCTGGCCGCCGAGGGCTACGGAACGCTCGAAGACGAGGGGCGGACCTTTGTGCTTGGAGGACGTTCATCCGGAACCGGCCGAGTCGACACGCGAGAGATTGACGTTGCCTTCGGGCAGGATCTGGCGGAGCTGCGCCTGTGCCACGAGGGCTGCCTGGTGGATGCCGAGGGGCGAAAGTGCATGCTCCTGTCCAGACAGGACGGCAGGTTCGACAGGCTGTATTCTGGACTCTCAGTCCGCATCTACTTGAGCGGTCGGCAGGGAGCTATGAAAAGGCTCCCAGCCACCACAGCGGCGACCAGGGCGACAACAGGATCGACAGTCGGCCAATAGGGGCGCACGAGCTTGCGGGGCGCGGTTACTGTTCAGACGCCTTGCGGGCTTGTGGGGCCTGGGGAACGCCGCCTCACCCCTCCAGCGCCGGGGCGGCTCGGCCGGCGGTCTTGCCGGGCAGGAGGAATACCAGGGGAACGGTCAGCAGGGCCAGGAAGCACATCCATAGGGAGGCGGTGTTATAGGCCATCATGGCCGCCTGCTGATTGACCATGGCGTCGGCTACGGCGTAGGCGCGCATGGAGGCGTCGGGGGCGGTGTATCCATGGTGCATCAGCCCGGCTGCTGCCTGTTGATAGAAGCCTCGGAACGTGGGGCTTAGGGCGCTGACGTTGGCGGCCAGGTGCGCTCTGTGGATCTGGGTATAGTCGGCAATGAGGGCGGCCATGAGGGCGTAGCCTATGTTGCCCCCTACTGTGCGAGTGAGTGTATAGAGGCTGGAGGCGTCGGTGGAGTCTTCCGGGGCGATGGTGCTGAGGGACACGGTGGTCAGCGTCACGAACATAAAGGGCATCCCCGCCCCCAGAAGCAGCAGCAGGGGCACGAGGTTCCAGATGCTCACTTGGAGCGACAGTTGCGCCAGGCCATAGTAGGCCCAGGCCAGCGTCGCCAGGCCCACCAGGACGAGCAGGCGGGCGTCGAATCGCTTCAAGGCCCACCCGGCCACCGGCATGAGGACAAATAGGGACAGCGCCCTGGGTGCGAGTACCATTCCGGATTGATACGCGGGGTAACCCAGCAGGCGCTGGGTGAATTGAGGCAGCAGGAAGGTCGTGCCAAACAGGACCACGCCGAACACCAGGCCCACCG
>CAZFLI010000231.1:0-432 GCA_964519845.1 uncultured Anaerolineaceae bacterium | reverse complement strand
GCGCTACCTGGGCCAGAATAATGAAGGAAAGATTCGGGGCTAAAAACCCGCGCTCAATGATGATGCGCTTTCACGTTCAGACTGACGGCTTTACCCTAACCGAGCAGCAGCCTCTGAACAATATTATCCGGGTAACCCTGCAGGCGCTGGGTGAATTGTGGCAGCAGGTAGGAGGTGCCTATGAGGTACACGGCGCACACCTGGCCCACCGCCGACCCGGCGGCGAGCGGCACGTTTCGCAGCAGGCGCACGTTCACCACCGGCTCGGAGACGTGCAGTTCCCACAAGACCATGGCGCCCAGCGAGCAGGCGGACACGAGCGCGCCCGCGAGGATCCAGCGGCTGGCGAACCAGTTCTCTTCCTGGCCCCGTTCGAGCACGAGCTGCATGGTCGTGAGCCCCACGGCCAGCAGGACGATGCCGAGCGAGTCG
>CAZFLI010000230.1:0-2042 GCA_964519845.1 uncultured Anaerolineaceae bacterium | reverse complement strand
GGCCGTCGCGGTCGTCGTTGAGGTCCGGGATGATCAGTGTCGTCAGCTCGAGCCAGACGCCGCGCTTGCGCAGCTCCACGACGGTGTCGCGGACCGGCTCCCAGCGGGCCCCGCAGATGCGGCGGTAGAACCTGTCGTCGGCGGACTTGACATCCACGTTCGCGGCGTCCAGGTACGGGACGATGAGGTCCAGCGCCTCCGGGCTCTCGTAGCCGTTGGTGACGAAGACGTTGTGCAGGCCGGCCGCCCGCGCCCGAACCATCGTGTCCAGCGCGTACTCGATGAAGACGGTCGGCTCGACGTAGGTGTAGGCGACACTTCGAACGCCGGCCGCGCAGGCCTCCCCCACCACTTTGTCGGGCGGCAGGTAGCGGGTCTCCGGCACGCGGTCTTCGCGATGAGCCAGGCTGATGTGCCAGTTCTGGCAGAAGGCGCAGTGGAAGTTGCAGCCCTGGGTAGAGAGCGAGAAGGCGTCGCTGCCGGGCAGGAAGTGGAAGAAGGGCTTCTTCTCGATCGGGTTGGGTTCAGCCACCGCCGCCTGGCCGTAGACCAGGGTGTACAGCCAGCCGCCGCGGTTCTGGCGGACGCCGCACAGGCCGATCCGGCTCGGGCGCAGGACACAGCGATGGGCGCAGGCGACACAGCGGATGCTGCCAGGTGCGACCGGGTCGTCGAACGGCTCGGCCAGGAGGGCCTGGCGGACGTTCGGCTCCTCTTCGGTGCCGGGACCCAGGTCGTCGATATGCAGGCCGACAGGCGGATCTTCGCCGGGGAAGCCGGCCCTGACCGGCACCGGCGGACGGGCGTCGGGGGCGGCCGGAACTTCCGGGGCCTGCGTGTAGGTCTCGTTGCCCGGTCGGGCGGGTGTCTCGTCCATGGAGGCATCCAGATTGCGGCCGGGCTCTGTCGCGCCGACAGGCCCCAATGGTCCCAAGTACTGCAAATTCAGTATGCCAGAGCGGGCAGCCATGGGTACCCCTCTGGGGCCTTGTGCGGCGCCGGCTCCCTCGATTACGGTCGACGGAGTATCGGCTCGGGTCCTTCGGCCCTTGCCCGCGCGCGCTGCCGGCGAGAGGCTAAGGACAACGAAGTCCCGTTCGCGGGGCCTGCTGCGGGCGTTCAGCCGGCGGCGTCTTCCGTGACGGGCGACGATGCTGGAAGGCGTGACATGGCGATCGCTCGAATTGCCGTTCAGTCGCCCCGGCCACCTGTCCCCTGGGCGCCGCTGGTCATCGCCGAGGCGCGCTGCAAGGGCTGCGAGTTGTGCGTCGAGGCCTGCCCCCACTCCGTCCTGGCTCTGGACACCGGCCGGGTCAACGTCCTGGGTTACCACCCGGTCCGGCTGATCGACGCGGCCGCCTGCACCAGCTGCGCCCTGTGCGCCCGGGTCTGCCCCGACTGCGTCTTCACCGTCTGGGCGGCGCCGCGATGACCGCATCGACCACCGCCCCGGGCCGCACGGGCGACAAGGAGGCCGCCCGCCGCTCTCGCGTCCTGATGAAGGGCAACGAGGCGATCGCCGAGGCCGCCATCCAGGCCGGCTGCGACGCCTACTTCGGTTACCCCATCACACCCCAGGCGGAGTTGCTGGAGTGGATGGCCCGCCGCATGCCGGAACTGGGCCGGGTCTTCGTCCAGGCCGAGAGCGAGCTGGGCGCCATCAACATGGCCCTCGGCGCCGCCGCGACCGGGGCACGGGTCATGGTCTCCTCGTCGAGCCCAGGCATCAGCCTGATGGCGGAGGCGATGAGCTACATGGCCGGCTCGGGGACCCCCTGCGTTCTGGTCAACATCATGCGCGCCGGCCCCGGCCTGGGCAGCATCGGCCCGTCCCAGAGCGACTACTTCCAGGCCACCAAGGGGCACGGCCACGGCGACTACCGCGTGCCGGTGCTGGCGCCGGCCTCCATCAGCGAGGCCATGGACCTGATGGCCTCGGCCTTCGAACTGGCCGAGCGCTACCGGACCCCGGTGATGCTGGTAGCGGACGGGATCCTGGGCCAGGCCATGGAGCCGGTGGAGCTGCGCTTCCGCAATCCCGA
>CAZFLI010000229.1:0-2063 GCA_964519845.1 uncultured Anaerolineaceae bacterium | reverse complement strand
ACCGAGATCCGCTACGAGTACTCGCCCGAGAGCTTCACCGGCACCGAGCTGGACTATGCGCTCGAGGTGTGCGAGGCGGTGATGGACGTCATCAAGCCGACGCCCGAGCGGCCGATCATCCTCAACCTGCCGGCCACCGTGGAGATGTACACGCCCAACATCTACGGCGACGCCATCGAGTGGTTCCACCGCAACCTGTCGCGCCGCGACTCAGTCGTGCTGTCGCTGCATCCCCATAACGACCGCGGCACGGCCATCGCCGCGGCCGAGTTCGGGGTCATGGCCGGCGCGGACCGCGTTGAAGGCACGCTCTTCGGCAACGGCGAGCGGACCGGCAACGTGGACATCGTCAACCTGGCCCTGAACCTGTTCAGTCAGGGCGTTGAGCCCAAGCTGGACGTGACCGACATCGACGCCCTGCGTCGCATGGCCGAGCACTGCAACCGCCTGCCGGTGGGGCCTCGCCATCCGTACGTCGGCGATCTCGTCTACACATCCTTCTCGGGCTCGCACCAGGACGCCATCAAGAAGGGCATGGAGGCCCTGCCGACTCCGTACGAGGCCTGGGAGGTGCCGTACCTGCCGATCGATCCCAAGCACGTCGGCCGCAACTACGAGGCCGTGATCCGGGTCAACAGCCAGTCCGGCAAGGGCGGCGTGGCCTACATCATGAAGAACGAGCACGGCATGGACCTGCCGCGCCGCCTCCAGATCGAGTTCAGCCGGGCCATCAAGATCATCACCGAGGGCAGCGGCACCGAGATCTCCGCCGAGGAGATGTGGGATGCCTTCGCCGCCGAGTACCTGCCGGCCGAGCACAAGGTATGCCTGGCCGGCTACGAGACGGTCTCGGATGACAGCGGCGTCAAGGTCAAGGCACGGCTTACGGCCGGGGGCAAGGAGATGGCCATCGCCGGCCACGGCAACGGCCCCATCTCCGCCCTGGTCCACGCCCTGCGCGAGGACCTGGGCATCGAGATCGAGGTGCTGGACTACGCCGAGCACGCCCTGGGCGCCGGCGAGGAGGCGACCGCGGTGGCGTACCTCGAGGCCCGCTCCCACGGCGAGGTCCGCTGGGGCGTGGGCATGGATCCGAACATCACCACGGCCTCGATGAAGGCGGTCCTTTCCGCACTCGAGCGCCTGGGGATCGCCTTCGAGCCCTCACCAGAACTGGCGGCGGCGGGGTCGCGCAAGAGCTAGCCGGTGAAACAGCGATTGGAGGCCGGGCCGGAGACGGCCCGGCCTCCGCTATCCGGCGGCCTCGGGGCCGAGAAGCCGTTGCAGCTGTTCGAGATGCATGAGGTCGTGGACGCCGGCAAAGAGCAGCCACTCCCCGCAGCGCAGGGTGCCGACCAGGGGGTGGTCAAGCGGGCAGGGGTCCACTTCGTGACCGGCGACGACTGCGGCGGCCCGCTCCACCTGCGATTGGCTTCTGGCCAGGCGCGCCAGCAGCTCTTCGCGAGTGGCCCCGGCCGGACCGGGAACGGATGGCGTCACTCGGGCGGCATCGGCGGGGAAGCGACCGGCCGCCGCCAGCGACGCAGCCAGGGTCAGGCCGCGTCGGGCCTCGATGGTATGGCCCAGGGCCTGGGCCACGTTCCAGTCCGATTCCCCTCCGGGCGCATCGAAGGCGGCTTCGGGCAGGGCAGCCACGGCTTCGCCCAGGGCCGCTGCAACCAGGCCGAGCTGGCAGGCGACATCGAGCGCGGTTCCGGGCCCGGTCCTGCGGCGCAGCTCGCTGCGCAGGCGCAGGCGTTTTCCGCCGGCGAAGAGGCGAAACAGGGCCACCACGTCGGGGCAGCCTGCCTCGAGAGCGTCGAGCCAGTCAGCGTTGGACGTCAAGCAGCGCCCCCTTGGCGGCGGAGCCTCAGCTGCGGGACTTGACGAACTCGATCAGTTCCGGCAGGTAGCCGTGGGCGAGGCAGACCACGGTGTCGGCTCCGCCATAGTAGATCGTCAGGCGGCCGGTCGGCCCATCCAGGAGAGCCGCGCAGGGGAAGACCACGTTCGGGACGTCGCCGACCTGTTCGTACGGAACCTGGGGAGACAGCAGGTAGTCG
>CAZFLI010000228.1:0-2076 GCA_964519845.1 uncultured Anaerolineaceae bacterium | reverse complement strand
AGCGGCTCGAGAAGCGACGGCAGGTAGCGCACGGGGTGGCTGAAGTCGGCGTCGATCTGCACGACGAGGTGCGCACCGCGGTCGAGGACGTCGTGGAAGGCGGCCACGTAAGCCCGCCCGAGTCCCTGCTTGGCCGGCCGGTGCAGGACGCCGATCCGCGGGTCGGCGGCGGCCAGTTCGTCGGCCAGCTCGCCGGTGCCGTCGGGGGAGCTGTCGTCGACGATCAGGACGTTCGCCCGCGGCAGCGTCGCCAGGATGGCCTCGCAGATCGGGCCGATGTTGTCCCGTTCGTTGTAGGTGGGGACGATGACCCAGATGCGCGGCTCCGCCTTCATCGACGGCTTGACGGACGGCTTGCTGCCGCTGGTTCTGGCTGCGGGCATCGGCTTCCCTGGTGCGAAAACGGGCTGCCCGGCAGGATACCGCCTCGGTCCCCTACCCTGCTGGCAACCTCGGCGCAGAGGGGCTCCGGGCGCAAAGAAGCGCCCGGAGGAACTTGGTCGATCAAGCGGTACCGCGCGTCCTAAGCACCGCAACCTCCGCCGGCAAGAAGTCCGAGGACTTCCCGCCCGCGGTGGCCCGCGCTCCGGTCACTGCCGGTTCCGCCCACCGACCCCTCTACATCGCCTCGTCCTTGTCGCGACCGCTGCATTCCGGCTGCGGGACCCTTGCGAGTCCTGCTGCTTTGGTGCAGCTGTTGCGCTTCGTCCGAGGTGACCGCTGAGTCGGTGTTCGATCTCGCTGGCCCCTCCGGGCAAGACAGAAGATATAGGCCCGCGGCCCTCGCGGTGAAGGGGTTTATCCACCACTTTCAACCCCCAGGGAGGCGAATCTGGCACTTATCCACCCCCTGCTCACAGGCATCGGAAGCCGCGGGCAGCTGCGCAACGGGCATGTGAACAGGTGTGCTGGTGCCCCTTATCCCCCATCCTCGCCAAGAGACTGGCGGTGACCGATGGCGGCGGTCTGGAGCTCTCCGGCAAGGGCCGGGCTGACCTTGCCCTTGACCCGAACGTCGGAGGCGCGATAGCTGAGATCGACTGTGCCGCGCTGGCGGACCCGGGCAATCAGCTCGCCGGCTCGATATGGGATGGCCAGGTCGACGTCCACCCAGAGAGACGCCAGCAGGGCCGAGAGCTCGCCCCGCAGGGTCTCCAGGCCGTAGCCGGTGAGGGCGGAGATCAGGACCGTTCCGGCGATGGCCGGCCCGGGCGTGCCGGCGTCACGGGCAGAGGCCTCCAGCAGGTCGGCCTTGTTGAAGGCCAGCAGCCGCGGCTTGTCGCCGGCCCCGAGTTCCTCCAGGACGGTCCGGACCGTAGTCCTGTGCTCGGCAAAGTGGCGGTCGGAGGCGTCCACGATCTCCAGGAGCACGTCCGCCCGAGTGACCTCCTCGAGCGTGGCCCGGAACGCGTCGACGAGCTGGTGGGGCAGCTTGTGGATGAAGCCGACGGTATCGGTCACGATCGCCACCTGGCCGTCGCCCAGCTTGACCTGCCGCGAGGTTGGATCCAGCGTGGCGAAGAGGCGGTCCTCAGCGCGAACGACCTCCTGGCCGACCAGCGAGTTGAGAAGGGTCGACTTGCCGGCGTTGGTGTAGCCCACGATGGCCACCGTTGGCAGCAGGCGGCGGTCGCGGGCTCGGGTCGCCGTGCGCCGCTGCTCGGCGACCTGGCCGACGCGCTCCTTCAGCCTCTTGATGCGCTCGCGGATCAGGCGGCGGTCCGTCTCGAGCTGGGACTCGCCGGGGCCTCGGGTGCCGATGCCGCCGCCGGTCCGCGAAAGGTGGGTCCACAGCCGAGTCAGCCGCGGCAGCTGGTACTCGAGCTGGGCCAGCTCTACCTGCAGGCGACCTTCGTGGGTCTGGGCATGCATGGCAAAGATGTCCAGGATCAACCGCGACCGATCGATAACCTTGGTCTTGACCGCCTCCTCGAGGGCCCGCTGCTGGGCGGGCGAGAGCTCGTCGTCGGCTATCAAGACGGTGTAGCCGGTCTCCGCCCTGGCAGCCACCAGCTCGTCCACCTTGCCCTTGCCCACGTACCAGTTGGGGTCCACGTGGCGGCGGTTCTGCCACTC
>CAZFLI010000227.1:0-2108 GCA_964519845.1 uncultured Anaerolineaceae bacterium | reverse complement strand
CCGCCACGACGATCGCGCCCAGCCAGCCCACGGGGCCGTTGGCCGTCGCCAGCCCCGTGGCCACGAGGCGCCCGTCGGCCACGGCTACAAGCGCCTGGGCGGTGGGCAGGCGCAGGACGAGCTCGTAGAAGAGGCTGCGATTCCGCCAGCCCTGGGCGAGGGCCAGGGCGACGGCCGCGTCGACGTCGGCCGCGGTCATGGGGCGAAGCTGGAGGGTGGCGGCGCTCATCCCTGCGGCGCTCAGCCGAAGCCGAAGCTGAGGATGCTCCAGATCAGCTCCGGCTTCCACTCGATGTCCGGTCCGCGCAGCATCCGCGGCGTCTGGAAGAGCGGCTCCCAGCCGAGGGCCTCAAGGCCGCGCCAGGCAGCCTCGCAGGCTGCGGGGACCGCCGCGCAGGCCGTCTCCGAACGGCCCAGGGCCAGGTGCCGCAACTGGTCGAGCAGGCAGACGCCGTCTTGGGGGTCCGTGGCCACAACGGCGGCGAAGTCGGGCAGAATCGAGAGCAGGAAGCCGCGCACCTCCGGGCCGGCCTCCAGCAGCCAGCCGGCCGGGGTGAGCGAGGTCAACAGGCCTTGCCGGTCCTCGCCGGTGGCGAGCCGGTCCAGGGCGAATACCGCGTCCAGGTCACTCGGGCGCATCGGCCGCAGGACCCGGCCCGGCGGCGGCACGGGCGCGGCGGCCAGGGCCCCGGCCTGCAGCACCCGGTAGTGCTCGACGACGCGGAAGCCCATCTTGTCGTAGAGCGGCTTGCCGTGCGGGGAGGCGATGAGGGCCTGGGTGCGGCAGCCGGCCGCATCGATCAGGTCGCATGCTGCTTCGGTCATGAGCCGGCCGTAACCGCGGCTGCGCAGGGCGGCCGCCACGAAGATGGACCCGACCCAGCCCACCGGGCCGTTGATGGTGGTCATGCCGGTGGCAACGATGGTCCCGTCCAGCACCCCCACCAGCGGCCGGATCGCGGGATCGGCGACCGACCACTCCAGGTACTCCCGCCGTTCGCCCCAGCCGTCGGCGAGGTACATCGCCGCGGCCGGAGCCACGTCGTCGGCGGTCATGGGGCGGATCTCCAGTTTGGTCATGCGGCGTCCCTCTTTCAGCCCATGGCGTGGTTGAACTGCCCCCAGATCATGCCGGGCTCCCACCTCGGCTCGGGCCCGCGGACCATCCTGGGAAAGCTCCGCCACTCCGTCCGGCCCCGCCCGGCCAGCAGCCGTCGCCCGGCCTCGTTCTCGCTCAACAGCCCCGCCCAGGCCCGGCCGTCTTCGGGACTGAGGTGGCGGTGCAGGTCGGTAAGGAAGACGGCGTCCTCCGGGCTCGCCGCAATCAGTGCGGCGTTGCCACGGTGAGTCGGCAGGAGAAAGCCGCGAAGGCTTGGGGCAGGCCCGCCGTCCTCCAGTAGCCAGCCGCCGCCGGCATGGGCTTCGATCAGCGGCCGCCTGTCCTCGCCGGTCGCCTGCCGGTCGAGCGCCGCAATCGCATCCAGGTCCCCCGCGCTCACCTGCCGAACCGCGGCCCCCGGCGGAGGCACGGGCGCCGCTTCGAGCGGCTCGCCCGGGTGCATGTGGTAGCGGCTCCGCTCCTGGAAGCCCAGCCGCTCGTACAGCGGGCGGCCCAGGTCGGTGGCCACCAGGACCAGCGACCGGCAGCCCGCGCCTTCCAGGATGTCGCAGGCGGCCACGGTCAGGGCCCGGCCGATGCCCTGCCGGCGCAGCTCGGGGGTAACGAAGATGACGCCGATCCAGCCCGCGTCGCCGTGGATCGTGGCCAGGCCGGTACCGATCGGGCGGCCGTCGGCGACGGCCAGGATCGGGCGGCAGCCGGACAACGAGACGGCCTCACGGAAGAACGCACGCCGGTCTCCGAACCCTCCGGCAGCTGTCATTTCGCCGACAACCTCGACGTCGTCGGCAGTCATGGGGCGGATATCGAAGGCTGTCACGAAGCGGCCCCCTTCGGCTCGATCTGAGAAGGCCCAACTGTAGCGTCAAGCGGGGAAGGCGGCTGTCCTGCCTTCTGCACCGGAGTCCCAATCGCTCGGACCGGGCGTCGTCCGCTATCATCCGCCAATGGCCGCCCTGTCCCGCTCCGACGTGGAGCACGTAGCGCA
>CAZFLI010000226.1:0-2122 GCA_964519845.1 uncultured Anaerolineaceae bacterium | reverse complement strand
AAGGAGTGGGTCATCTACGAGGACGAGCTGCGCAAGGTGGGCGACGTGATCGTCTGCACCGACGACGGCAGCTACGGCCGGCCCGGCTTCGTGACCGAGGCCCTCAAGGAGATGTGCGAGGCCGGCGGCATCGACGAGGTCTTTGCCATCGGCCCGGTGCCGATGATGCGCGCCTGCTCCGAGTTGACCCGCCCCTACGGCATCAAGACAACCGTCTCCCTGAACTCGATCATGATCGATGGGACGGGGATGTGCGGCGGCTGCCGGGTCTCGATCGCCGGCAAGACGGAGTACGCCTGCTGCGACGGCCCCGAATTCGACGGCCATGCGGTCGACTTCCGCCAGCTGGCCGACCGCCTCAACATGTACCGCGAATTCGAGCAGGAGGCCCTCGAGAAGTGGACCGCCGCCCACTCGGAGGCCCACTGATGAGCGACCAGCCGAATCCGAACACCGCACCCCAGCCGTCCAGCGCGAGCCTGACCGAACGCGCCGCCACGTACACCGAGCCGCTCCCCAAGAAGGAGCGGATGAAGCTCGAGCGCGGCCACATGCTCGAGCAGGATGCCCTCCAGCGAGCCCGCAACTTCGCCGAGGTCAACCTCGGCTACACCGAGCAACTGGCCATCATGGAGGCCGACCGCTGCCTGCAGTGCCCCAAGCCCTATTGCGTCGAAGGCTGCCCGGTGGCGATCAACATCCCCAACTTCATCCGATTGGTGGGCGAAGGCGACATCAAGGGCGCAGCCGAATCGCTGCTGGGCGACAACGCCCTGCCTTGCGTCACCGGCCGGGTCTGCCCCCAGGAGACCCAGTGCGAGCAGGTCTGCCTGCGGGCCAAGACCGGCACCCCGGTCGCGATCGGCTACCTCGAGCGCTTCGTGGCCGACTGGGCGATCAACCATCGCGAGGACCTGCCCAGCCTGAAGCCGGCCCCCACCGGCAAGACGGTGGCGATCGTGGGCTCGGGTCCGGGCGGCCTGACCGCCGCCGGCGAGCTGGCCAAGCGCGGCCACAAGGTCACCATCTTCGAGGCCTTCCACGCCGCCGGCGGGGTGCTGATCTACGGCATCCCCGAGTTCCGCCTGCCCAAGGACATCGTCCAGAAGGAAGTGGACCGCCTGGTGGACGAAGGCGTGGAGATCCGCCCCAACTCGATCATCGGCAAGACGTTCACCCTGCCGGAGCTGCGGGCCCAGTTCGACGCCGTCTTCGTGGCCGTCGGCGCCGGCCTGCCGATCTTCATGAACGTCCCCGGCGAGAACCTCAAGGGCGTCATGTCGGCCAACGAGTACCTGACCCGGGTCAACCTGATGGGCGCCTACAACCCGGATTCCGACACGCCGGTCCTGCGCGGCAAGCGGGTGGCGGTCGTGGGTGGCGGCAACGTGGCCATGGACGCCGTCCGAACGGCCAAGCGCCTCGGCGCGGAGGAGGCGGTCATCGTCTACCGCCGTTCCCGCAATGAGCTGCCGGCCCGGGTCGAGGAGGTCCACCACGCCGAGGAAGAGGGCATCCGCTTCGAGTTCCTGACCGCGCCGACCGAAGTCCTGGGCGACGAGAAGGGCTGGGTCAGCGGCCTCAAGTGCGTCCGCATGGAGCTGGGCGAGCCCGATTCGTCAGGGCGCCGGCGGCCGATCGAGATCCCCGGATCCGAGTTCGTCTTCCCCTGCGACATCGTCATCCCCGCCATCGGCACCAGGGCCAATCCCCTGCTGACCGCCACCTCGCCCGACTTGAAGGTCAACAAGTGGGGCTACATCGAGATCGACGACAACCTGCAGACCTCGATGGACGGCGTCTTCGCCGGCGGCGACATCGTGCGTGGCGCCGCGACGGTGATCCTGGCCATGGGCGACGGCAAGAAGGCGGCCCAGAGCATCGACGCCTACCTGCGCGGCGAACTGACGGCTCCGGCACCGGCAGAGGCGGAAGCCGCTCCGGCGCACTGAGGCGTCTCGCAGCGCTGCCAGCCCGAGATCCAGATAGCCGTGGCGGCGACCGCGGCCACGCCGACGCTGCTGAGACCAAGGCCGGTGGAGATCAGGTGCAGCAGGCCGGCCGCGCAGCAGGCCACGACCAGCCGCGTGCGCCACGGCTCGGCGATGCCGGCGCCGCGCCC
>CAZFLI010000225.1:0-2178 GCA_964519845.1 uncultured Anaerolineaceae bacterium | reverse complement strand
CTTGACGTCCACCTCGTGAGCCCAGGCAGCGTGCTTGAGCGACTCGGTGACCGAGAGGTAGGCGTCCGGCAGCTCGATGTACTTGCCGACCAGGGCCACCTCCAGCACCGGCTTGGGTCGCTTGATCAACTCGACCAGCCCGCGCCAGGCCTCGAGATCGGGCTCCTGGGCGGCCTCTTCCAGGCTCAGCTCGCGGACCAGGAGAGCTCCCAGGCCGGCCTCCTCGAACAGGAGCGGCACCTCGTAGATCGTCGAGGCCGTCTCGGCGGGGATCACCGCCTCGCTGGCAACGTCGGTGAACAGGGCGATCTTGTCGCGGATCTCCTGGCTGACCGGGTGATCCGAGCGCAGGACGATCACGTCCGGCTGGATGCCGATGCTGCGCAGCTCCTTGACCGAGTGCTGAGTTGGCTTGGTCTTGAGCTCGCCGGTGGCCATCAGCGCCGGCAGCAGCGTGACATGGACATACATCACGTTGCGCCGGCCCACGTCTTTGCGCATCTGGCGGATGGCTTCCAGGAATGGCAGCGACTCGATGTCGCCGACCGTCCCCCCAACCTCGACGATCACCACGTCGGCCCGGCCGTCGCGGGCCAGCCGCTGGACCCGCTCCTTGATCTCGTTGGTTATGTGGGGAATGACCTGAACCGTGCCACCCAGGTAGTCGCCCCGGCGCTCCTTGGCGATCACGGCCTGGTAGATGCGGCCGGTCGTGACGTTGGACAGCTGGGTCAGGTTCTCGTCGATGAAGCGCTCGTAGTGGCCCAGGTCCAGGTCCGTCTCGGCGCCGTCGTCGGTGACGAAGACCTCGCCGTGCTGGTAGGGCGACATCGTGCCCGGATCGACGTTGATATACGGGTCCAGCTTCAGGACGGAAACGGCCAGCCCTCGGGCCTTCAGCAGCCGACCGATCGAGGCGGCAGTGATGCCCTTCCCCAGGGAGGAGGCGACCCCTCCGGTCACAAAGACATACTTCGCCATTGCGCGTCTCCTGGGGTTTTTCCAATTCTAGTGACCGGAGGCTCCGGCCGCAAACCGCGCACGCAAGATGGCCGCCCCGTGGATCGAAATCTCGGTGGCGGCCGAATGCGAGCGCCTCCCGGCGGCTAGGCGGCCTGTACGGCCACGACCACCTTGCCCCGAACCTGGCCCTCCTCGAGGAGTCGGATCGCCTCGGGAGCGTCGGCGAACAAGAAGACCCGATCAAGGGCCGGCTTGATCCTTCCGGCCTCGATCATCTCCGCCAGCGCGGCCAGGTCCTCCCCGCTGCGGTGCCCAATCACCACGGCCATCTTCTTGCGCACGATCGGCGAGAGAATGGATGCGGCAATGTACTGAGGGACGGGGCCGAGGACCCGCCCGCCACGTCCGCCGACGATTGCCAGCCGGCCCCGCGGGACCATAACCCGGCGGACCGCCCGCAACGAGCGGTTGGCCGTGTCCAGGACCACGTCGTAGCGCCGGCCGTCTCGGGTGAAGTCCTCGCGACTGCGGTCGACGACGTGGTCGGCACCGAGCGACCGGACCATCTCCAACTTGGCCGGCCCGCAGACGCCGGTGACTTCGGATGCGCCAAGCGCCTTCGCGATCTGGACCGCGAAGCTCCCGACGCCTCCCCCGGCGCCGTGGACCAGGACCTTCTCCCCGGGCTGCAGGCGAGCCGTGTCGCGCAGGCCCTGGAGGGCCGTCAGCGCTGCCATCGGCACTGCGGCGGCCTGTTCGAAGGTGAGGTTGGCCGGCTTGCGCGCCAGCAACTTCTCCTTCACGGCCGCGTATTCGCCCAGGCCTCCTTCGTCGACTTCAGCATAGACCTCGTCGCCGGGCTGGGACTTCGTCACGCCGCTGCCCACCGCCTCGACAACTCCAGCCATGTCGCTGCCCACGACCGCCGGCTTGCGCGGGCGGCGCAGGCCCTTGACCATGCGGACCAGGTAGGGATCGCCGCGGACGATGTGCCAGTCGTAGGCATTGAGGCCGGCTGCCCGGACCCTCACCAGTACCTCGTCGTCGCCGGGTATCGGCTTGTCCATCTCCCTTAGCTGGAGTGTGTCGGGCGAGCCGTACCGCTCGCAGACCCAGGCCTTCATCGGGCGGTCTCCTTCGAGAGCGTGGCCGCGTCGAATGCGGCCGGGCTGAAGCCCTTCGCGATCAGCCACGCCGCCAGGACCATCTCCTGGA
>CAZFLI010000224.1:0-2190 GCA_964519845.1 uncultured Anaerolineaceae bacterium | reverse complement strand
CCAGGGCGAGATCGTTGCACTGGGAGGCGCCGACGACCGACACGGGATACGTGCGGCTGGTGTCGCCTCCGATGTAGGCCTCGAGGGTCACCGCCCCCGCCACGACGTGGTAGTTCGTCATGGCGAGGCCGGTCGCATCGATGAAGAAGCCCGAGCCGGTCGATGCTCCCGCCGAAGCCCCTTCGGGCTTCTCCTCAAAGCCAAAGGCCGAGATGTAGATCGTCGCGCCCTGGACGTTCTCGACGCCGACGACGCCACCCGAACCGCCCGAATTGCTCGGGCCGCCCGAACCGCCCGAATTGCTCGAACTGCATCCGGCGAGCGGGGCCACGAGGGCCACCGCCAACACTACGGCTCCGGCAATGCGCCACCTGGTCATCGAGACCTCCTGGTGCGGGGGGTTTTCGGCACTCTACCGAGCCCACCACCGGACCGGCAATAGGACGAGGGTACGGCGGGCATCTCCTCAAGGCTGGCGATGGCTCGCTATGCCGGCCGGACCCACGCCCCCCCAAGCGTTGGCTCCTGGGGAGTGAAGAGCTCGGCCGAAGCCAGAGGAGATGAGCCGTCCGAGCCCGCGGCGACCAGAACCGCTCGCGGGGTCGTCTTGAGTCGTCGCAGAGGGTGTGACTTGAGCGCTCGGGCCACACGACTACGCCGCTCTCGGACGGTCGCGTGCTCCTTGCCGGAGGCACGGGCGACGGCACGACGGCCCTCTACACGGCCGAGCTGTACAGTCATCGGCCACCAAAGGTTCTGGCGATCTTCACGGCGTAGGCTGGGACGCCGCCCACCTCGCCCGCCGCATGGGCCTCGCGGACGCGTAAGCCCCCGAGGTCTATGATGGGCCGCGCGCCCTGGGGCGCCGGAAGGTGAGGCTATGGCTCGGCTCTTGCGAGAGCGCCTGTCCATCACGAGAGGGGACGCCGCGGCGGCGCTGCTGATCGCTGCCCTCACGTCCACCTGGTTCCTCGCCGGCCGGGCCATCCCGGACGCGACCAACCCGAACGCCTCCGCCGGACATACCCCTCAGCCGGCCCTGGCCGCAGGCCCCGGCCGGACTCCGACTGGCACGGTCGGCCCGGACTCAACCCCCAGCCCCAATGCCACGCCCAGCCCGGGCTCCACTCCCAGCCCGAGCCTCACGCCCAGCCCGAGCCTCACGCCCAGCGTCTCCCCGCCGAAGTCGCCAACGGCGGGCCCCACTGCCGGCCCGGTGGAATCCCAGCCGCCTGCGCCCACCGACAGCCCCTCCCCAACGCCCACCCCCAGGGGCAAGTCCCCGGCGACGCCCGGCGCTCTCCCCGACCTGCAGGCCGCCGGCTTCGGGCTCGCCGATGCCCAGCTGTCGTGCAAGCTCGACAACACCGGCTACGTGGTGGTCCAGAACTCCGGCGAGGCTGCGGCTCCCGCCGGTGTCGTCGTCGGATTCCAGCTTGTCGAGGACGGGAAGGTGACCTGGCAGCAGACCCAGAAGATTCCGGAGGCGATACCGCCCGGCGGTTCGTACACCGTCAAGGCTGCCTTCAAGCTGGCCGATGCCTGCCCGGTCGAACTGTCGCGCACGTGGTCCTTCTCGATCGACCTCGCCAATGACGTCAAAGAGTCGAACGAGGGCAACAACTCCGGCGCCGTCAGCTTCAAGAGCGCCGCCGGCTAGGGAACGGGCGACCTCGGCAACACAGGCGACGCCGACATGTCGAGCGATGCGCCCATCAATGCTTGACTCCGTTGTCCGCTGCCTGCCACGCTCCGCTCTGTGCCCGACCTGCTCGCCCCCGTCCGCGCAGCCAAGCAGACTGTCCGCCGCGCCGCCGCCGCGGTGCTGGCCTGGCCGCCCATCGTTCGCCTGCGCGCGATCCTCAACGCCTACAACGAGGCGGGCGGTGGGTTGCTGGCCGGAGGGCTGGCCTATGGGGCGCTGTTCGCGGGGCTGACGGGGCTGCTGTTCGGGATCGGCGTTCTGGGCTACCTGGTCCCGGCCGAAGCCGACCGCCAGAGAGTTGTGAGCGGGCTTACCGGGCAGCTCGCCCCCATCGCCCCGATCGCCAGGGACGGCCTGGAGAACGTCGCCGCTCACGCCGGGGCGATCTCGTTGCTGGGTCTGGCCGCCATGGCCTGGGGCGCCAGCCAGTTCTACGTCACGCTGGACGCCGCCATCGGCCGGGTCTTTGCCCAGGTGCCGGCGCG
>CAZFLI010000223.1:0-2224 GCA_964519845.1 uncultured Anaerolineaceae bacterium | reverse complement strand
CCGCCTCCTTGACGCGCGACTCGATCTGGACCTTCGGCACCTTCCGCAGCTTGAGTCCGAAGGCGAGGTTGTCGCGGATGCTCATGTGCGGGTAGAGGGCGTAGCTCTGGAACACCATCGCGATGTCGCGATCCTTCGGGGCGATGTCGTTGATGACCCGGTCGCCGATGCGCAGGATTCCGGAGCTGATCTCTTCGAGGCCGGCGATCATCCGGAGCGAGGTGGTCTTGCCGCAGCCGGAGGGGCCGACGAGGACCATGAACTCCGCGTCGCGGATGTCGAGGTTGAGGTCGTCGACGGCGAGGACGTCGCCGTAACGCTTGCTGACGTTCTCGAAAGTGACTGTCGCCATGCTGGTCGGGCTCCCTGTTCGCGAGTTGATCCAACTAGCCGGGGATGCTACTACGCGGGCGCAGGCCGAACCCCCGGCCGGGGGGTCGTCTGCGACTAAACGTTTAGTGCCCGCCGTCCGGCATGCGGCGCCGCACCCTCCAGGCTGTTTTCAGGGATGATCAAGGAAGGCGGCGTAGAAAGGACGGGTCTCCAGTCGGAGACCAGCGCAGTCACACCCGGAGCAAACCGATGATCGAACAGCAAGCAGGCGAGGCGGAGAACCTCGCCGCCTCGTCGGAGCCGACCCGCCCCAACCGGCGCGGGGCCGCTCGTTTGGCACTTCTGGCCCTTTCCACCGCCCTTCTCTCGGCCGCCCTGTCGGCGACCTTCACCTACGTCGCCGTCTCCGGACGGCCCCCGGCCGCGACGGCCGCGGCCCCGACCACCTCGCCGGCGGCCAACGCCCAGGCGGTCAGCATCAGCCAATCCGACGCCGTCATCAGGGCGGCGGCGAATGCCAGGCCGGCCGTCGTGACCATCACCACGACCGGTTTGACCGGTTTCGGCCCGTTCTCGATGCCGTCCACCGGCGCGGGCTCGGGATTCGTCGTCAGTTCGGACGGCCTCATCGTCACCAACTACCACGTCGTCATGGACACCAAGTCACTGACCGTGGACCTGAACGACGGCCGCCAGCTTCCGGCCACCGTCGTGGCCACGGATCGCACCAACGACCTGGCCCTGGTCCGTGTCTCGGCCACCGGTCTGCCCACCCTTCAGCTGGGTGATTCCGACGCGGTGCAGGTGGGCCAGCTGGCGATCGCCGTCGGCAGTCCGCTCGGCACCTTCACCGACTCCGTGACGCAGGGCATCGTCTCGGGGCTGGACCGCAACATCACCGTGGGCGAGCGCGGCTCCAGCTTCACCGAGGATCTCACCGGCCTGATCCAGACGGACGCCGCGATCAACCCCGGCAACAGCGGCGGGCCGCTCCTCGATGCCGGCGGCCGGGCCATCGGCGTCATCACCGCCGCCTCCAGTACGGCCCAGGAGATGGGTTTCGCCGTTCCCATCAATCGGGTCCGGACCATGGTCGAGGCCGCGGGCGCGGCCTGATCCTTCACGACATGCAGCACGCCGCGGGCCATCCGGCCCGCAGCGGCACGAAAGGCGCGACATATGGCAGCGAACAACCTCTCAGCCTCGTCGGGTGCCGGACACGAATCGCAACCGGTCGTAGCCACGGCGCCCAAAGGGCTCGGCCTGGTCGCCTCGGTGGCTCTGCTCCTCATGGCCCTGATAGCCGCCACCAGCCTGGGCTTCGCGGCCGGAAGGTTGACCGCCCCGGTCGCCTCGGCCGCTGCCAGCGCGACCGACGGCTCCGCCCAGGCGTGCTGGGGGTACCGCACCGGCGCGGGTTGGGGCATCGCCTGCATGGACGAGGACGGCCCCGGCTGGATGGGCGGCCGGCCCGGGGGCATGCCCGGCCTTCAGCAGGGCGGCATCTACGGCTCGGGCTACGCATCCGTTGTAAGCGGGAGCGTGAAGGCGGTGGACGTGTCGTCCCTGACCATCGAGCTGGCCGGCGGGCGCTCGATGGCGATCGGGCTCAACGGCAAGACCAGGTACCGCGTCGCGGGCGCTTCGGGCGCCGCCGGCGCAGCCGACGTGAAGATCGGGGCGACGGTTACGATCGGGCTCATCCGAAGCAAGACGCCGACGGCCGGCCTCGTGGTCATCCAGAACCGCTAGCCGGGCGCGGCGCCTCCTTCTTCAGCCTGCGGCTCGGTTTCGTGCCGCGGGTCGGTCCCTGGGGCAGCTTTCAGGTTGGCTTCAGCTAGGGGCACCATACACGTAACATCGTCACGGCCCCGAGGAGTCCGACTTGCAC
>CAZFLI010000222.1:0-2228 GCA_964519845.1 uncultured Anaerolineaceae bacterium | reverse complement strand
TATGCCCTGGCCAACCCGGCCACGATGATCGATCCCACGGGGCACATGCCCGAGCCGATCGCCGCTCCAGTGTCCGCCCCGGCCCAGTGCTACTACGAGTACGGCGCGAAGTGCCCCGGCCATGCAAGCAGCGGCACGACGACGACCAGCAGTCCAGCGGCGGACCCCACGACAGACTCTCCGGATGGAAACGTTGACCCGCCGCCGGTGGTTGAAACCACGCCGTACCATCAAGAGCCCTGCCAGAACTCGTACTGCCGCAACTTTCGCCCGCCCTTTGTGGGCTGGTCACCTCAGACCTCGGTCTGGGAGTCGGTGCCAACGTACTACTATGACTCGGGTGGCAACATGCATGTGTCCTGGCTGGAAGTCACGCTATCCGCGTCGGCAGAGGGCGCTACCGTGAACGTCACGGGCACGACAACGGATTTCGCCGGGGGAATCTCTGCGGATCTGCCGTTTGACCTGAGCGTAGGCGTCAGCAAGGATGGCGTCTCCGCAGACTACGGTTTGCGCGTGGATGATTTGTCATCAGTGGCCACTGGCGTGAATTTCGGCATGATCACTATTCCGCACACCGGAGGGATCTCGGCTCCTGGGGTCGACACGAAACTCGCTTACGGTCGTAACTTCACTTTCGAAGTTGCCGGTTCAGGTCCCATCAAGGCCAACGCGACCGTGACGTATCACGACCTATTCATACCTGGGCCAGATCGGTACACGGAGGCAGCGGATGCTCTGCAGCCTGTCGCAGAGCTGTTACTCGCGATCGGGCTAGGGGGCGTGGGGGGCAAGGTCCTCGGCCAACTGCCCAAACTGATCCCGGCATTCCCGTGATGAGGCAGGGCAAATCGCAGATGATGGAGAAGATCCAGGATGATTGACATGAGACGCTTGCGCCCACCGTTCCGATGGTCCCGACGCGGTCTCTACCTCCAGCCCCTCGTAATGGAGTTCTGGGCACAGCAGCTCCTGGGTCTGGCTGCGGGTGTCACCATTCTTGTCTCCTGGCGCCTGTCCGGTTCGGTGCTGGTGCCCATGGTTGCCACCCTGGCCGCGGTGGCCGGCATCGTCTCCATGACTCTGCCCTTCGCCCGGTCATGGCTGATATGGGATCTGCTGGTGTGGCAGCGCAGGCTGGCAGTGCCCCACGCTGAGCCGGATCAGGTCTCGAACGTGGGCTGTCTCGATCGCGCAAGTCGGGCGCTCGTGGCTCGCCAATTCGCCGCTGTCAGGGCGGAACTGGCCAACCTCTCCAGCGCTTCGCCGCTGGTTGCGCTCGTCGGCCAGTTCTACCTCGGTCAGGCGGACGTGCTTGAGGGACGACAGCCCGATCTCGAAGCGTTCCGCCGCGCGCTGTCCGCCGTTGGCGCCGATCCAACGTCCGAGGGACAGATCATGGCCGGCATACTCGAGGCCGGGTCCGAGTGGCTGGATGACCGCGACTGGCGAGCGCCGCTGAAGGCCCGTAGGCGGGGTGTGGGTATCCGCTTTAGCCTTCTGCGCGCGCTGTGGCCCGTCCGCAACCAGATTGTCCTGCTCGCTGCAGCACCGCTGGTTCCCTGGGCCTACTGGCTCTGGGGCCGGTAGGGCGAGCCGCCGATTGCCTATGGAAGCGGGCGCGGCCAGGCCCAAACGCACCAGCGCCCCAAGCATCCCCACGTAGACCGCCCCGAACGCGGTCCCCATCCAGGCCGCCAGACCGGCCTTTGTGTCGGTGTGGCGGAACGCCGCCGCTCCGGTCACCCCCACCACACCCGCGATCAGGAGATCGCCGTGGCCGGCGCGGCCGGCCAGAACTGGCGCCTGACGCTGGGCACGGCCGGCGACCAGGATTCCCCAACCGATGCCACGAACGCCTCGACCGCCGGCTTCCACGTCATGGACGTGACCTGGATCCCCGATGCCGACCGAACGAGCGGCGTCCTGCTGACCTTCATCGGCAACAACGGCCAGAACCAGGCCAACAGCCTGATGGTGGACGACATCCAGATCTGGGACGAAGACTCGCCGACATCCAACACCCCCAGCCTCAGCGTCTATGACGCGGACGGCCACCCGGTCGCCTCGATCCTGCCGGGCGCCGCCGCGGGCGCCAGTCCGATGGTCACCCGCACCGCCTACAACGCACTCGGCCAGGTCACCGACGTGACCGCCGCCGCGCTCGCCGGGGCAGGGGAGGCCAGCACCACCTTCGATGCGAACCTGAGGACCCACACCGCCTACGA
>CAZFLI010000221.1:0-2268 GCA_964519845.1 uncultured Anaerolineaceae bacterium | reverse complement strand
TGATCGCCCTGGCGGACCTGGAGCGCTTCGTCTTCTAGGGCTCGCCCGGCTCGGCCGCCAGGCTCGGCGATCAGGCCCCGCCGCGCGTGAGCGTCCGCCGCAGGGTCGCAGAATCGCCGCACGCGCCACTGAAGCGTTGAGTAGACTGGGCGGCGGTTTGCCCCCGGCGGGCTCCGATCACGGTGAGCGATCGCCGCGGATCGCGGGTGTGGGGCAGCCCGGCTCCTCGGTCAGGAGCCGCCGACGAGACACTGCGTGCCGGGGGTGCGCAGCCAGGGGCGCCTCGCCCGGGGGATATTGCTGTGTCTGACTCGGCTCACGGATTCCGCTCCCGCTTCGTCAAGAAGGGGCACGTCCATGCACGCGCGGCGAGCATCGCCGTCTGCCTGGTGCTAGTCGCTACCTCAATCACGATTCCGAGCGCCGTCGCGGGCGGTGCCACGACCGGAGGCTGGGGGACGATTCCGCCCGGCGCGCGGTCCACGAACAAGCTCCCCGGCGCGATCAGCCGCACCCCGGTGACGGTACCGGAGGGCGTCAACACCGCCGGCAGCACCGTCGGCGGGGTGTCCATCCGCAAGCTCGGCCCGGCCTACAAGCCGCCCAAGGACAAGACCGCCGACAAGTCCAAGTGGGGCACCGACTACCGAACCTACGCCAACCCGGACGGGACCTTCACCCTGGAGGCCTTTCCCGGAAAGGTCAACTTCAAGGACGACAAGGGTGTCTGGCAGGAGGTCGACGTCACCCTGGTGCCCAAGAACCAGGGACAGTACAACAAGGCGACCAAGGCCAACGACATCAGCCTGCTGGTCAATGACAAGGATGCGGCCAAGGCCCTGGCGAAGCTCGAGGCCGGCGGCTACACCCTGAAGCTGCGGGTCCCGGGGTACGAGAAGGCGAAGACCAAGCCGAAGGACGAGCCGACGGCGACCCCCGAGCCGACGGCTACCCCCGAGCCGACGGCGACGGCCGAACCGACGGCCACGCCCGAGCCTTCTGCCACGCCCGAGCCATCGGCGACGGCCGAACCGACAGCCACGGCCGAGCCCTCGGCTACACCCGAACCCTCGGCTACCCCTGAGCCCTCGGCTACGCCTGAGGCGACTCCAACGGCCGAACCCTCGGCCACGCCCGAGCCCTCGGCTACCCCTGAGTCCTCGGCGACGCCCGAGCCCGGGGCCGACGCGAACGCGGCCATCATCGAGGCCGGCGGCCTTGTGTACGAGGGCACCGACGTCGGCACGATCTCGCTCATCCCCACCCCTGAAGGCTTCGAATTCGGGGCGGTCCTGGCCGATCGCAACGCCCCCAGTACCTACGTCTACGCCCTCGACCTGGGCGGCCTGAACGCCGTCATCGCCGACAACGGCCTCAGCATCGATCTGATCGACCCGACCGCCACGCCGCCCTACGGCCAGACCGGCCCGGTCGTCGTGGGCCGCATCAGCGCGCCGGGCGCGCTCGATGCCGAGGGCAACGGCACCAACAGCGCCGACGTGCGCACCGCGATCGTCCGCCGCGACGACAAGACCTTCCCCGATGGCGTCACCAAGGAGATGGTGAAGGGCCTGGGCAAGGACGAGGTCCTGCTCGTCTACTCGATCGAGGCGGCCTGGCTGGACGCGCCGCAGCGCGTCTTCCCCGTCACGCTGGATCCCACCGTGATCTTGCGTAACGGTTACGATGGCTTCACAGACTACCTGGACACCTACATCGGCAGCGGCTACCCGAGCTACTACCTGACCAGCCACGGCTACAACCGCATCGGCACCGACTACCGCGGCACCGGCTGGGGCAGGATCCGGACGCTCCTGTACTTCGGCTCGGTGAATCTGGACGAAGAGGGCGGCAACGACGACGCCGCTCAGGTGCTGAGCGCCACTCTCGAGATTCGCCAGATCAAGAACTACGGCAACACCTCGACGATAGCCGCCAACCGCGTTACCGCGCCCTGGAACCGGTACGCGACGTGGAACGGCATGTCATCGAAGTACAGCGGCCTGGCCGCGGACACCACCGTCATCACGCCCTGCGGCTCCGGCTCGACCATCTGCTCCAACTACTTCGACGTCACCTCCACCGTCCGCCAGTGGTACACGTCTCGCTCGGCCGACTGGAAGCAGAACATCGGCTTTATGCTCCGTCGCACGACCGAGACTCAAGGCGAGATCGACTTCAGCTACGGAGGCGATTCGACCGCTTCACGCCGTCCCAAGCTGACCATCGACTACATCGTGCCGCACGTCCAGATGGACTTTGCCGAGG
>CAZFLI010000220.1:805-2286 GCA_964519845.1 uncultured Anaerolineaceae bacterium | reverse complement strand
GGTGCAGGCCGAACCCACGCATGACTCCACGTCGAAGGCTGTCACCTGGCCACAGAGATCCGTGCCGGACCAACCAAGGGCGATGGGCGCCGTCTGAGCCGGAGACAAAGCATCCATGTGCACGTCCGGCGGACCGTCGTCCGAGATCACGGTGGAGGCCGGATCGCTGTAGGTGCTCTCGTTGCCGGACGAATCCCGTCCCCGCACACGGAAGGCCACCGTCGTCCCGTAGGCCTGGCTGGAGTAGGTGCCACTGGTGGTGGTAGTCGCCATGATCCACTCGGTCCAGCCGCCGTTGTTCACGTTGATCTGCACATCGAATTCGATGGCCGATCCAAGGTTATCGCTTCCGCCCCAATGGGCGATCACATCGCCGCACGGCGTGTGGGCCGCCAATGGCTCCATCCAGGTCACGGGCGGCGTCTGGTCCGCGATGAGCCACGGATGCTCCTCCAGGAGGCGCTGATACCAATTCTCAGCCAGCAGCTCCATCCCCGCCGCGCTGGGATGCAGGTCGTCTCGCATCAAGTCCTGCCAGTGGCCATAGTCGTAATAAACCTGCCAGCTATCGGCCAGATAGAGTCCCTCAGAATCGACCATCTCCCGGATGGCGATGTTCAGGTCCTTCGTCTCGCTGTTCAAGCCATCCAGGCGGGGGATCACCGTGCTGAACCACATCCGGGCATCTTTCAGCTTGACGTACTTTTTGACGACGTCCACCATGATCAAAAAGCGGTCGATGATGCCGTTGGGCGTGCCGCCGTGGCTGATGTCATTGGTCCCCTCCATGATCATGGGGAACTGGGGGCGATACGACCCGACTTCCGGGCCGAAGCGGTTCCCCAACCGGATGGTCGTCTCGCCGGAAACGCCGAGGTTAACGACTTCCGAATCTCTGACACGGGAATCCAGCTTTTGCTCCAGACGCTCAGGATAGGGGCCAACCGGGATGCCCGAGCCCATCGGATCGTCGTAAGCCCCGAGCGTGATGCTGTCGCCCCATATGCAGTAGAGATCCAGGACTACGTCGGTCTGGACCACGGCTTCCGACTGAGGCAGGACATCCGGCAGGGCGGAGAAGGGGCCGGCGAGCTGCTCCTGGTTCAGCGGGATCTGGTTGGGCGAGGCCAGATCGCTCCACACCAGCCACGGCGTCCCGGCTGGCAACAGGATGGCGGCGGCGGCCGCGACCCGCTCCGCGGCCCAGGCCGCGTGCGTCCAGGCATTCCCATCCCAGGATGCATAAGCCACACCCGACGATTCTCCGGCCACGGTCCAGACCAGTTGCGCCTGGCCAGCAGCATCGAAACTGAGATCCGGGCGCTCTTCGTCCAGCGGCAGATCGATGGGCGACGATGCCATCTCCTCTGCAGTCCAGGTGGCGCTGCCAGCTTGCCAGCGCGAGACATAGATCCGCCAGCGGGCATCTGCCCCAGCCCCCGTTAGGTCCTGCCAGGCCAGCCACGGTTGCCCCTGGGAGT
>CAZFLI010000220.1:0-795 GCA_964519845.1 uncultured Anaerolineaceae bacterium | reverse complement strand
AGCGAGGGCCAGATGTCCGCCGTCCGGTCCGCCGCGCTCACCGCCTGCTCCGGCGTCCACCGTTGGCCGTCCCAGTGGCTGGCGAACACTGCATCGTCGAACAGGGCCTGCCTGCTGACCCATGCCAGCCAGGGGGAGCCCTCCTCGTCCACTGCCAGGCGTGGATGAGTATCGTAGGCCAGGGGATCGGCGTCGTCCTGGCCCACCCGCTGGGGCTCGGACCAGGACAGCGTCCCGGCCTGTCCGGTGCCGTCCAGGCACCGGGAAGCAGCACCCGCTTCGCCGGGCCAATGGCTGGCAAAGATCTCGTCGTCGTTGCCATCGAAACCGACCCAGGCCAGCCAGAATCCGCCATCGGGAGCAGCGGCCAGCGCTGCCTGGCGGGGCCGGCTGGAAGGCTCTACCGGAACTTCCTCCGCGGCCGACCAGCGATAGCCCACCCAGCGGCTCACGTACAGGTGACTTTCATCCTCGTTGGCCGACGTCCAGGCCACCCACGGCGTGCCATCGGCCGCGATCGCCAGGCTGGGAAAGTCGTCCCAGGTGGCCGGATCGCCATAGAGTGCCCGGGGCGCCAGCCAGCTTTGCCCTGTCCAGCGGCTATAGACCAGGTCTGTGTCGTGGCCGTTGTCGGCCGACCAGACCGCCCAGACCTCCCCGCTCAGGCCAAGCGCTGCTGAAAAACCCCGCACGTCCACCGGTGGAGGCACTTCCGCTCGAGAGACCCCCACCACCGAGAGCATGCCTGTCGCCACCAGGACGAAGCAGGCTGCTGCAATGCGAACACCACGATTC
>CAZFLI010000219.1:0-2293 GCA_964519845.1 uncultured Anaerolineaceae bacterium | reverse complement strand
TACGTCATCGAGAACGCGGAGTACACGACGTGAGCGAAGTCCTCGTCCTCAAGCTCGGCGGCACGACGCTGGCCGACCAGGCCCACGTCCTCGACGAAGTGGCCCTGATCGCCCGTAAGCGGCCGACCGTGCTGGTCCACGGTGGCGGCAAGCGCATCACTGAGTGGCTCGAGCGCCTGGGCGTGCCGAGCCAGTTCGAGGGCGGGCTGCGCGTGACCGACCAGGCCTCCCTCGAGGTCGCTGCGGCCGTTCTGCGGGGAGTGGTGAACTCGGAGCTGGTCTCGGATCTGCGAGATCGAGGCGTCGACGCGGTGGGGCTGTCCGGGGTGGACGGCGGCTTCATGATCGCCGAGCGGGTGCCGGGGCTCGGCTTCGTGGCCCACGTGGTGGGGCTGCGGCGCGATTTCATCGACTCGCTGCTGGTGGCCGGCCAGGTGGCCGTGGTCGCTCCACTGGCCCGCGACGAGGAGGGAGTGGTCTGCAACGTCAACGCCGACGACGCCGCGGCAGGGATAGCCGCCGGCCTGGGCGCACGCCAGCTGGTCCTGATGACCGACGTGGACGGTATCCGCGACGCCGGCGGCCGGAAGCTGTCCACCATGACCGCCGACGAAGCCGAGGGCCTGATCGCCGACGGCATCATCAAGGGCGGCATGGTGCCCAAGATCCGAGCCGCCCTGGCGGCGGTCAACTGGCCCGGGGCGGAGGCCGTCATCTGCGACTCGAAGGATCCGCATGCGCTGAGCCGGGCGCTCGAGGACCCGAGCTTCGGCACGCGCATCACTGCAGCCAGGACCCCGGCGCGATGACCGCCTCCAACGGTGGCCCGCACGAGGCCAAGCAGCGCCGTCAGCGCACGCTGCTCGACCTGATCGGCGCGAGCCCCATCGGTAGCCAGGAGGAGCTGGCGGAGCTGCTTCGGTCGCGCGGCTACGAGGTCACCCAGGCCACGGTCAGCCGCGACATCGCCGAGCTCGGCCTGGTGAAGGTGCCGCGCGGCGAGCGCCACGCCTACGCCACTCCCGAGACCGCGGCATCCGGAAACGCCTACGATGCCCGTCTGCGCCGGCTGCTGGAGGACATCCCCGTCCGCGTCGGGCGTAGCGGCCTGTCGCTGGTCCTGCTGGCCACGCCCGGTTCGGCGGGCGCCGTCGCCCAGGCAATCGACCAGTCGAGCTTGACCGACCAGCTCGGCACCCTGGCCGGCGACAACACGCTCCTGGTGCTGTTCGAGAATGAAGCCGCCCTGACGCGCTGGCTCGCTCGATTCCTGACCTTTCAGCCGGCCGGCGCGGAGACTCTTCCGGCCGAGCTACCCTTCACGATCACGGAGGCTCCTCGATGAAGAAGGTTGTGCTCGCCTACTCGGGCGGACTCGACACCTCGGTCGCCGTCGCCTGGCTGCGGGAGCAGCACAACGTCGAGGTGGTCACTCTGACGGTGGACCTGGGCGGCGGGGTGCTGAAGGAGGACGTCGACCGGCGGGCCATCAGCGCCGGCGCGTCGCGGGCCTACATCGTCGACGGCCGCGACCGCTTCGTGCGCGATTTCTGCTGGCCCCACGTCCAGGCCGGCGCCCTGTACCAGGGCATCTACCCGCTGGCCACGGCCATGGCCCGGCCGCTGATCGCCCAGCTGCTCGTCGAAGTGGCCCACAAGGAAGGCGCCGACGCGGTCGCCCACGGCTGCACCGGCAAGGGCAACGACCAGGTCCGCTTCGACGTCGCCACTCACGCCCTGGACCCCTCGCTGGCCGTCATCGCCCCGATGCGTGTCGGCATGGGTCTCTCGCGCGAGGAGGAGATCGAGTACGCCAGGGCCCGCGACATCGAGATCACCATTTCCAGAGAGTCCATCTACTCGGTCGACGTGAACCTGTGGGGCCGCTCAATCGAGGCCGGCATCCTGGAGGATCCCTGGACGGCGCCTCGTGAAGACGTCTACAAGTGGACCGTCGACCCGGACAAGGCGCCCGCAGCCGCGGAGCTCGTGATCGGCTTCGAGGGCGGCGTGCCGGTCTCACTGGACGGCGAGCGCCTGGAGCCGGCGGTCCTGGTCGAGAAGCTGCACGAGTTGGGCGGCGCCCACGGCGTCGGCCGCATCGACCACGTCGAGGACCGCCTGGTGGGCATCAAGAGCCGCGAGATCTACGAGGCTCCCGCGGCCACGATCATCCACCGCGCCCACCGCGCCCTCGAGGGCCTGACCCTCTCCAAGGACACGCTGCGCTTCAATCGAATCGTGGCCGACGAGCTGGCCCAGCTGACCTACGACGGGCTGTGGTTCAGCGCCC
>CAZFLI010000218.1:0-2305 GCA_964519845.1 uncultured Anaerolineaceae bacterium | reverse complement strand
ATCGTGGCCGACGAGCTGGCCCAGCTGACCTACGACGGGCTGTGGTTCAGCGCCCTGCACCGCGACCTTCGTGGCTACGCCGCCAGCAGCCAGCGAGTGGTGAGCGGCGACGTCCGCATCCGGCTGGACCACGGCAGCGCGGTGGTGGTGGGGCGGCGCAGCCCGCTCTCCCTGTACGAGAAGTCGCTGGCCACATACGAGGCCGACGACACCTATGACCACGCCGCGGCCGTCGGCTTCATCGAGATCTTCGGCCTGCCGCTGCGGACTGAAGCGGCCCGGCACGGGGCGGTGGGGCAGCACCACGGCGCGGCCTGGACCTGGACCGATCCCCTCCTCGAGAATCTTCCCGCCCGGGTGGTCGATGCCCCGGACGGGAAGTAGCCGGGCCGAGGCCAGCTCCATGCCGGACCGCGACCGATCCGCGCCCAGAGGGAAGAAGGCGGCCCGCAACCGCGCGCCGTCGTCCCGGCCCGGCCGCCCCGCTCCCGAGGCGAACCTCGAGCCGGAGGGGCCGCCCGGCGCGACCGAGCCGGCCATCGGCGCCGGCGTTCCGTTCGACGCCGCGCGCAAGCTGCGCGAGCTGGAGTTCCTGCACGAGTTCGCCAAGCTGCTGACGACCGCCAGCAACTGGGATGAGCTGATGCGGACGATCGTCGACCGGACGACGACGGCTCTGGATGTGGAGGTCTGCTCCGTCTACCTGCTCGATCGAGACGGGACAAGCCTGCGCCTGGCGGCCACCAACGGCCTCGACCGCGACCAGGTGGGGCACGTCACCCTCGAGTTGGGTGAAGGCCTGACCGGTCGGGCAGCCCTCATCCGTCGTCCGGTCGCCTCGCCGGACGTGCGCACCGACCCGCGCTTCAAGTGGGTCCCCGGGTTCGACGAATCGCAGTTCGTATCGATGCTGTCGGTGCCACTGCCGTGGAACGACCAGGTGATCGGCGTCATCAACGTCCAGGCCACCGAGACCCGCATCTTCTCGCAGGAGGAGATCGAGTTCCTGGTGACGATCGGGGCTCTGCTGGGCGGGATCGTCGAGAAGGGCCGCTTGCAGGCCGAGGCTGAGGAGCAGGTGCAGGCCCTGACCGCTCTGGACGGCGCCCGGGCCGAGCTGTTGGCCGTGGTGACGCACGAATTGCGCACGCCCCTGGCGGTGGTGCGGGCCTACCTGGACCTGCTGGCCGACGCGGCCGTCGACGCCGCCGGAGTGGCCGCTGCCGCCGCCGCGGGCGAGAAGGACGTGCCGCCCGGCCCCAACCCCGCGCTGGTCAGCGAATGGCGCGATCAGGCCATCGGCCAGGTGACGCGCCTCGACCGCCTGGTGGACTCGATCCTGGCCTCCGTCCGCGGCGAAGGACTGGAAGCCGCCCTGGCGCGGACGCCCTTCGACGTGGCCCGGGCCGTCAACGACACGATCAGCGAGATGGGCCCGCTGCTACGCGAGCATGCCCTGCGCCGCGACGGGACCTGGGATTCGTTGATGGGCATCGGCGACGAGGGCCGCTTCCGCCAGGTTCTGGAACACCTGCTGGAGAACGAGGTCAAGTACGCGCCGCCGGGGGGAGCCGTGAGCGTCGGGGCCTGGCGCGAGGCGGACGAGATCCGGGTCTACGTCACCGACGACGGACCCGGCATCCCGGAGGCGGATTGGGAGTCCGTCTTCGAGGCGTACGTTCGGACGGCGAAGCGGCCGCGAGGCTCGGGAATCGGACTCTATGCGGCGCGGATGATCATGACTGCGATGCGAGGACGTGTCTGGTTGGAGTCGAATGGGTACGGCGGCAGCCGATTCGTGGTCGCTGTGCCCGAGATCGGCGAAACTTCGGGCAGCGCCTCCAGCCTGGAGGCGGGCGCTATGCTGGAGGCCGGCCCCGATTCCTAGGGCGGCCGGATAGATCGGAGCGGAGGCTGAATTGGGCGCCGTTAATCCAGTCGCCGAAGCGAGCCTGCTGATACTGATCGTCGACGACGAGCCGGCGATGGTCGGCGCCATCTCGGCGCTGGTTGGTCGGGCGGGCCACCGCGTGGTTACGGCCTACGACGGCAACGCCGCCCTGCGCCGCTTCTCCGAAGAGCGCCCGGACCTGGTTCTGCTGGACCTGGCGATGCCCGGCCTGGACGGCGTGGAAGTCTGCCGGGCGATCCGCCGCATGTCCCAGACGCCGATCATCGTCCTGACCGGCGAGGCCGACGAGCGGGCCAAGGTCGAGGCGCTTGACACCGGCGCCGACGACTACGTCGTCAAGCCCTTCGGCAAGCAGGAGCTGCTGGCCCGCATCCGAGCCGTCATGCGGCGCCG
>CAZFLI010000217.1:0-2321 GCA_964519845.1 uncultured Anaerolineaceae bacterium | reverse complement strand
GCCCCACGGTGGTCGACGTCCCCGAGCAGTCGATGGGCGGGGCGACCGGCACGGCGAAGCTGACGCTGAACGGCGACACCCTGGAGTTCACCGCCGCCGGCCTGGGTATCACCTGCGGCGGCACGGACTACGAGAGGTCGTAGTGGCGGGCAGTCGCGGCCGGGCGGGGTGAAGGTGGCGACGGGCATCAAGGCCCTTGGGCTGGCTCTTCTGCTGGTGGCCGGCTGCGGCGGGGCAGTCTCAGAGAAGGGTTTGACGGCGCCGACCGAGACACCCTGGAGCACCCCCCAGGCGACCTCGCGAGAGATCGTCACTCCGCCGGGAAGCCAGATCCCGCCGGAAGGCACCATCGCCCTGGTCATCGACGCCGACATATACGCCGGGATAGCGGGCTCGGTAGCTCAGTTCAGGGCCGATCTGGCGGGCGAGGCCTATGCCGTCGTGGTGGAAGAGTCGACCATGCTCACGCCGGAGGAGGTGCGCGCCTACCTGAAGAGCACCTACGAGACGGCGAGCCCGCAACTCGAGGGGGCGATCCTGATCGGCGACATACCCAAGCCGAGGTACCGCCTGTTCGTCCCTGCGCAAGCCGGATGTAATCCCGTGGATCGAGGTCCTGAGGAGTACATCTCGATGCAGTTCTACCAGGATCTGGACGGGACGTACTCGCGCAGCGATCCCGGCAGCTGTTCCCACGCCGGTTGCTACGATGGCCACACGGGTGCCATCGGCAGTGAGATCTGGGTGAGTGTTCTGCCGCGCCTGACGGACGACGCGACAACCGTCGAGAAGGTCAACCAGTACTTCGCCAGGAACCACGCCTACCGGATGGGTATGGGCAGGCCGAAGCCGGGATTCTTCCTGGCGGGGATAGGCGCGTCGATCGACACGCCCCAGAAGTACGACGACCAGATCGCCTACAGCACCACGAGCAGCTATGCCTGGACGCCGATCGCCTCGAGGGGCAACGTCGGCGTATTCGTGGACAACTCCCTCGGCGATCCTGCCGCGTACCCTCAGGCCGTCGATGGATTCGAGTCAGCGCTGACGACGGGCGACTACGACTTCGCTGAGATCAGTGCCCACGGCTCGGCGACGGTGCTGGGGACGCAGGGCGGCTCGATCAGGATCAACCGGGACTGGGTGAAGAGCCACGCCATACGGGCGACCTTCATCTGGGATCTGTCATGCAACAACGGCGATCTGGATGTCGATGGGAATCTGTTGACGGCGTTCGTCTACAGCGACGGTGACGTGCTGCTGGCCGCGGGGGCGACCGGAGAGTACGGTGGGCTGGGGACGAACGTGAACGGCTTCTTCCGGCCGAACATCGGACGGTCGCTGGCGGCCGGCGAGACGGTCGGTCAGGCCTACCTGGGCCACATCAACGCGTCCTACGAGGGATGCAACCTCTACCAGCGGGAGTACTTCACCGCGCCGACGATCTTCATCGGCGACCTGACCCTCAAGCTGCAGGAGCACATGAGCGAGACGGCCGGCCCGCGCGGTGGGACGGCCGCTCGCGTTTCAGACTCGAGGCTCGTGGCCTGCCAGGCTGATCGGCGGACAACCGCTCCGAACCCCGCCTGACCACGGCCATCGCAGAGAGGCATCCATGAGGACGCTCCGTTTCGGCGTTTCCCTATCCGCGGCGCTTCTGCTCGGTGCCTGTCAGATGTCTTCGGCGACCTCAACTCCCGGTGCGACGCCGTCGCCTTCGGCGACCTCGTCGCCGGCGACGGAAGCGCCGACCGCTTCGCCGCCGGAACACCACATCGGCACGCGCGTCCAGGCCGGAGCCGGCGAGTTCTACGATCGAACGACGGGACTGAAGTTCGTCCCGCGCGGCATGAACTACGTCCGCCTGGCCTCGCAGGTCAAGGAGGATGGCTCGGTCGTGTTCGGACATGCTCTGTTCGACCCGGGCCGATACGACTCGGCCGCGGTGCTGAGCGACCTCGGCCGGATGCACTCGGACGGATACAACGTCGTGCGCGTGTTCCTGAGCCCGGACACGATCGGCACGGCGAGCGATGGCCTGTCGTCCGCGTACATGGCCAACGTCGCGGACTTCCTGGCCGCCGCGAAGCAGAGCCGGATCTACGTCGTCTTCACACTGGATTGGATCCCGGGCGGCAAGTACGGCAGCATCCTGGGAGCCGATTGCTGCACGGAGTTCGCGCTGATGAACGCGAACTTCCTCCCGCCGGCCGGGCTGAGGGCCAATCAGGCCTTCTACCAGGACTTCATCGGCGAGCTGAGGGCGCTGGGTGCTCCGCTCGAGTACGTCTTCTCGTACCAGCTGCGAAACGAGATGTTCT
>CAZFLI010000216.1:0-2343 GCA_964519845.1 uncultured Anaerolineaceae bacterium | reverse complement strand
TGATGGGTGGGGTCACAACTGGCCGACCGCGAAGTACGATTGGTGGCCGGCTGTCTTGCCAGGCGGCCGACAATGGTGTGCTGGGGCAGGCGGACGCCGGCCGCCCTGCCGCAACCAGAGGCTATGGGGTAAGCATCATGCGCCGTCTCATGATTCCTCTCTTCTCTGTGGCCGTGCTGGCAGGGGCCCTGATGCCATCGCCGGTCGCGGCAGCGACGGCCCCCGCCCCATCGGCTGTCGAATCCGGTCCGCCGAGGGCGTCCGGAGGGCCCCAGGAGAGAGGCTTCTCCGTCGGGGGCAGGCGCCAGCAGATAGGCGGCCCTGTCGATTCGCAGGTTGCCGCCGTGATCGAGGCCGCGACCAGCAGCGGACCCATGGCCGCGCTTGCCGCGGCGCATTCGGCCGGGCTCACGGTGTCCGGGGATGCCGTGCGCGTGATCGTCGAGACGTCCAGCGTTGCCGACGCGAAGGCCAGCCTCGCTGCCTCCGGGGCGATCGTGGAAGGTTCAGCCGGCGGCCTTGTCCAGGTTCTGGCGACGCCGGCCCAGCTCCAGACTCTGCTGGAGGCAACGGGCATCTCGTACATCAGGGCGCCCATGAGGTTCAGCCTCGACGCCGTCACCGGAGAAGGCGCTGCCCTGACCAACGCCCTGGCCATCCACACGGCCGGCAACACCGGCTCGGGTGTCAAGATCGCGATCATCGACGCCGGTTTCCAGGGCCTCGCCACGGCTCAGGCCAGCGGCGACATCCCGGCGGGGGTGACCAAGGTCGACTACTGCGGCGGCCAGATCGACACGGCGACGGAGCATGGCACGGCCGTCGCGGAGATCGTCCACGAGATGGCGCCCGATGCGACTCTGTACCTGATCTGCATGGACTCGGAAGTGGGTCTGGCCAACGCCGAGTCATACGCCAAGGCGAACGGAGTCTCGATCATCAGCCACTCGGTCGGCTGGTACAACAGCAGCCGGGGTGACGGCTCGGGCAGCGCCGGGTCGCCGGACGCCATCGCCGCCGACGCGACTGCGAACGGGATCCTGTGGGTCAACTCCGCCGGCAACGACGCCGAAGCTCACTGGAGTGGGACCTTCGTCAACAGCGGCGCCAACACGAACCTGTTCGCTTCGGGCGATGACGGCAACTCGTTCTACATGCCCAATGGCAGCACCGTGTGCGCGCTGCTGAAGTGGGACGCCTGGCCGACCACTACACAGGACTACGACCTCTACATAGTCCGCTCGTCCAGCCTGGCGGTCGTCGCCGGCTCCGAGAACAACCAGTACCAGTACAACGTCGCGCCGACGGAGGGCACCTGCTACACGAACACCGCCGCGAGCCAGAACTACTTCGTCGGCATCGTCAACTACCACACCACGACCACGCCGCGCATGGACCTGTTCCTGCTCGGCGGCCCGTCTCTCGAGTACCAGGTGGTCGCCGGGAGTGTGGCAGAGCCAGCCTCGTCATCCGCCACGTTCGCCGTCGGAGCGGCCTGCTGGCGCGGCACCGCCATCGAGCCGTACAGCTCACAGGGGCCCACCATCGACGGCCGAACCAAGCCGGACATCACCGGCCCGGACCAGGTGTCGGGTACAACGTACGGCGCGACGGGCGCCTCCTGCGCAACCTATGGCGGCTTCCCCGGAACGTCCGCCTCCGCTCCCCACGTGGCCGGCGCCGCGGCGCTGGTGAAGGCCGCCTATCCAGCCTACACGGCCGCCCAGATCAGGACCTACCTGGAGACCGCTGCCAACGACGAGGGCGTCCCCGGCAAGGACAACGTGTACGGGGCAGGGCTCCTGTTCCTGCCCGAGCCGCCCGACCCGCCCACAGGCGTCGTCGGGATCGGCTACAACGAGTCTGTGCTCGTCTCCTGGATCGCGCCCGCCTCGGATGGCGGCAGCCCCATCACCGGCTATACCGTCACCTCCGACCCGGGCGGCTTCACCTGCACCACGACCGGCGCCCTGTCCTGCACGGTGGCGGGCCTGGCCAACGGAACCCCATATACCTTCACCGTGACCGCGACCAACATCGCCGGAACGAGCGACCCCTCCGACCCCTCGGCGGCGGTCACGCCGATCGCGGTGCCCGACGCTCCAGAGCCGAGTGCGGTGGGCCTGGATAGCTCGATCCGCGTCACCTGGACGGAGCCTGCCGACAACGGCAGCCCGATCACCGCCTACACCGCGACCGCCGCGCCGGGTGGGCAGGCGTGTACCTGGTCGAGCGGTCCGCTGACCTGCACGATCGGCGGCCTCACGAACGGCGTGCTCTACACGGTGACCGTCTATGCCACCAACGCCAACGGCGACGGACCGCCCGGCACCGCCAGCGCCA
>CAZFLI010000215.1:680-2346 GCA_964519845.1 uncultured Anaerolineaceae bacterium | reverse complement strand
TCTGGGGGTGCGGCGCTACCGGTCTCGCCACAACCGACGACCTTGCTGGTCCGGCCGGGTTGTTGGCTGAGCTCGACCGCGTGCTCAGCCTGCCCACCGGACAGGTGTGATGCCTCCGAGTCTGGCCGAGTCTGGCGTCTTCGCCGGCTGTGGGTGGCATCGGGTTGCACCACCGCGGTTAGTAAGCTAGCCTGACTAACAATATGCATCCACGGTCGGATTCGAGCCTGCTGCGCCTCGTGAACAGCCAACGAATCGTGGACGAGCTGTTCGCCCTGGCGCCCTCACCCGTGTCGCGTGCCGGACTCTCTCGAAGCACCGGATTGTCGAAGCCGACCGTCTCGGCCGTCGTGGCCGGCTTGGAAGAGGCCCACCTGATCCAGGACGTTGCCGAGTCAGATTCTGCCGTACGCTCCCAAGGCCGTCCGCCGTCCTTCTTCGAGCTCGCTCCCGAGGCGGGCCTTGTGGTCGGGGTCGACGTGGGAGCGACGTACATCCTGGTGGGCGCAGCGAATCTCCTCGGTGAGATGGTCTTCGAGCAGGAATTCGTCACACCGAGCGACGGTCGAGAAGCCATTGCGCTGGTGACTCGCGAGGCCCAGGCGATGCTGTCGAGCCCGCAAGGGCAGGCTGCGGCGGTCCGGCGCGTGGCAGTCGGCGTCCCCGGGATCTACAACAGGGACAACGATTCCGTCGTGGACGCCTGGAACATCGGAGGCTTCTCCCAACCGAACTTCGGGACTTCTCTCGAGACGGCCCTTGGCGTCGCGGTCGACGTCGACAACGAAGCGAACATGGCGGCCCGCGCCGAAGCCTGGCTCGGCGAAGGCCACGACGTGGACCAGTTCGCCACGATATCGATCGGCATCGGCATCGGCATGGGTGTCGTCGTCGACGGCATGATCCACCGAGGGATGTCGGGCGCGGCGGGAGAGATCGGGCACTACGAGGTGCCCGTCTCGGTAGGAGGCCGGCTCACGCTCGCCCAAATCGAGTCCGTGGCGTCGGCCGCCGCCATCGTCGAGCAGTATCAGACGATCGCCGGGTTGCCCGAGCCGACGAATCTCGGGGTGGCCGACATCATCGACATGTGTGACCGGGACGAGTCGGCCCGGCAGGCGGTGAACGGGGCCGCCCAAGCGCTGGCCCGTGTCATTTCCGCGGCGTGTGCGATTCTCGATCCGGAGCTCTTGATCCTGGGAGGCGGGGTCGGCTCCAATCCGCTCTTTGTCCAGCATGTTCTCGAGATCCTCGAGCAGATGGACGGCGACAGGGCCGTGAAGGTCGCTCCTTCGACGCTCGGCCGCCGAGCCGCGCTTCTCGGTGCGATCGACACGGCGTTACAGGGTGTGCGCGAATCACTGGTCGCGGACGTTCTTATCTCATGACCGGCAAGTAGGAGACCTTGGCATCATCGAGCGAACTCGGTGAAGGACGGAGGAGAAGAGAAATGAGATCAACAGGTATTCGATGGCGCTTGACCGGCGCGGCGCTCCTTGCGCTCGTGCTCGTCGCAACCGCATGCAGTAGCGACGACGGAGAATCGTCGTCGGAGACGACGGCCGCCACCACGACCGCGGCGAGCGGGGACGACCTGACCGGCTCGATCGCGGTGCTCCTGCCCGACTCGGTCTCGGCCGAGCGGTGGGAAAACGCCGATCGCCCA
>CAZFLI010000215.1:0-670 GCA_964519845.1 uncultured Anaerolineaceae bacterium | reverse complement strand
CGTGAAGGCGTTCACAGCGGCCGGTCTCAGCTCGGATGACTACACCATCCTCAACGCCGAAGGGGACGCCCCGACCCAGAGGACTCAAGCTGAACAGGCGATCACGAACGGCGCAAAGGTGATCGCTCTGGTGAACCTCGATCCCGGCTCCGGAGCCGCGATCATTGCCGACGCGCACGCCAAAGGCGTCACCGTCATCGACTACGACCGATTGACCGAAAACGGCGGAGCCGACTACTACGTCAGCGGCGATGCCGCGGACGCGGGGCGTCTGCAAGGCCAAGGCGTCGTCGACTGTGCCGCCGAAGCAGGCATCACGAGTCCGCGGATCGCGATCCTCGACGGTGCTCCGACAGACAGCTTCGCCACCGACCTCGCGGCTGGGTACATGGAGGTGTTGCAGCCACTGTTCGATGCTGGCGACTGGACCCTCGTCGACCGGCAAGCCGTTCCGGAGTGGGATCCACAGCAGGCACTGACGATCTTCGAGCAGATGCTCCAGTCCAGCGACAACGGGATCGACGCGGTTCTGGCCGCCAACGATGGGATCGCCGGCGCGGTTGTCGCGGCCCTCAAAGCGCGCAGCCTCGACCCGGTTCCCCTCACCGGCCTGGACGCCACCACTGAGGCCCTGCAGAACATCCTCGCGGGAGACCAATGCATGACGGTG
>CAZFLI010000214.1:0-2415 GCA_964519845.1 uncultured Anaerolineaceae bacterium | reverse complement strand
AGATCGACACGACAGGGGAGTTGAGCATGGTCCTGCCGAGCGACTCCGCCTTCTACGACGTGGACCTGTCCACCTCAGCGCCGCAGTCGAGCAACGCGACCGAATGAATCGCGTGAACTGAGGCCGCGCCCAGCGGCCCCGCCTACAGGAGGTCTCGGACCATGAACTTCACCTGGGACACTCTCACCGGCATCAATCTGGCCCTGTGCATCGCCATCGTCGTCATCGGCGTCCTCGCCTGGCAACGAACGCGGAGCTGGGTCGTTCTGCTGGTGGCCTGCGCCTTCGCGCTGTTCGGCCTCTCTCACCTGGCGTCGCTCTTCGGCCTCAGCCATGATCTCAACGACCCGCTCATCATCATCCGCGTCACCGCCTACCTCCTGGTGACTCTCGCCGTCCTGCTGGAGGCCCGCGGCAAGGGGGTCGCGGCGAGCTAGCCCGGCGCCGGTCGATGCGACAGGTGCACGTGCGCCATCTCGGCGACCGGTCGCGCGCGGTCGGGGTGGCCCTGATCGCGGCGATGCTGGCCTCCGGCTGCGGCGGTGGGTCGACTCCGGCGCCGACGAGCGGAACATCGGCGGCTACCGCCTCCGCCGCCGGCCCGGCGATGCCAACTCAGTCCGTCGGTCAGTCGCCGCCGGCTGCCTCGCTCGGCGCGTTCGGGCGCGTCTACTACGTCCGCCCCGACGGCGGCAGCGCCGAGCAGTGCAGCGGCCTCGCCGACGCGCCCTATCCGGGCAGCGGCAGCGCTCAACCCTGCGCCTGGGACCACCCCTTCCGCGCCCTGCCGCCCGGCGGGACGCCGCGCATCGCGGGAGGCGATGCGCTCGTCGTGGCGGCCGGCTCATACGAGATGGGCTACGGTGCGCCCGGCGCCGACGAGTGCGACGAAGCCGGATCCTTCGAATGCCTGATGCCGCCCATCCCGAGCGGCCCGGACGCTGCCCATCCGACCCGGATCCTGGGCGCAGGCTGGGCCTCCGGTTGCGCCGATCCGCCCGAGCTCTGGGGCTCGGGCCGGCCCTGGTTCATCGTGAATCTCACCGGCTCGAGCAACGTCGCCCTGAGCTGCTTCGAGATCACCGATCACTCGTCCTGCGTCGAGGGCCACTCGGGTGCGCTGGCCTGCAACCGCGACTCGCCCCCCTACGGCGACTGGGCTTCGTACGGTCTCCACGCCGAGGATTCGGCCGACGTGCTGCTGCGCGACCTGGACATCCACGGCCTGGCCTCGGGCGGGGTCCTTGCCGGGCGGCTGACCGATTGGACCGTGGAGAACGTGCGCATCGCCGGCAATGGCTGGGTCGGCTGGGACGGCGATCTGTTGGACGACGGCGGCGATTCGAACTCGGGCGACCTGGTCTTTCGGCACTGGGTGGTCGAGTGGAACGGCTGCGGCGAGACGTACCCGGGCGGCCGGCCGACAGGCTGCTGGGGCCAGGAAGCCGGCGGCTACGGCGACGGGGTGGGCACCGGCGAAACCGGCGGGAACTGGCTCATCGAGGACTCGGCGTTTCTGCACAACACGTCCGACGGCCTGGACCTGCTCTATCACTCCCTCGGCGGCAGCATCACCCTCAACCGTGTCCGGGCCGAGGGCAACGCCGGCAACCAGGTCAAGGTGACCGGCCGGACACAGGTCACCAACAGCGTGCTGGTCGGCAACTGCGCCTTCTTCGAGAACCAGCCCTTCACGTACTGGGTGGACCATTGCCGGGCCCTCGGCAGCGCGCTGGTGATCGACTTCGCGGGGGGCGAGCAGGCCTCCATCGTCAACTCGACCGTCTACGGTCAGGGGGACGGCCTGGTGGGAGCCGGGCCGCGCGAGGGCTTCGCCTGCAGTGGCGCTGAGAGGATCTCCGCTCGCAACAGCATCTTCCTGGGCGACGTGGACTACTTCGACTCATCCGACATCGCCTTCCTGTTCTACCAGGAGGGCTGCGGCAACCTGCGGCTCGAATCGGACTTCAACGTCATCCACCACGCCAAGAACGTCGAATGCGGTGCGACGGGCCGCTACACCGTCTCGGGCGCTCACGACCTGTGCGCGGACCCCTCGCTGGCCGCGATGGTCCCGCGCGCCGGCAGTCCGGCCGTCGACGCGGGCGACCCCGCAGCCTGCCCGACTGTCGACATCCTGGGCAAGCCTCGGCCCGCGGATGGGAACGGCGACGGCACGGCCGGGTGCGACATCGGCGCCTACGAAGTCCCCTGAGCTTGGACTCGGGTCCAGGCTCTAGCCCGCCACCAGCCCCAGCTCGCGGCCCACCTTCGCGAACACCTCCAGCGCGCGGTCGAGCTGGGTGATCGAGTGTTCGGCAGTCACGATCGTTCGGATGCGGGCGCGGTCGATGGCGACGGTGGGGTAGACCACGGCCTGGGCGAAGACGCCTTCCTCGAAGAGGCGGGCGCTGA
>CAZFLI010000213.1:0-2438 GCA_964519845.1 uncultured Anaerolineaceae bacterium | reverse complement strand
GCAGCTCGGCGGAGATACGGGCGTCGTAGGCGGCGGTGTGCTGGAAGGCCTCCACTGCCAGCGCCGAGCGCAGGCCCTCGCCGACCAGCCCGTCGCGCTGCAGCTCGGCCAGGACCGTCTCGTAGCGCGCCGGCGAGGTCACGATGGCCACCGAGGCGTGATTCTTGGCCGCCGCGCGAACCATCGACGGCCCGCCGATGTCGATCTCCTCGACCAGTTCGTCGAAGCCGATACCGGGCTTTTCGGCCGCCGCGGCGAACGGATAGAGGTTGACGACGACGAGGTCGAACGGGTCGATGGCCGCCGCGGCCAGCTGCTCACGATGGGCGGCCACGCGCCGGTCGGCCAGGATGCCGGCGTGGACCCGCGGATGGAGCGTCTTCACCCGGCCGTCGAGCATCTCCGGGAAGCCGGTGACTGCCGCTACGTCCACGACCGGCAGCCCGGACGCGCGCAGCGCCTTCGCCGTGCCGCCGGTGGAGACCAGCTCGAAGCCCAGGCGGACCAGCCCTGCCCCGAATTCGGCCAGGCCTGTCTTGTCCGAGACCGAGAGCAGGGCTCGCTTGACGCAGGGCATCTTCGCCGCCGCCTTGACCGCGTCGATCCGGACTGTCCGGCCGTCCGGCCCGATGGACAGGGCGCCGGCCAGGGCCAGGCCCACCGCTCGCGGCAGGAGGCGGTGCTCCACGGCGTGGATCCGCTCCATGAGCGAATCCTCGGTCTCCCCGGGCAGGACCGGGACGGCCTCCTGCATCACGATCGGTCCGCCATCAAGCGAGGCGTCGACGAAGTGGACCGTCACACCGGTGACCTTGACCCCGGCCGCCAGCGCGTCGCGGGCGCCGTGAGCCCCGGGGAAAGCCGGCAGCAGAGCCGGATGGAGATTGAGGAGCCGGCCTTCGAACGCCTTGAGCATCCGCGGGCCCAGGACTCGCATGTAACCGGCCAGCACCACCAGCTCGGGCTCGATCGCGGCCAGCGATTCGGCCAGCAAGCCGTCTTCTCGCTCGCGCCCCGACGTGTCGCCTTTGGCCGCCCCCGGCACGAGCAGCGTCTCGATCCCCTGCTCTACCGCCCAATCGAGGGCGGCGCACTCACGGTCGGCAAAGACCAGGGCGATTTCGGCGGCGAGAGCGCAGCGCCGGGACGCCGCGTGGAGCGCCTTGAGGTTGCTGCCGGTTCCCGAAACCCCTACCGCGATCCGATGCGCCACGCCGCTCCTCCTTTGCAGTGCTACGCCGCTAGCTCGATTCCGTGTACCGCGACCCGGTACCGTCGACGGCCGCAACCTCGCCGACATGCCAGGCCGCAAGACCGTCCGCCGCCAGACTGTCGAGCGCCGCCTGAAGCGCCCCGGCCGGCACGGCGCAGACCATGCCCAGGCCGCCGTTGAAGGTCGATCGAATCTCGGCCGCCGAGAGCCCGCCCAGGACGCCCATGAGCGCCATGATCGACGGCATCGGCCAGGCCTCCGGACGCAGCCGGGCCGCCAGGGCTTCCGGCAGGATCCGCGGCACGTTGCCCGCCAGGCCTCCGCCGGTGATGTGGGCCACGCCGCGAAGGTCCGCGCCCGCATCGTTCAAGCGTTGCCGCAGCCGAAGGACGGCCCGCGAGTAGATGCGGGTCGGCGTCAGCAGGACCTCGCCCAGGGTGAGGGCCGCCGTCTCCGGCTCGGCCGGCGTCTCGGGCCCCATGATCCGGCCCAGAAGCTCGGGGTAGCCCTCGCCCAGGTCCAGTGCGTTGTCGGCCACGATCCGCCGGACCAGCGAGTAGCCGTTTGAGTGGAGCCCGGACGCGGCGATCCCGATGAGGGCGTCGCCGGCCCGCGCCGTCGCGCCTTCGATCAGCCGCTCGCGCTCCACGACGCCGACGCAGAAGCCGGCCAGGTCGAATTCTTCAGGCTCCATCAGGCCCGGGTGCTCGGCCGTCTCGCCTCCGATCAGCGAGCAGCCGGCGAGCTCGCAGCCCCCGGCGATTCCACCCACGATCTCCGCAACCCGCTCCGGGATCAGCCGCCCCAGCGCCACGTAGTCCAGGAAGAAGAGCGGCTCGGCGCCGGCGCAGACCAGGTCGTCGGCGCACATGGCCACCAGGTCGTGGCCGATCGTGTCGTAGCGGCCGAGGGCCATGGCGATGGCCGTCTTGGTGCCCACGCCGTCGGTAGAACTAACCAGCAGCGGCTCGCGGTAACCGGCCGGCAAGGCAATCGCCGAAGCGAAGCCGCCCAGCCCGCCCACGACCTCCGGCCGGCGCGTGGCCGTCACCGCGGCCCGCATCAGCTCGACGGCCTTCTCGCCCGCGTCCACGTCCACCCCGGCCTCGCGGTACGCATCCCAGGCCCCACCCGCCTTGGCCCCGCGCTGCGCGCTCACCGCTGGATCTCCCCCTTGCTGACCGGCTCGCCCTCGGCGTCCTCGAGGACGAACTTGTGGCGGGTC
>CAZFLI010000212.1:0-2454 GCA_964519845.1 uncultured Anaerolineaceae bacterium | reverse complement strand
CAGATGTACCAGGAGATCATCGCCCACTGCCAGGCCGCCGGTACCGCCGTCGGCCAGCAGACCGAGCGAGTGGCTTCGATCCGCCAACTCGAGAAGAACGCCCCCGATGCGTTGAAAACGCTCGAAGGCGCAATCGACGAGCTGCAGGGCCGGCTGCCTTCCATCAAGGCGGCCCAGAAGACCCTTTCCGGGTTCGCGCCGTCGGCCTGGGAATCGATCCGGGGCAACGCCGAGGAGGCCGACAAGAGGGGCGCCTTCGCCGAGGAACAGATCGCGGCCGGCAAGGCCGCCCTGGCCAAGGACCCGCCCGAACGCCGCGAGGCAGCCAGCGCAGCTCGATCCGCCCAGGAGGCCGTGGCCGCCGCGACGCTCCTGCTCGACGCCATCGAGCAGCGGGCCAAGGCGCTCCTGGAGGCACAGTCGCAGATCGATGCCGAACTGCGCGCCGCGGAGGACGAGATGCGGTCTGCCGATGCCGCCGCCCAGGCCGGCAAGCTGGACGCCCAGGCGGAGGGGAAGCTGGGCGAGGCCCGGGCGCTCGTGGACGCCGCCCGCCGCCAGGCAAAGGAAGCCAAGCCCGATCCCATCCTCGCCCTCAAGGCCGCCCAGAACGCCCGCACCGCCGCCGACGCGGCGCTGGCCGGCGTCCGCCGGGCCACGGAGGAGAGGGCCCGCAAGCGGGCCGCGTTCGACGCCGCGTACTCGATGGCGGCCTCGAGCGTGGCTCGAGCCGGGGCCTACCTCAACACCAGGCGGGGAGGCATCGGCACCGCCGCCCGGACGCGGTTGGCCGAGGCGTCCGGCCACCTGGAGCAGGCCCAGGCACTGGCCAGGTCCGACTCGGACGCGGCCACAGCCGAGGCCCAGCGGGCCGATGCCCTGGCGGATGAGGCATACGGGCTGGCCCGTCAGGATTTCGAAGGGGTGCCCTATGTCGGCGCGTACGGCGCCGAGTTCACGTCGAGTGGGCCCGGCGGCCCGGGCGGCAGAGTACCAGGCAGCATCGCAGGTGGAGTCCTGGGCGGCCTGGCTTCGGGCGCCGGCCGCGGCCGGAGGTCCGGTTTCGGCGGCGGCAACTGGGGCTCCAGCGGTGGCTGGAGCGGCGCGGGCGGCAGCCGTGGCGGTGGCGGTGCGCCGACAAGCGGCGGGCGCAGCTTCGGCGGCTTCGGCGTGGGCGGAAGCTCCGGCACGGGCAGCGGCAAACGCCGCAGCGGTGGCGGCGGCTGGTAATCCAACCGATCCAATCAATCGATCTCGAAGTCCATCGACTAGCAAACCAGAAAGGGAGACAAGACAAATGGCTCAGACTTCCATCCTCGGCCGGGTCGGTCAGCTGCTGCGGGCCAACATCAACAGCATGCTGGACAGCGCCGAAGACCCCGAGAAGATGCTCGACCAGCTGATCCGCGATTTCACCAAGAACATGAGCGACGCCGAGGAGGCGGTCGCCCAGACCATCGGCAACCTGCGCATGGTCGAGGACGACGCCAAGGAAGCCCGCGAGACCGCCGCCGATTGGGGCGCCAAGGCCATCGCCGCATCCAAGAAGGCGGACGAGCTCCGTGCCGCCGGCAACACTTCCGATGCGGACAAGTTCGACACGCTGGCCAAGCTGGCCCTGGGTCGCCAGATCAGCTTCGAGAACCAGCTCAAGACCTTCGAGACGCAGATTGAGCAGCAGAGCGCGCTCGTCGAGCAGCTCAAGACCGGCCTCACCAAGATGCGGACCCGGCGCGACGAGTTGGTCCAGAAGCGCGACGAGCTGGTCGCCCGGGCCAAGATGGCCCAGGCCCAGACGCAGGTCCAGAAGACCATCAAGGACGTCTCGGTCATGGACCCGACGAGCGAGCTGAACCGCTACGAGGAGAAGATCCGGCACCAGGAGGCGATGGCCCGAGGCATGGCCGAAGTCAACGCCAACAGCCTGGACGAGCAGTTCTCCCAGCTCACCGACGCCGAGGACGAGGCCGAGGTCGACGCCCGGCTGGCCGCCCTCAAGACGGGCAAGTAGCCGGTCCGGCTACAGCGCCAACCTCAACCTCTCGGGGGCGACCCGGACTTCGAGCCGGCGCCCCCAACCGAACTCGAGACGATCGGTCTCGATTCCATCGCCGAAGACCACGCCGCCCTCGTACGGCTCGCAGTAGGGGCCGACGTCCGGTGAGTTCTGCGATGTCTGGGTCGACATGCTCACGGGCGAGATCCTGGATCGCCAGTGCCTCTATGCGTAGGCCCTCGTATTCGGCCCGCGGTGCAGGATGGCCCGGCGGGGGCTGGCCGCCATCCTCGGAGGCGCTATCGTTCGGTCATGCCAGCGCGCAGCGAGATCGTCGAAGTCGCCGGCCGGCAGGTTACGGTGACCAACCCGGACAAGGTCTACTTCCCCGTCCCGGGCTACACCAAGCGCGACCTCGTGGCCTACTACCTGGCCGTGGCCGAGGGGGCGCTGCGCGG
>CAZFLI010000211.1:0-2476 GCA_964519845.1 uncultured Anaerolineaceae bacterium | reverse complement strand
AGTCGAGAATCAATCCCCGGGATGATCCCGCCCGGAACCGCGCGGGCTAGACTGAAGCGACAGCGACCGCGGAGATCGAGATGTCCAGACGACGGAGATACGGCACGGAAGAACGAGGCGGGTTCGGGTTCGGCCTGCTGCTGATCGCGGCCGGCGTCCTGTTCATGGCCGGCCAGCAGTTCGACATTCGTTGGGCGGATTACGGCTGGCCTCTCTTCATCATCGTGCCCGGCCTGGCGCTCTTCCTCCTGGGCCTCGTCATTCGCGACGAAGCGGGACTGGGCATGACGATACCCGGCGGCATCATCACCACCGTCGGGCTGATCCTCCTCTACCAGAGCACCTACCACGCCTACGCCAGCTGGGCCTACGCCTGGGCTCTGGTCGCGCCCGGGTCGGTTGGCGTCAGCCTGCTGGCCTTCGGTCTATTGCACCGCCGGCTGGATCTCGTGGACGCCGGGCTGCGCACCGCGGCCGTGGGGCTCGGGCTCTTCGTGGGCTTCGGCCTGCTCTTCGAGAACGCGATCGGCCTCCGGGAGACCGGCTCGACGGACGCCATGCGCGCCGCCATGCCGATCCTGGCCGTGGCCCTGGGCGTGATCATCGTCCTGCTCAGCATCCTGCCGCGGCCCGAGGCCCGGCCCGAGGCCCGGCCCGAGGAGGGCGAGGCGCAATCCGAGACGTGGATCCAGGGACCGCCCCGCGCGTAGCGGCGCCCAGGCCCCTATCGGACCTCCACGATCCTGAGCTCCATGACCCCGGCCGGCGCCTGCACCTGCACCGTCTCACCGGCGCGTCGACCCACCAGGGCCCGTCCGATCGGTGAGGTGAAGCTGATCTTGCCGATGGCCGCGTCCGCCTCGGCCGAGCCGACCACGGTGAAGGTCTCCTCGCCGTGCCGGTCCGTCTCCACGACGACGGTGGAGCCCAGAGAGACGCCGCCGCCCCCGCTCGAGACGTCGATGATCTGGGCGTGCTTGATCATCTTCTCGAGCTGCTGAACGCGGCCCTCCAGGAATGACTGCTCCTTGCGGGCGGCCTCGTAGTCCGCGTTCTCGCTGAGGTCGCCCAGTTCGCGGGCGGCCTTGATTCGGGCGATGACCTCCGGCCGGCGCCGTTCGGTCAGCTCCTCCAGCTCCGCCTCGAGGGCGATCAGGCCCGCGGCCGTCAGATGAGTGGGCGCAATCGCGACGCCGGATGACCGGGCGGCTCTGGGCGCGGTTGCTCTCGGGGCGCGGGGCGCCTTCGGCGTGGCCGGCCCGCGGGACGACTTCCTGGTCACCTTCGTCTTGCCGGCCGTCGAAACGCCCTCGTCGTGGAGGGGGCTCGTCAGTCCGTGGGCGCGGTGCTCCCCGGACGGCGTCTCGAGGACCGCGTAGGGCAGGCTGCCGGCAGCCTTGACGAAGCGGTCGATCAGGGCGTCCTCCCACAACTCGGGGTCGGCTGTCGGCGCCCACCAGATGCGGGCCCGGCCGATGTCGCGCAGCGTCTTGAGCCAGTACCCGGCCGGCTGTGGGCGGCGTTCGCCGAGGGGTGTCTTGTACATTCCGGCCAGCCGGGCTCCGACCGACTTGCGACTGGAGCCGATGTACAGGATCTGCTGCTCGGCCAGCCAGAACGACGCCAGGCGCGACTGCAGGTCGGCCACGTCCGGTCGCTTGCCGTCCAGGCGCAGGTCGGGAGCGCGGCCCAGCCACTCGGCGACCGCGGCCGGGTCGATCGCCACCTTCTCCTTCGGCGCCGGCAGCTCGACGATGAAGACGCCGGGTCCGCTGCCGGGGGCCGGCGGCCGACCCCAGGCCAGGGGTCCTTCGACCGGCAGGTCGGTGCCTTTGAGGAGGTTGTAGCCGGGAAGCCGTTCGGTCGATCGTTCGGTAGTCACCTGCGAACCCTGCGCTGCCCGGTGCGCCTTGTCAAACGGCGGCCGGCAAGGCGTGAGGAAGGCCCCGGCGGGATCGCCGGGGCCTTCGGTTTCTCTGGCGGGCGAGCCGGCCGGAGCCGGGCCGCGCAGCCTACTTCCCGAGCAGACTCGGGTCTTCCGGCACGGGGATGCCGAGGAGGAGCGGCAGGCCCGTGCGGTCGGTGTAGATGGGGCGGTAGCGGTCCGTGTTGTACATCGTGGCGATGTCGATCGAGCGTGGGCCCATGTTCGGATCCGGCAGCGGCGAGTGGCTGTACTTGCCGCCGCGAATCGCGACCATCCGGCCGCTAACCCCGTTGGCGATGAGGTTCATGGCCACATTGGCGAAGGTGATGCCGACCATCGAGTCGACCGCGTCCGGGTCGCCGGAGCGCAGGTCGTAGGTCAGCTCGCTGGCGAGCGTCTCCTGGCCGGAGCGGGACTGGATCTCGGTGGCCAGGACCTCGGCGATGTTGGCCTTGTGCTTGTGGCCGAAGGCGTCCGCCGTGCCCCACTCCTGCAGCTGGCCGCCCTTCCACATCGCGCCTTCGGCGGCGATGACGATGGCGTACTTGC
>CAZFLI010000210.1:0-2478 GCA_964519845.1 uncultured Anaerolineaceae bacterium | reverse complement strand
CCCAGGCTGTAGCCGAGCACGATCTCGGCCCGGCTGACCGGGGTGGCCAGCAGCCGTTCGAGCGTCCCGCCGACGCGCTCGCGCAGGAAGCTGATGCCGGTCAGGATGAAGACGAAGAAGTAGACGAAGAAGCCGACGACGACCGGCGCCAGCGAATCGAGCTCCGTGGCCGTGGGCGAACCGTAGACAGTCGCTCGCTCTATGGTCGGCAGAGCGTTGCCGACAAGGGCGGACGTCAGGGCTCGCTGGACGTTCGGGATGGCGCTCGCCTCGCTCGAGGGGTTGAGCCCGAGCGTCGTCAGGACGACGGTCCGGTTCTGCGGGCCGAAGTCGGCCGGCAGCGAGATGATCAGATCCAGCTCCCGATCGATCAGCATCTGGCGGGCGGTCGCGACGTCGGGCACGTCGGCCACCACCTCGACGTTGGGCTGGCCGGTCAGGGCGCCGTCGATCTGGCCGATCATGATGGCCGCGGTGGGAGTGCCCGCTTCGGCCACGACCGCGACGCGCGTAGCCGTGACCTGACTGCTGGTGAGGACCCAACCCAGCAGGCCGATGATGGCCAGCGGGGCGACGAAGAGCAGGGCCAGCGTCCGGGGGTCGCGCCGGAACTGGGCGACGATGCGTACGAAGACGGCGACAACTCGGCGCGGGCTCATGCCGCCACCTCCTCACCGGAGAACCTGAGGAAAGCCTTCTCCAGGTTCTCGGTGCCGGCGCGTTTGCGGAGCTCCGGCGGCGTGCCCTGGGCCAGGACTCGGCCGTCGCGGATGAAGAACAACTCGTCGCAGCGGTCGGCCTCGTCCATGACGTGGCTCGAGACCACCAGCGTCGCGCCGTCGGCCGCCAGTTCGCGGAAGTGGGTCCAGAACTGAACTCGCAAGGCCGGGTCCACGCCGACCGTCGGCTCGTCCAGGAAGACGACCGAAGGCTTGTGGACCAGCGCGCAGGCCATCGACAGGCGACGCCTCATGCCGCCCGAGAGGTCGAGGGCCGGTGTTCCCAGGCGCTGGTCGAGCTCGACCAGCTCGAGGGCTTCGATCATTCGGGCCTTGTCCGTCAGTCCGTACAGGCTGGCGAAGAAGGAGAGGTTCTCCCAGACCGAGAGCTCCGGGTAGACGCCGTCGCTCTGGGTCATGTAGCCGATGCGGGCCAGGTTGGCGCGCGAGGGCATGTCTGTGCCCAGGACGCGAACCCGGCCGCTGGTGGCCGAGGCCAAACCCATGAGCAGGCGGATGAGGGTCGTCTTGCCCGAGCCGTTCGGGCCGAGCAGGCCGTAGATTCGGCCGGGCGACATGGCCAGGTCCACGCCGTCCACGGCGTGGATGGCCCCGAAGTGCTTGTGCAGCCCCACTGCCTCGACGGCGGGCGCGGACCCGGGCGCGGCTGGGGCTTTGGCGGCTCTGGGCATCTAGCGACCTCCTGGTTCTTGAGGGGCGGCTTGGGTTGGGGCCGCGGCGACCCCGTTCAGGACGAGATCGACGTAGGCCTCGACGTTGTCGACAGCCGGATGAATGCCGCGTCGCGAGATCTCCTCGAGGAGGTCCGATCCCATGACGACGAGCATGAAGGCGGGACCGAAGAGCATCTGGGTCACGAGCGACGGATCGACCGGCCGAAGGGCGCCGAGCGCAACCTGGCGCGCGTACCAGGCGAACATGACCGGGGCTCCCTGGCCGACGATCTCGTTCACCACGACCCTCATCAGTTCCGGGTCGTTTGCCGAGTTCGTTGCCAGGTTCCGGATCAGATCCGCCCGGGCCCGGATCGTGTCGTAGTAGGCCCCGGCGATGGCAATGAGGCCTTCGCGCGCAGGGGCGTCCATCCTGGGCTCCAGCCTGGCGCGCAACTCGTCGACCGGGCTGACCCGCCGCGCCACGGCTCGCACGAACTCATCCCGATCCGCGAAGTGGTGGTAGAACGCGCCCTTGGTCAGGCCGGCCTCGGCCGCGATACTCTCGATCGACGCCTGCCCGCCGCCCGGATGTGAGAGCAGCCGGACGGCGGCGTCGATCAGCCGCTCGCGGGTGGGCTCGTCCGGGGCGGGGACGGCCAGGCCCTCGGCGGCGAGTGCCGCCAGCAGGCCCTTCGCTCCGCCGAAGTGGGCGTGGACCGTCTGGCGCGAGACCCCGGCCTCAGCCGCGATCGCGCCGATGGACAGCTCCTTCCCGGCCGCGAGACGAGCGCGAGCGGCCTGCAGGATTGCCTCGCGAGTGCTCGGGAGCGGGACTTCGTCCGAGGCCCTGACTGTCATACGTACCAGTATGCATGTCGTGTCAAGAGCGTCCTGGCGCGCGGCGCGCGCCGGCCCGCGGGGTCAGTCTCTCTCTGCCGCCAGGCGGCGGACCGCGTCTGCGATGGCAGCCGCGAAGGCCGGCAGGGCGGCCGCCACCGGTGCCGAAAGCCCCTCGCCGAAGGCGAAGTCGCCGCCGCCCAAACCCACGAAGACGCCCCGTGGCGCCGCCCCACGCAGTTCCG
>CAZFLI010000209.1:0-2491 GCA_964519845.1 uncultured Anaerolineaceae bacterium | reverse complement strand
AGCCAACGGAACCGAGTTCGACGTCGTCCGCGGCGACGCCCGGATCTTCCTGAGGGCGCAGGAGTAGGGGGCTGGTCCGCGGAGGCGGCCCGGCCGGGCCCTATCGGCGGGTGGGGCGAGGGTCGGCCGGTTCCAGCCGCAGGACCATGCGCTCGAGATCGAAGGTGACCGCGTAGGGGCACAGATAGCCGTGCGAGATCAGGCCGCCGACGCGGACACCGTACTCGTGTTCCAGGGCCGGCGGGGAGGGTCCCAACAAGCCCTGCAGGTTCTCGCGACGGGCGCCGCCCATCCCCAGCCGCCAGTCGATCGTGGCCAGGAGGCGGTACAGCAGCACCGTGCCGACGATCCCCGCGCAGCTAGCTCAGATGATGGGCAAGGGTCGGACGGCGAAGCCCGGGGCCCGGCAGGCTGGGGGAGCGGCTACCATCGCCCTGTACGCGCTTGGCCAGGTGGCACGGAGGGCACCCATGAAGCTCGGCGACTTCTTCGTTGGCAGCAGGCAGCTCTTTGGTTTCCTGGCGCCGGGTGTGATATGGCTCTTCGCTCTGTACATTCCCATCACGTCCCGACCCCTCGGCGATGTCATCAGAGATGCGGCCCCCGCCGAAGCCTTCCTCTTCCTGGCTCTTGCCCTGCTTGTCGGCACCGCCGTTGAGTCCGTGTCCTTTGGTGTCGCGGTCCGCCTGAGCGCCGCTGTTCGGCGGGGGAAAGTCTCGCGAGAGAAGCATGACTTCGACTACCTCCCGCTATCGCTGCCGTCCGATCTGATCCGACGTTGTCGCGCCGTGGCCGCACGGACCGAAGCCTCTCCGGGCTACATCGATTCACTTACCGATCGGGAGTTCTCCCAGTACTGCAAGTACTCGGTCATCGATAGGAGCCCGAAGCACGGGTCACGACTTCTGGAATACGAAGCAGAGATCAACCTGCTCGCAATGCTGGTCATGCCACTGGCTCTCTTGGCGGTCAGCACGGCCGTCTGGGGACTTGGAGGCCCCGGCCCGGCGATCTCGCCGCTGGACCGCGTGGTCGTTCCGGGCACGGCGTTGGTAATCACGCTCCTTCTGCTTCTCAGGCTGCACCCGCTGAGGAGAGAAGAAGCTGAGTGCTGGTTCCGCTTCTTCTTGATGACAGGCGATGGCCCAGAGTCTCACTCGACCGCGACTGCGTCGCGGCGGGTTCGCGCTGCGGGGGCACTTCCCCGAACGCCGCCTAGCAGCTGAGCCGGCCCGCAAGTCAATGGCAGAGCACGCCGTCATCGGCCGGGATGCAGGCGGCTTCTTCGGGCCGTAGTACCGCGAGTACATGCCAGGTACCAAGAGGTTCGTACCCTTCCTGATCTGAGGGCGGCTGTGCCATGCTTTGGCCATGAACTGGTGGACATACCGGGTTGAGTTCGTCGAGTCCCTTCCTGCGGCCGGGTTGCTCGAACGTGCCAACCTGATCCTGGACGACCTGCTGGCCGCAGGCTACGCAGTGATGGAGCAGGACGGCTCGATTGCCGCGACCGATGTCACCGGCGGTCAGCAGCTGTTCCCGTCCGTCGCCAAGGCGATGGCCGGCCTGGCCGCGTCCGGCGGTGGCGGGCTCAGCCTGGTGCGCGAGGGGGCCTTCATGGACTTCGGCCTGCGCGTTGCGCCGCCCAGCGTCAGCGTGTCATCGAGTGGACCTCTGGCCCCGGGCGATGAAGCCGAGGCGGAGCGGCTCTACTCGGCCTTCCGCTCGATGTGCGAGCACGCCCGGCCGATCTTCGGCGACAGCGTGGACTTCCAATCGGTCGAGAGCCTCTGGTCTCAGTGGGGGCTCGGCGGGCCCGGCCTGATGAAGGTGGCGGAGCAGGAGCACGCGGACGTCCAGGCGGGACGGCTGCCGGACGTTCTGCCCTGGCTCAGCTATGCGGACAAGGCCCATTTCGTCTCGATCGAGGAGAGCCTGGCGGCGCTGCCGGCGGGGGCCGTGGAGCCCCTGGCGACCGGCGTGTTGATCAAGCTGGCCGGCTTCCCCTGGGAGAATCGTTTCGCCGTTCGGACCTCGAGCGGGTACCAGGTCGTCGACGAGCAGGCCCGGCGGCTGGCCGGCGGGGCCAAGTGCGAGCCGCCATCGCGAGGCTGAGCTGTCTCAAGCCCGGCCTGTGCGAGCGGAGGAGGAGAGGCGTGAAGAAGGCGTTGGTAGCGGCGGCCGTGGCCGCCATGCTGGTGGCGGTCGGGGCCTGCGGCGGGTCGAGTTCGTCCGGCGGTGTCGGGGGTGGTTCTGGGCCCACGTCCGCGGATCGCGACAAGTTCGTCGGGACGTGGATCGGCAACTACGCCTGCGACTTCACCGGCGAGTTCGTCGACACGATGATCGTCGAGGCCGGCCCCGGTGATCTCGATGTCCTGATCACCATCCATCAGACCTTCGCCAACCCGGACAAGGTCACCGGCGTTCTAACCAGCCCCACGGTGGTCGACGTCCCCGAGCAGTCGATGGGCGGGGCGACCGGCACGGC
>CAZFLI010000208.1:0-2513 GCA_964519845.1 uncultured Anaerolineaceae bacterium | reverse complement strand
CGAACTGGCCCGCATCCCCGGCGTGTACGTACCTTCGCTCTACCGGCCGATCTACGCCCGCGGCGGCACCTTCGATCGGCTGGAGCCGCTCGATCCGGGCGCGCCACCACAGGTAACCGCCCGCATCGCCGCGGACTTCGAGACGAACGCCCGCGGCATCCGCCAGCTCCTGCCGAACCTGGCCATCGTCTTCGACCGGGCCCAGCTGGAGGTCATGCGCGGCTGCACCCGAGGCTGCCGCTTCTGCCAGGCCGGTATGAGCTACCGCCCCCTGCGCGAGCGCGACCCGGACGTGGCACTGGCCGCCGCAGGAGCCATCCTCGACGCCACGGGTTACGAGGAGATCGGACTGACCTCGCTCTCGGCGGCCGACTACACCCACATCAATCAGGTGTCGGCCGCGCTCCGCGCCCAGCGGCCCGACGTCACGGTCTCGCTGCCCAGCACCCGCGTTGATGCGATCACCGTTGAGCTGATAGATGCCGCGGCCCCGGGCGGGCGGCGCGGCGGGTTCACTCTGGCGCCGGAGGCGGGCAGTCAGCGACTGCGGGACGTCATCAACAAGGGCGTGAGCGACGACGAGATCGAGCGCTGCGCCGAGCTGGTCTTCGGCCACGGCTGGAGCTCGCTGAAGCTGTACTTCATGATCGGCCTGCCCGGCGAGACGATGGACGACGTGCTGGCGATTGCCGGAATCTGCCGCCGGGCGCTGGCGGCGGGAAGACGCCACCACGGCGGCAGGGCCACGGTCAAGGCCAGCATCTCCACCTTCGTGCCGAAGGTGGCCACGCCGTTCGCCTGGTCGGGCCAGGACACGGCCGACGAGATCGGGGCCAAGGTGGCGGCCCTGCGCAAGGCGATCCACGGCCGCGGCCTGGAGCTGCGCTGGACGGATCCACGCATCTCGATGCTGGAGGCCGCCCTGGGCCGCGGCGACCGGCGGCTGGGGGCGGTCGTTCGGCGGGCCTGGGAGCTGGGCGCTCGCTTCGACGCCTGGGACGAGCACTTCCGCTTCGACGCCTGGCAGGAGGCATTCGCCCAACAGGGTCTCGATCCGGCCTGGTACGCGCAGCGCGACATGCCGCTCGACGAGCCGCTGCCGTGGGGGCACCTCAGCTGCGGCGTGAGGACCGACTTCCTGGCCCGCGACTACGAGCGGGCTCTGACCGGGCGAACGCTGGCCGACTGCCACTGGGGCGCCTGCCCGGACTGCGGGATCGCCGACATCACCGGCTTCCGCTGCCGCTCAGGCGAGGATGGCCCGAGGCGGCGGCTGGCCTCGGCCGACGGGCCGGAAGCTCAAGCCAAACCGGCCCCCGGAGCCGGAGCATGAGCGAGTCGAAGCAGCGGTGGCGGCTCGCCTTCGCCAGGGACGAGGAGGCGCGCTACCTGTCGCACCTGGACGCAGCCCATCTCTGGGAGCGGTCGCTGCGGAGAGGCCGCGTTCCGGTGGCGATGAGCGAGGGCTTCAGTCCCCGTCCCCGCCTGATCTTCGGCGCCCCGCTGCCGCTGGGCATGCTGGCCGAGCACGACCTGGCCGACCTCTTCGTCAGCGAGCGGCTGACCCGGCGCGACATGCGACTCCGCCTTGAAGCAGGCATGCCCCGCGGCTACCGGCTGATCGACCTGCGCGACGAGTGGGTCGGAGCCCCGGCCCTGGCGACCGAGCTGGCCGCCGCCGACTACCGCCTGACGCTGCTGGGAGCCGAGGCCGGACGGCTCCGGACGGCCTCGCTGGAACTCCTCGGCGCCGACGCCTTGCCCCGCGAGCGCCGTCGCGAGAAGAAGGTCACGGCCTACGATCTGAGACCGCTGCTGCTGGCCCTTGAGGTTCGCGAGGCGGATCAAGCTGATGAGGCGGTCGAGGGTAGCGAACGGGCCGGGATCTGGATGCGCCTGCGCCACAGCCAGGATCGTGGGAGCGGGCGCCCGGAGGAGGTCGTCGCCGCCCTGGGCGACCGGCTCGGCCTGACGGTCCTGGGTCTCGACCGGCCCGAAGTCGACGAAGGCTCCGTCCTCCGCCCCCCCGAAGAGCCGCCGGCGCCCCCATCGGGGCCGCCCACCAGAGGGCTCCTGGAGATCGTCCGTCCGATCCGCGAATACCTCTGGCTGGCGGGCGAAGGGCCGGTTGACGCGCTGGGGCTCGCACCGTAAACTCGCACTTCGCGCCCCGGCCAGGCCGGGGGCGTATTCGTGTCGTGCACCGAAGGGGCGACGCCCCTCCATCCGAGGACCCATGTACGCAGTCATCGAGACCGGCGGCAAGCAGTACACAGTCGAACTCGGCACCGAGCTCGAGGTCGAGCTGCTCGATGCCAAGCCCGGCCAGGAGATCAAGCTCGAGCGCGTCCTGCTGGTCGCGGATGGCGATAAGACGGTCGTCGGCCAGCCGATCGTCAAGGATGCCGCCGTCAGCGCTCGCGTCGTCCGGCAGGATCGCGGCGAGAAGCTGATCTCGTTCAAGTACCGGCCCAAGGCGCGCCGGCGCGTGAAGAAGGGCCATCGCCAGGAGT
>CAZFLI010000207.1:0-2558 GCA_964519845.1 uncultured Anaerolineaceae bacterium | reverse complement strand
GCGGGCCGCGGGCGACGATCATCGACGAGCTGCCCTACGACCGGGCCCGGACGTCCATGCGGGCCTTTCCGCTCTGCGCCGCCTGCGAGGCGGAGTACCGGGATCCCTCGAACCGGCGCTTCCATGCCGAGCCGGTGGCCTGCCCGGACTGCGGGCCGGCGCTGAGCTATCGGCGGCCGGGGGACGCGGCGCCGGCAGGCAGGGGAGAGGCGGCCCTGGAGGCGGCGCTGGCGGATCTGCGGGCCGGGCGGAGCGTGGCCGTGAAGGGGTTGGGCGGCTACCACCTGGCCTGCGACGCGACGGACGCCGCGGCCGTGGCCCGGCTGCGCGACCGCAAGCACCGCTGGGCCAGGCCGTTCGCGGTCATGGTCCGGGACGTGGAGGCGGCCCGCACGCTGGCGGTGCTGTCGGCGGAGGAGGAGGCGCTGCTGACTTCGCCGGCCCGGCCGATCGTGCTGCTGGAGCGGCGGACGGGGGAGGGGCCGGCCGGTGGGGACGGGGCGGCCGGCCTGGCCGACGGCGTGGCCGGCTTCGACGACGACCCCGCGCGGGCCGCGGCCCTGAACCGGCGCATCGGCCTGTTCCTGCCGTACACGCCGCTCCATCACCTGCTGCTGGAGGGCGTGGGGCGGCCGATCGTGCTGACCAGCGGCAATCTCTCCGACGAGCCGTTGGCCACGGACGACGCCGAGGCGCTGGAGCGGCTGGCCGGGATCGCCGATTCGTTCCTGGCCCACGACCGCGAGATCCGGGCCCGCTACGACGACTCGGTGACGCGGGTCGTGGGCGGGCGGGAGAGCATCATCCGCCGCGGCCGGGGCTACGCGCCGGACCCGCTGCCGCTGCCGGTTGCCGTGCCGGAGGGGAGCCCCGTCCTGGCCGCCGGCGCGGAGCTGAAGCACACCTTCGCCCTGGCTCGCGGAGGGCGGGCCCACGTGGCCCCGCACACCGGCGACCTCGAGGACCTGCTCACCTACCGGGCCTTCGAGACGAATCTGGCGCATCTGCGCCGGCTGCTGGACCTGGAGCCGGTCTACGTGGCCCACGACCTGCACCCGGCCTACCTGTCCACGCAGTTCGCGGTGCGCGAGTTTGCGGAGGGGCGGCGCATCGGCGTGCAGCACCACCACGCCCACGTGGCTTCTGCCGCGGCCGAGGCCGGGCTGACGGGCGAGGTCATCGGCGTCGCCTTCGACGGGCTGGGCATGGGCGACGACGGCACGTTCTGGGGCGGCGAGGTGCTCGTCGCCACTCTGGCCACATACCGGCGGGTGGCGCGGTTCGGCTACGCGCCGATGCCCGGCGGCGCGCTGGCGATCAAGAAGCCCTACCGCATGGCGCTCGGCTACCTGCTGGCCGCCGAGGCGTTCGAACCCGAAGGCGGAGTGGCCGACTGGCTGCCCGCGGAGGCCGCCCGCGCCTTCCTCGATCGGCTGGACCCACGGGAGGTCGAGGTCGTTCGGGTGCAGCTGGCCCGAGGGCTCAACTCGCCCCGGGCTTCTTCGGCCGGGCGGCTGTTCGATGCCGCCGCCAGCCTGATCGGCATCCGCGACGTCGTCGAGTACGAAGCCCAGGCGGCAGTGGAGCTGGAGTTGCTGGCGGAGGGCGATGGCGCCGGACCGGCCGTGACCGTCGGGCCCGCCACCGCGCTGCCGTATCGGCTGACCCGCTGCGGCGATCTCCTGGTCTTCGACCCGCGCTCCACCCTGGCCGCCCTGCTGGAAGCCCGAGCCGACGGCGACGCCCCGGAGCTGCTGTCAGCCCGCTTCCAGCAGACCATCGCCGCCCTGACCGAGGAGCTGGTCGAGAACGTCAGGCGAGACACCGGCCTGGGCACCGTCGTGCTCTCGGGCGGGGTCTTCCAGAATCAGTGGCTGGCCGAGACGCTGGTGCGCCGGCTGACTGCTTCGGGCTTCGAAGTCCACACGAATCACCTGGTTCCGGCGAACGACGGCGGAATCAGTTACGGTCAGGCAGCCGTGGCGGCCGCCCGGCTGGCCGCACAGGAGTAGCGTCGAATGTGCCTCGGGATCCCGGGCAAGGTGGTGGAGATCGACGATGAGGGCGAGCTGCGCATGGCGCAGGTCGATTTCGGCGGGGTGCGCAAGGAAGCCTGCCTGGCCTATGTCCCCGAGGTGCAGCTGGGCGACTACGTGATAATCCACGTCGGCTTCGCCATCAGCCGCCTCGACGAGGAGGAGGCCCAGAAGACGCTGGAGCTGCTGCGCATGATCGACGCCGAAGGGATGGCGGCCGAGCTGGGCGCCACCGCCGACGATTCGCCGCCGGTGCCATGAAGTACATCGACGAGTTTCGCGACGGCGGGCTGGCCCGCAAGCTGGTCGACGAGATCCACCGCGAGACGACCCGGCCCTGGAACTTGATGGAGGTCTGCGGCGGGCAGACCCACACCCTGGTCAAGCAGGGGATCGACGAGGCCCTGCCGGACGGCGTGCGGATGATCCACGGCCCCGGTTGCCCGGTCTGCGTGACGCCGCTCGAGCAGATCGACAAGGCCCTGGCCATCGCCGCCCGGCCGGACGTCGTCTTCACCAGCT
>CAZFLI010000206.1:0-2640 GCA_964519845.1 uncultured Anaerolineaceae bacterium | reverse complement strand
AGCTTGAGGACGAGGACTTCGCTCACGTCGTGTACTCCGCGTTCTCGATGACGTACTCCTCGGTCAGGTCGCAGCCGAACGCCTCGCCGCAGCCCTCGCCCAGGCCCAGGTCCAGGCGCACCAGGACCTCGGGCGCGTCCATGGCCGCCCGCACGGCCGGTTCGTCGAATGGCACCGGCCGGCCGTCGAACACCAGCGTCCCGGCGATGGCAATGCGCAGCCGCTCGATCTCCAGTGCCGGCCGGCGTCCGGCCCGTGGCATGGCCTCGGTGTGGTGGAGTCCGGCCGCCTCGAGCAACTCCTCGTCCGGCAGGCGGGCGTTGCCGGCAGCTCCGGCCACACGGCCCCAGTTGGGGTCCCGGCCGTGGACGGCCGCCTTGAACAGACTGCTGCTCACGACGGCCCGGGCCACGGCTCGCGCGTCGTGGTCGTCCGAGGCGCCGCTCACCTGGCAGGTGATGAGGGTGGTGGCCCCTTCGCCGTCGGCGGCCTGCTGGCGGGCCAGGGAGCGCGCCACTGCCTCGATGGCGCCGCCCAACGCGGCCGCCGCGGTGCCGCCCTCCTCCACCTGCGCTGCGCCCGCCGCGCCCGATGCCAGGACGAAGACCGTGTCGTTGGTGCTCGTGTCGCCGTCGACGCTGAGCTGGTTCCAGGTTCGCTGGACGATGGGCGCGAGCAGGGCGTGCAGCGTGTCCGGCTCGATCGCGGCGTCGGTCAGGATGACGCTCAGCATCGTCGCCATGCGAGGGTGGATCATGCCCACGCCTTTGGCCACACCCGATACGGTGATCCGTGCCGGGGCCCCGTCCGGGCCGGGCAGATCGATCGTGGCCCGGGCCCGCTTGGGTCGGGTATCGGTGGTCATCAGCGCCTGGGCCACGGCCTCGAGGGCGTCGTCGCTCGAGTCCAGCCGCGGGGCCAGTTCGGCGATCCCGGCGCGAACCTTGTCCACCGGCAGCCGCGAGCCGATGAGCCCGGTGGACAGGGCCAGGATGCTGTGCGGGTCGACCGCCAGAGCCGCCGCGGCGGCCTCGCAGACGGCGCGCTGGTCGGCCTCGCCGGCGGCGGCGGTGGCAGCATTGGCACAGCCGGAGGTGGCCAGGACGGCCGCGGCCCAGCCGAAGCGGCCGCCGCTGCCGGGCTCGGTGGCGGCCAGGTTGGCGCGCGACACCGTGATCGGGGCGGCCACGACCTGGTTGCGGGTGAACGTGGCCGCCGCGGCCGCCGGCCGGTCCGTGGTGGCGATCAGGCTGAGATCCGGCCGCCCGGAAGCCTTGATCCCGGCCGTCGCTGCCCCGGCGCGGAAGCCGGCCGGCAGTGCCGCCCGCGGTTCCACCGGGGGGAGAGAGTCGGGCAGGGCTTCGAGAGCTTCGACGCGCGACGCCAAGGCGCCTCCTTCGTCCGGCTAGGGAGCGAGCGGGTGCTGTTCCAGGCCGGCCGTCTCGGGCAGGCCGAACAGCACGTTGAGGGCCTGCACGGCCTGACCGGCGGCCCCCTTGACCAGGTTGTCGATGACCCCGATGGCCAGGATTCGGCCGCTGCGCGGGCTAACGCGGCACCAGACTCGGCACTGGTTGCTGCCGTAGACGTGCTTGGTGGCGGGCGGGTCGGCGGATATCTGAACGAACGGCTCGTCGCGGTAGACCTGGGCGTAGAGCGCGTCCAACTCGGCCTGCGTGACCGGGTGAGTGGGGCGGACGTGGCAGGCCACCAGGATGCCCCGGGTCATGGGGATCAGGTGCGGCAGGAAGTCCACCGTCGCCACGCCCGGGTTGGCGTCGCGCGCCCCGAGCGCCCCCCGCTCGCCCTGCTGCGCCAGCTCCTGCTCCATCTCGGCCGTGTGGCGGTGGCTGAACATGCCGTAGGCCTTGACGTTGTCGCTGACCTCGCCGAAGAGCAGCCCCGGCTTGGGCTCGCGGCCGGCGCCGGAGACGCCGCTCTTGGCGTCCACCACGAGATCGCCGATCAGTCCTGCTCGCGCCAACGGGGCCAGGGTCAGGATGGTGGCCGTGGGGTAGCAGCCGGGCAGGCCGATGATCGATGCCTCGGCGCCGGCGGCGGCGCGGATCTCCTCGCGGTGCAACTCAGGCAGGCCGTAGACGGCCTGGGCCAGAAGCTCCGGCTCGGGATGGTCGAACTTGTACCAGCGCGGGTAGTCGGCCGGATCGTGGAGCCGGAAGTCCGGGCCCACGTCCAGCAGCGCCGAGCCCCGGGCCACTATCTGGCGGGCCATGCCGGCCGCGACGCCGTGGGGCAGGGCGGTGAAGACGGCATCCGCCTCCGGGACCGCCTGGTCGATGGTCAGGCCGGTGGCCGCCAGGTGCGGGTGGGAAACGGCGATCGGCTCGTGGTCGCGGTTGCGTCCGTAGAGGCCGGCCAGGCGGACGTTGGGGTGGTTCAGCAACAGGCGCACCAGCTCGCCGCCGGCGTAGCCGGTGGCGCCGACGATGCCGACGCTGATCGTCTGATCGCTGCCGCTCCCGCGCGCCGCTCGAGGTCCCAGCCCGCGCTCCGATCCGGCTCCTGCCTCCCGGCCCGCGCTCGCAGGCGCGGCGGCAGCAGAAGCCGCCACTCGCTTCTCACCGGAAGCGGCCGAGGGAAGGTTGTCGGAGTCGGATCGGATGGCGGACATGGTCGGCG
>CAZFLI010000205.1:0-2647 GCA_964519845.1 uncultured Anaerolineaceae bacterium | reverse complement strand
CCGTACCTGGGCTATGCCCTGGCGGCTGAGATCTCCAAACAGGCCGTCAAGGAGAACCGCACCATCCGCGAGATCGTCATCGAACGCGGCATCTTCACGGCCGAAGAGCTCGACCAGCTGCTGGCCCCCCACGAGCTGACCGAGCCGGGCATCGCCGGAGGGCTCCGCTTCACGCCGCGGCTGCCTGAGGGGGTGAAGGCCCCAACCGGGCCCGCCAGCGCAGGCGGCTGAACCCGGGCCTCAAGGGCGATTGTCGCGCTACTTGATAATGTATGACCAAAGTACTGGACATTTAGCCCCACAGGTCCCATAGTCAAAGGCAACCCTCCCCGAACGGGGAGGCAGGGCTAGACACCTAAGACTATGGAGGTCCTTCACCGTGGCACGACGCCGAGGAATGGCATTTGTGCTGGGAGGTCTGCTGGCGATCGCTGCTGCGTTGTCGGCGGCTTCAGGCACAGTCCTGGCCACGCGGCCCAGTCATACACCAACCCCGCAGCCGACCGTGCCGGGAAACAATGGCACGGTCAAGATCCACAACGGCGACTCCGAGAGTGAGCCGATCATCAACAACGAGCCCTGGGTCTGCACGTTCCACGTGCACTTCTTCTTCGCCGACTCGGGCCAGTCGGGCGCCTGGTGGATCAAGTCCTGGCCGCCTACCGGCAACGGCACGACCGTCCTCTCGGGCACCTACCTTACTGGGGTCAACGGTGAGTACCGGACGCCGGCCTCGCCCAACACCTACTCCCTTCCCAACGGCCACTACAAGCTGTTTTGGCAGGGCGACGAGGACAATCTGGCCAAGCACAAGGTGTTCTGGGTGATCTGCCTGCCGCCGACCCCGACGCCGACGCCCACTCCCACTCCGACCCCGACGCCGACGGCTACGCCGACTCCGACCCCGACGCCGACGCCGACTCCTACGCCGACTCCTACCCCGACGCCGACGCCTACTCCGACGCCGACTCCTACCCCGACGCCGACGCCGACTCCGACGCCGACTCCGACGCCGACTCCGACGCCCACGCCGTCGCCCACTCCGACCCCCTACGAGTCGTTCCAGGGTGAGACGGCAACCCCCTACGAGTCGTTCCAGGGTGAGACGGCGACCCCCAACGACACCCCGCCGCCTACCGGCACAACTCAGGAACCGACCAGCGGATCCACGCCTACGCTGGCCCTGCTGCTCGCCGCGCTCTTCGGAGCCTTCGGCCTGGCCGCAGCCCAGACGCAGCGCCGCAACGCCCGACGCCGCTAGACGGCCGTCGGCCGCGCCAGCGGCCACCACCCTCGCCCCCACAGCCGGCGGGTCCGAAAGGATCCGCCGGCTCTTCTCATGCGGCCGCGCCTGTGGCCGAGGGCTGGGAGCTGGAGGGAAGCGACGTGTCCTCGTGCGTCGGCCGTTGACACCCTGCAACGCTATCCCGCGTTCGGACTACCGCTCGCAGGACTAAGGTACTAGACAACTTGCAGCAGGACTGAGACGATGCCCCGGCCTGCCGGAGTGGGTAGTACCGGGTTGGTGGACGACCGTCGCAGAGCCGTCGCGAGGTCCCGCCGACGATGGGCCGTAGGAGGATCCATTCGATGTCGCGTCTATTCGGAAAGAAGCGCCTGGTCAGGCGCGCCGTCGGCCTCGCGGCCGGTATCTCGCTTGTTGTTGCGGCCGTGGGCGCGATGTCCGCCGCATCCGACGGCGGCGGCGTCATGACCGTCACGCCGACCGCGGTGGCCCCGGGCGCCACGAATCTGACGCTGACGTTCGATTTCCACGACCCGGAGACTGGATCCTACCCGGCCAACTCCTACCTTCGGCTCGTGATCCCACCCGGCTGGACCCAGCCCCAGACCACCGGCACGGCGGGGCTGATCACCGTCGCCGAGGTCGCCCCCACCTCCACCAATGCCTGCCGGCCCAACAGCGGCTGGGGAACGAGCATCGGCGGCAGCGGCACGGTCGCCGATCCGTGGTACGTGCAGATCAGCATCCGCTGCAACTCCGGCGACCACCTGACGATCACCTACTCGGGCGCGACCGCTCCCTCGGCAGCCGGCGCGTACGAGTTCACGACGCTGACGCAGCACGGCAACGACGGCCAGCTTGTGGAGATCCGGTCGGCACAGCCGGTGGTTACCGTCTCCAACCCCACCCTGACCCTCATCAAGGTCATCTGCCCCGCCTACTCTGACGTTCCGGCCAACAACCAGGCCACCAGCTCCGGCCAGCCCGACGACACGGGGGGCCATGCCGCCGAATTGGACACCAGCTACCAGCGCACGGTCACCAACCCGGCGACCGACATCCCGGCGGCCTGCGTTCTGGCAAGCGGCTGGACCTTCGAGATCATGAGCGGCTGGGACGGCAGCAACCCGTCGACCATCATCGAGACGCGGACCACAGGCGCCGGCGGCTCGGTCACGTTCACGCTCACCGACGCCGAGACCGCCCTGACCAATAACGCCAACTGGCAGGACGCCCTGTGGGTCCGTGAGGTCACCCAGGCCGGAGCCGGCTTCGGGGGGATTCGCTGCCACAAGAACATCCAGTACAGCGACAACAAGGAGTCGATCTACGGCCGGCCGGCCGCCGACATGGAGATGTACTGCATCGCCTACAACGTCCAGGTCGCTGGCCCCACGCCCA
>CAZFLI010000204.1:0-2672 GCA_964519845.1 uncultured Anaerolineaceae bacterium | reverse complement strand
TCGGGGTGGGGCTGGCTACGTACTCCTCGCTGGGATCCGCGCTGACGGTGGGCAAAGCGCTGAGGAAATCGTTCTGGCCGACCGTGTTGTCGAAGACGTAGGCGGCCCAGGCCGTTCTGACGACGAAGGCGTGGCTGGCCAGGATCGTCAACAGCAGCGCGGTCATGATGCCCAGATCCAGGAGGCGAGGGCGTTCCCTTGTGGCCAGCGCGTAGGCGTGGACCATCGATGCTCCGCGCCAGATGCCGACGAAGACGGTGACCAGGGCGAACGTCAGGGCGAAACCGGCGTCGGCGAAGAAGCTCCCCACGAACAGGGCCCCTCCCTGGCTCAGCTGGGCGACCAGCCACAGAGCGGCCACCAGGGCCGGCAGCGCGAACAGAATGGCCTCGTTACGACGGCGCAGGTAGAACTGGCCGAGGCCGGGCCACACGAATGACAGCAAACCCGCAGCCAGTGCAGAGCCTCCGCGACCTGTTCGCCGCGCCAGCGGAGCAGCCTCTCCGGGTGTCACAGCAGCCCGGATCGCCGCTGGCAGCCGGTTGAGCGTCGGCGTGAGTCGCACTCCGTAACGTGCCTCTCCCTGGTGCGCCAATTGTGATCCGCTTGGCGCCCGAGTCCCAGCCGGACCGCCCGATGATCCGGCGCCGGCAACATGGCAGCCCGCGCCGAGCGAGCCGCATCAAGAAGACGCCCGAAAGGCGTCGCCGGTTGCGCGCTCAGGCAGGGCAGGTGTTCGCCTGCTTCTTGCCGTAGTAGCGGCTGTCCTGGCCGAACAGCTCCACAGACAGAGGCGCGATCAAGTCAAGCCTCAGGCAGGACGTCGCGGGGCCGTCGCTTCCGGCCGCCCTCAGATTGCTGTACGGGGGGCCCAATACGACCTGCTTGATGCTGTCTTTCGGGATCTTCTCTCCCAGCGCCACCATGTCGGCAATCTGGCCTGCAGGGAAAGTCGTCTTCACGGAGGACCCGAGAGTCTGAAGCAGCGTCGGGAGCTGCAGGATCATGCTGGGGCTCGCCATCTTGTGTTCGAGCGCAACAAGGACCTCCTGCTGGCGCGAGGAGCGCTTCCAGTCGTTGTTGTTTGTGCCGTGCCGTGATCGAACGTAGGCCAGGGCCTGTCTGCCGTCCAGGTGGTGCGGACCGGCCGGGAGGTAGAAGCCAGGAGGCGAGTGGTCCAGCCAGTCGTACGAGCCGTCGTTGATCACGCTCGGGTTGTTGATGTCGATCCCGCCAACGAGGTCGATCATCTTCATGAAGCCGGCGAGATCCATGACCGCGTGGTAGTCGATCGGAATGCCGACCAGGTAGCCGATTTCCTTGACAAAGGTGGTCATCGGATCGTCGGGCGACCGAATCCAGCCATGCTGTACATAGGAGACCAGCGAGTTGATGCGTGTCTTGGTCCCGACGGTGCCACCGAAATACAGCGGGAAGGCGGCGCTGTCGCGCGGCACGCTCACCATGGCCACCTTGTTCGTGTCCGTGTCCAGGCTCACAACCATGATCGAGTCGTACAGTCGCTCGGTCCGGCCGGTGTAACTGTCGACTCCGGTGAGAAGGATGGTGACGCGACCGGTGACCGGCCAATGGGTGGCGGTCTCGAAGGTGGGCGGCGGCTGGGTGCCGTCAATGAAGACGTCCGGCGGCGGCGTCGCGGCAGGATCGACTTGATCGCCGGACAGGTCCTCCTGGCCGAAGGTGTTAGAGAAGGCGACGTAGTCGACGTAGGCAAGCGCAGCGGCGATTCCATGCGTGGCCACGACCACCGCGAGCAAGACCGCCAGCACGACTCGTGAGTTGCGCCTGGTCGCAGTCGGGGCGGGGGCACCGCCCATGGCCCGATATGCATGCGCCACAGCGATGACCCGCCACACTCCCAGCACCAGGATCACGACCAGCGCCCACAGGGCAAACGCGGGGTCTACGAATCTGGCCGCAAACACGGCGAGTCCCTGCCGGGCCTGGTAGAGGATCAGGAGGGCGACTGCGAGAGCTGGTATCGCGAGCAGGGCAGCCTGTCGGCGATGGCCAGCATAGAACTGCCCCAGACCGGGCCACAAGAACGAGAGGAAGGCGGCTACGGATTGCGACTGTCGCAATACTCGCCGCGGGGATTGGTTGGCATCCACGGCGGCCGGACTGTAGCACAGTGCCCCGACTCGCGCCGATGCGGAGTGAGGCCGAACTGGGGAGTGAAGCCGAACCAAGGTTGCGCACCTACATACGAGCGCGGTACTCTTGGGGTTGCGGCGCCGAGGTGCCGGGCGTGTTCCTGCCCGGGGACACGTGCAGGAGAGGGTCGATGATCCGTCGCCACGCGTACTTGTTCCGACTCGCCCTCATGGCGGCGGATGCCTTGCTCGCGCTGGTCGTCGTGGAGATTGCGACGCTTCTCCGGTTCGGCTCGGACGAAGAGTGGCCCGCTGCGCTGGACCCCGCCATCCCGGACCCCAGGCTGGCAGTCGCCGGGCTCATTGCGATCTGGATTGGCTTGCTCTGGCTGCGCGGGCTCTATAGAGGCCGAGCTCGGTGGACGGTCCGGGGCGAGGCCATCGAGGTCCTCAAGGCGGCCGGCACCCTTGCGGTGATCACCCTGAGCGCCCTGTTCCTGCTCAAGCTGCCCGATGTCAGCCGCCTGTTCCTGCTGTTCGTCTTCCCGTTCCTGGCCG
>CAZFLI010000203.1:0-2690 GCA_964519845.1 uncultured Anaerolineaceae bacterium | reverse complement strand
GAGGGCGTACCATCGTCCGGGTGCTGCAAGTACCGCCGGCGGGGCCTACGATCGACCGCGCCAGGGATAGAGGACGATGATCGACCTTCTCAAGAGTGACAAACCCGGCCTCGGTGTCGCGTATTTCGCCGGCGCCGCGCCTGCGCCTGCGGAAATGGCCGAGAGGCTGCGTGTGGCGGGGATGCAGGTCGTGCCGTCCGAGAGGGGCCGGGGCACGGCGGACTGGGCCTTTGGGCTGTGCCACGAGGACCACGGTTCGGCGATCGTCTTGCTCGAGCCGGATGCCCCACCGGCGGCGGGCTTCCTCGAGTACGCACAGGGCCTGACCGATGGCGAAGCGTCGCAGGCTCGGACCGGCGCGTCAGCGGTACTGGTGGTCGTGGCCGCGGAGCACGACGACGTCCTGCGGGACCGCAAGCGGCTGCTGTGGTTCATGCGCCGGGTCATGGGAGAGGACGGCGTTCTGGGCGTGGACCTGGCTTCGCGCCTGCCCTGGTCTCCGGCCGCGCTGGACGACGAGCTGAGCCACGATGCCGCCCTGGACGTCGAGGCCCTCTACGTCTGCCATGCGGTTGGGGGGCGCCGGGATCGAGTGGCCTGGCTCCACACTCACGGCCTGGCCGAGCTGGGTGCCTTCGACCTGGACATCCTGCGCCCCGATCCATGGCTGCTGCGAACCGGCAACGACGCCCTGCGGTCTCTCGCCACGGCCGTTCTGCAGGGCCGGCTGAAGGCATCCTCGCCCGTCTTCGCGTTGGCAGCCCCCGGCGGCAAGATCGGTTTGGTGCCGGCCGCCGAGTTCATGGCCAACGCCTCTGCCGCCGACAGGGCTCTTCGCGACACGGGACCGGATACCGGCGACCCGCACGCCGGCGACCGGGCCGTCGTCTGCGAGCCCCGCCAGGCGGCCGGACCGCCTCCCCAGCCGGTGCCGTCCCGGTTGTTGAGCCACTCGCCGGAGGGCATGACCCTGGTCTTCGACGACGAGGCGGCCGCGATCACATCAGCCAGGGCCCAGGCTACGGTCGGCGTCCTGCAGGGGCTGATGGAGGAGTTCGACGAGTACCCGGTGGTGGCGACGGCCAGGCTGTTGTTCCCGATGCTCAACTCGAGCGCCAGCGAGTTGATCCCGTGCCGAATCCACGCCATTCACGAAGATACGATCGACTGCACGCTGACCGGCCAGCCGACGGGCTTGCCGATTCGAGAAGGTCTTCGCTCCACCTTCTCGCTGAACCGTCTGGCCGACTGGACGATCCTTTCGCCCGAAGGCGACATAACCCCGCGCTCGTCGCTGGGCGCCAGGCGCCTGCGTGAGCTGTCGCCGCAGGCCCGCCACGAGATGATCGCTCTCAAACGAGCCGAGATCGAGGCCCGTCATCGCCGCGCCCTGGAGATCGTCCAGGCCATCGCCCGCCGCCGCGGGGCCGTCGTCGAGTCGATGGCGGAAGGGCCCAGCGCGTAGCGGGCGCTCAGGCAGCCGGCGCCGCCTCCGCCCCGTCTGCCTCCTCGTCCTCGGCGCCGGGGATGAGCCGCCAGGCCAGCACCGCCCCGACAAGGTTGGCGGTCACGCCGAAGACGACGGCGGCCTCTATCGAGAAGCCCACCAGCACCCCGGCCACGGCCGCTCCGATCGGGAACCCGGCGAAGTTGAGGCTCATTGAAACGGTGAAGGCCCGGCCCATCCAGGCCGGGTCGGTGCGGCGCTGGCGCAGGGTGAACAGGGCGATGTCCATCGGCCCGTTGACCAGCCCACCGATCGCCATCGCCAGGGCGATCGGCAGCAGGCCGGCCGGCCACAGCAGCAAGGCCGTGGCGGCAGTGAAGCCGAAAGCCGGCAGTACGATCATCCGCTTCTCGCGCCCGGCGGTTCGCAGCCTGCCGGCCAGGAAGGCCGAGACGATGCCGAAGGCTCCCATCAGGCCGAACATGTAGCCGACCCAGGCCTGTTCCAGGCTGAGGTGGTGGAGGATCAGCACCGGCACCACGATCTCGATCACGCCGCCGGCCAGGTTCATCGTCGAGAGCGAGATGGCCAGGCCGCGCAGGGTGCGGTTCTCCCAGGTGTAGACAAGGCCCAACCAGGCGTCGCGGACGAGGCTGCCGGTGGAGGCCACGGCAGTCCGCGGGTCGGGGGCGCCGACCATGACCAGGGCCGCGACCAGGTAGCTCCCGGCGATCAGCGAGAGGGCGACCTCGAAGCCCAGGACCTGGGCGAAGACCGCCCCGAACGGCGTGCCCACCAGGGTGGCCAGGACCCAGCCGTTCGAGTCAACGGCGTTGACTCGCTCCCAGAGGGGCTCCGGCACCATCAGCGGGAAGAGGCTGCGAAGCCCGCTATGCGACAACGGGCCGGTGACGGCCGCGATCGAGACGATGGCCAGGAGGAGCCACTCGGGCAGGTCGCCCGCCTGCGCCAGCACGGCTATCAGGGTCAGGGCGCTGGCCGCCACCAGGTAGTCCAGGATGATCAGCCGGACGCGCCCGTGGCGATCCAGCAGGGCCCCGGCGAGGGGGCTGACGAGCAACCCCGGCACGATGCTGGCAAAGGCCACGGCGCCGGCCAGCTGGGGCGAGCCGTATCGCTGCAGAGCGAAGAGGATCGCCACGATCCCCACCATCGACTGGGCGATGCGGGCGATCTGCATGGCCAGCAGAACCCTGCCCAGGCAGGGCACGGCCAGCAGGGC
>CAZFLI010000202.1:0-2742 GCA_964519845.1 uncultured Anaerolineaceae bacterium | reverse complement strand
CCGCAGCCGGGGCTCTATGGCTATCCACCGATCGGCCCGCTGCCCTACAGCGAGCCGTCGCCCCCGAACAGCCAGCACCCGCCCGCCGTGGCCCGGTCCCTCGCCTCGCTCGCCGGACGGGCCGCGCCCAGGCTCTACGCCGCCGGCTGGGCCCTCTCGGTGGCCGGAGCGGCTGCGCTGGCAGCCCTCCTTGCCGCCTCCACCGCCGGGCTGACATCGGCCGTCCCGGGGGCAATCCGCCTGCTGGCCGAGGTTGGCTCTCTGGTCATGCTCACCGCCGGCCTGGGAGCCGCCGCGGTGGCCCAGTCCCGCCAGCGCCGCGAGGACGGTTGGGAGGACTACTTCGGCCCATCGCCGCTTCTGGCGACCGGCGTGATGCTGGCGCTTTCCCTCGCCGCCACGCTGCTCGTGATCGTTCCGGCGCGGTGGTCGGGCATCAGGATGGCGGACTCCGTCGAGCTGCTCGTGGCCCTGCTGGTCAATCTCGTCTGCTACGCGGCCGTCACGCACTGGCTGGCGGTTCGCACCGGCGCCCTGACCTGGCGCGACGTGGCTCGGCCCAGCCGCCTGGCACCGAATCGGGGCGAGATGCTGGCCGCCTATTGGAGCAGGCTGCGTCCGGCAGCCGTGCCGTCGAGGCTTCGATCGGCCGCCGGCGACATCGGCCTGGGCCTGGGCCTGGCCGTGCCGGCCATGATCGGAAGTGTGATCCTGGCGCTCGTGGTGACGGCCATGTTGGGCCTCCAGGACTCGTCCGCATCAGGCGACACGTACGAGATCGCCACCGACCTGGACTTCTGGATCGTGCTGCTGGGCGCGGCCGTGGTTGCCCCGATCGGCGAGGAGATCTTCTTTCGCGGCTTCCTCACGACTGCCTGGGCTCGATCGATCAACCGCAATTCAGCGCTGCTTCGCGGGGCCGTCCTGTTCGCCTCGGTCCACATCCTCAACAACTCATACGACATCAACGCCGTGGATCTGGGAATTCGCCTGGCCCTCCTGGCCGTCGTCGCCAGGCTGCCGGTCGCGTGGCTGCTGGGTTGGGTCTACACCAGCCGGCGATCTCTCCTTGCCTCGATCTCGCTTCACGGCGCCTACAACGGCGCGCTCATGGTGATCGCCTGGTGGGCCGTCAACCAGTAGTCGAGAGTGCCCGGCGATCCCGGCCCGCGGCGCGAGGCCGCTCCCGGTGAAGCCGCAATTGAGCCGGCGATAGGCCGCAGATAAGCGGCCGTCGCTAGTCTGCCCTCGTTCCCGGAGCCCGACGGCGGGGGAAATCGGCGGGCTTCCGTCGCTGGGCTCCGGGGATTGCGACGCAGCAGGCACGCCCGAGCAGTCCGCCACAACACAGGATGGGGACGTGGGTCCGGACGGTTGCCCAACTGGAGAGACTCGGGGCCGCAGGGCCGGCGGGCCTGCCCGCGCCGCCGAGCTGGCTCTCGGGCGAACAGTCCTGCCCATCCCCGAGCGCCCCCGCGAGCGCCTGGCCCTGCACGGTCCCAGCGCCCTCAGCGCGGCGGAGTTGATCGGCGTGCTGTGGGGATCGGGCACCCGCGGCGCCACGGCCGTCGACGCGGCTGCGGACGCGCTCAGGCGCCACGAGGGCCTGGTCGGCCTGGCGCGGGCCGCCGACGCGGAGCTCGAGGCCGTGCCCGGGGTGGGGCCGGTGCGAGCTGCCCAGCTGGCGGCCGCCTTCGAGCTGGGCCGGAGGGTCGTGGCCGATTGGCCCCAGGGCCGCTGGTCGGTGCGCGCACCCCGGGATGTGGGCGAGCGGCTTGTTCCCCAGATGGGCTTCCTTGAGCGCGAGGAGTTGCGGGTCGTCCTGCTCAACACCCGCAATGCGGTTCTGCGCCAGGTGACGGTCTACCAGGGCAACGTCTCCTCCAGCCTGGTCCGGGTCGGCGAGCTCTTCCGCGACGCGGTGCGGCTCAACGCGGCCGGCCTGATCCTGGTCCACAACCATCCTTCGGGCGACCCGACGCCCAGCCCGGACGACCTGCGGCTGACGTCCGAGACACTGGCGGCCGGGCGCCTGCTGGACATCCAGGTGCTGGACCACCTGATCATCGCCGGCGACGGTTTCGTCTCCCTGCGCGACCGAGGCGTGGCGTTCGACCGGCCGGGCTAGGAGCCGCCGGCGGTTTGTGGGCACTTGCCCCATGAACGCGGCCCCACGAAGGGCCGGGTATACTGCACGCGCTTTTCAGCCTGGCACCGCGCTGAGGTCCCGCCTCGAATCATGTTCGGCATCAACAGTCTGCTCGGGCTGTTCTCCAAAGACATCGGCATCGACCTGGGCACGGCCAACACCCTGGTCCACGTTCGCGATCGCGGCATCGTTATCAGCGAGCCGAGCGTGGTCGCCATGGACGCCAAAACCCGGAAAGTGCTCGCCGTCGGCGCCGAGGCCAAGCGCATGGTCGGCCGTACCCCCGCCAGCATCATCGCCGTCCGGCCGCTGCGCGACGGCGTCATCAGCGACTTCGACGTCACCCAGCAGATGATTGCCTACTTCGTGCGCAAGGTTCACGACCGGGTCGGCATGGTGCCGCGGCCGCGCATGCTGCTGGGCATCCCTTCCGGCGTGACCGAAGTCGAGAAGCGCGCCGTGCGCGACGCGGCCATCAACGCCGGGGCGCGCTGGGCCGGGTTGATCGAAGAGCCCATGGCGGCCGCCATCGGAGCCGGCCTGCCGATCACTGAGCCCACCGGCAGCATGATCATCGACATCGGCGGCGGCAC
>CAZFLI010000201.1:0-2824 GCA_964519845.1 uncultured Anaerolineaceae bacterium | reverse complement strand
ATCATCGTCGGCGAGTGCCGAGGCGGCGAAGCCCTCGACATGCTCCAGGCCATGAACACCGGCCACGACGGCTCGATGTCCACCGGCCACGCCAACAGCCCCCGCGACATGCTCGCCCGCCTCGAGACGATGGTCCTCATGGCGGGTGTGGACCTGCCGCTGCGAGCCATTCGCGAGCAGGTCTCGTCGGCCGTGGACTTGGTCATCCACCAGTCCCGCCTCAAGGACGGAACTCGCCGCATCACCAACATCACCGAAGTGCAGGGCATGGAAGGCGACGTTATCGTGATGCAGGATGTCTTCATCTTTGAGCAGACCGGCGTGGTGGAGGGCAAGATCCAGGGTCGCCTGCGGCCCACCGGTATCCGGCCCAAGTTCGTAGAGAAGTTCGAGGTCATGGGCATCCAGCTGCCGCGCAGCCTCTTCGGCTTCGCATAGCCTCGAAGCAGGGAAACCGAGATGTCTGCCACAGTTCTTGTCGTAGCGGCAATCCTGGGAGCCGGGATCTTCCTCATCTTCCTGGGTCTGGCCGGCTCAGGGGGCGGGTCCGGCATGGACGCCCGCCTCGAGCGGTACGCCGCTGGGAAGGAGCAGACCCCCGTCTCTCAGGCCGGCGGCGCCAGCCTCGGTGACGCCCTTTCCCAGAGCGTGGCCCTGGCCCAGCTGAACAAGATCGTCGAGCAGCGTGATTTCGGCGCCAACCTGGCGCGCGACATCGCCCGGGCGGACCTCAAGCTCAAGCCCGGCGAGTTCATCGCCATATGGATCGGCGTCGTCATCGCCGTGCCGATAACCTTCATCTTCGTCGGTTTCGTCCTCAAGCCGCTCCAAACGCCGCTGGCTCTGCTGATCGGCGCCGCGATCGGCTTTGTGCTCCCGCGGATGTGGCTGAACCGCCGCCGAGCCTCGCGCCTGGCCGCCTTCAACAAGCAGCTGCCGGACACGATCACCCTCATTGCCAACGCCCTGCGGGCGGGCTCGTCCTTCCTGCAGGCGATCGAGATGGTGGTCCGCGAAGGCCAGCCTCCGGTGACTACCGAATTCAACCGCGTCGTGCGTGAGGTCAACCTGGGTCTTGCCTTCGAGGTTGCCCTGGAGAACATGGTCCGGCGGGTGCGCTCGGACGACCTGGAGCTGATGGCCACCGCCATCACCATCCAGCACCAGGTCGGCGGGAACCTGGCCGAGATCCTGGACTCGATCGCCTTCACCATCCGCGAGCGGGTCCGGATCAAGGGTGAGATCAGGACCCTGACCGCCCAGCAGCGAATGTCGGGCTACGTCGTGGCCTTCCTGCCGATCGGCCTGGTCGGCGCCCTGATGGTTGTCGCACCGAAGTTCATGGAGCCCATGTTCTCGAACCCGCCCGGCATCGGCGGCCTGCCGGCCGGCCTGATCATCCTTGGCTTTGCGGGCTTCGCGATGTTCATCGGCTTCGTCCTGATCCAGAAGATCGTCGCGATCGAGGTCTGAGAGATGCCCATCCTCCTGGTCGCCGGCCTGCTGGGGGCAGGCATCATCCTCATCTTCGTCGGGCTCGCGAGCGGCGGCTCGGTCGACCCGGTCCAGGCCCGCCTGACCCAGCTGGGCAGCCTCCAGGCCAGGAACCTCGAAGAGCTGGAACTGCAGCAGCCCTTCGCCGATCGCACCGTTCGCCCCTTGATCTCGCGGCTGTCGCGCATGGGCTCGCGGCTGTCCAGCGCGTCCTCGGCCGACGTGGCCGAGAAGCGGCTGGCCATGGCCGGCAACCCGGGCGATCTACGCCTTTCGGACTGGACGGGCGTCAAGATCCTCGCGGCCTTCATCGCCGGCGTGACCCTCTTCGTGCTGATGGGCTTCGTCATCGGGTCCGGCGTCGTGCAAGGCTTCATGTTCGGCATGATCGCCGTCTTGATCGGCTACCTGCTGCCGGAGTTCTGGCTCGGCAACAAGATCAAGGCCCGGCAGGCGATAATCCTGAAGATGATCCCCGACACGCTGGACTTGCTGACGATCTCCGTCCGAGCAGGCTTGGGCTTCGATGCCGCGCTGGCCAAGTGCGTCGAGAAGATGCCCGGCCCGCTCAGCGATGAGTTCCGGCGAGCCCTGGCTGAGGTCCGCATGGGCAAGAGCCGACGGGAGGCGCTGCGCGACATCGTTCCCCGTACGCGGGTACAGCCGCTGTCCAACTTCATCGGCGCCATCATCCAGGCCGAGACGCTGGGCGTCTCGATCTCGAAGGTGCTCCAGGTCCAGTCGGAGCAGCTCCGCATCGAGCGCCGCCAGCGCGCCGAAGAGCAAGCCGCGAAAGCCCCCATCAAGATGCTCTTGCCGCTTGTCGGTTGCATCTTCCCGGCGCTGTTCGTGGTCATCCTCGGCCCGGCCATCATCTCGCTGGTCAAGACGTTCGCGATGGGCGGAATGCCGTGAGCCGGACCCGGCTGGTCGCCCGCAACGCCAGCCGCGGAACCCTTCTTGCGGAGAGCCTGGAGGACGGCTCGTCCCTCTGGGCCAAGTTCATGGGCCTGATGCTCCGTTCCCGGCTGCCGAACGGCCACGGGTTGTGGCTACCCGGCGAGAACGGCATTCACATGTTGTTCATGCGCTTCGCCATCGACGTGGTGTTTGTGGCGCCTCCGGAGGGTCGCGCGCGGAGCGGCCGGGGTCTGCGCCGGCTGCTCGGCGGGACCGGCAGCGGCGGCCGGGGAGCCGGCGGCGAGGACGGTGCCCCCGGCGCTGCCGGGGGCGCGGACGGACCGCGGAGGGTGCTGGCACTGCGCCGCGCCCTGCCCCCCTGGCGGGGGGTCGTGTGGCGCGTCGGAGGCGCCAAAGGCGTGCTGGAGCT
>CAZFLI010000200.1:0-2825 GCA_964519845.1 uncultured Anaerolineaceae bacterium | reverse complement strand
CTTCTTGACGGCCGGCTTGATGGCGGTGCCGTCCTGGGCCAGGATGATCACGACCTTGGCGCCCTGGTTGATCAGAGCGTCGACGTTCGAGGCCTGAGTGTCATTCGACGACTTGGCGTCGTTGGAGATGTAAGTGCAGCCGGCCTTCTCGAGAGCCGCCTTGATGGCCGGCTCGTCCCACTTGGCCCAGCGCTCTTCCTGGTAGTTGTTCCAGGAGACACCGACGACGCAACTGGTGTCCTCACTGCTCGAGCTCGAGCAGGCGGACACGGACACTACAAGGGCCGCGACCGCGGCCAGAGCAAACAATCTCCGAGTGCTGACCATGAATCCCAATCCTCCTGAGGCGGCAGCCGAATCCAGATGGCAGCCGAGATGCTTGAGGCGTACTTGCCTGCAACCACTGAAGCGTTAGCCCGCCGGACCTCCTTATCCGCCGCCCGATCTCGACGAATTGCATGGGCCTGCCGAGATCAGGCAGCTGCTCTGGTGGCTCGCGAGACGTTCTCGTGCCACACCAAGAGTAGACCGGCCGCAGTCGGGACACAATCCCCGGGCAGGCCATACGCACCAGGTTGACGTTACGCACCGGGTTGACGTTCGGCTACGCTGCAACCCTGGAGTGACAGCTTGACACACGGCACGGAACTGTTCGCCCGGCGCATACCTATGTAGCATACGCATGCCTGGAGCGTCAAGGGCTCCGGCGGAGACTCCGCGATGGCGGCCTGGGCGTAGTTGCCCGGCTCGGCGGGCAGGCCAGGGCCAAGCATTGCGCCCTTCGGCGGTGAGCCCGCGGCGGGAGTCAGGCCACATCGTGGATCAGGCTCGGCCGGTGAGTCAGGTCGGTCACACGACCCGGATATGCGCGCCGGCGACGCGACCTCAGCCCAGGTGCGAGTCATCTGGCCGGACGGCGAGGCCGGGCCGTGGATGCCGGCTCAAGCGGACCGGTTCGTACTGATAGACAGGGACGCGGCCAATCCCATTCCGTGGGCACCCGCCAAACCCTGAGTCGGAGGTTCCGGGCATGACAGCTCGACTGGACAAGATCGACCTGCCCGACTTCGGGATGCCCGAGGACCGGCCGCAGCTGGGACCCGGCATCTTCGAGGCTCGGCTGGCGCGCCTTCGCGAACGCGCCCGAGAGCGCGGCTACGACCGGCTCGTCGTCTACGCCGACCGCGAGCACAGCGCCGGGCTGGCCTGGCTGAGCGGCTTCGACCCGCGTTTCGAAGAGGCCATTGCGGTGATCGGGCCGGACGGCGAGCCGGCAATCCTGGCCGGCAACGAGTGTTCCGCCACGGCCGCCCAGGCGCCGCTGCGGATGCGGCCGATCCTCTTCCAGGACCTGAGCCTGCCGGGCCAGCCGCGCGACCGATCCAAGCCCCTGGCGGAGATCCTGGGCGGCGAGGGGATCGGCTTCGGCTGCAAGGTGGGCGTGATCGGCTGGAAGACCTACGCCTCTTCCGATGCTATCGATGCGCCGACCTTTCTGGTCGACGAGTTGCGGCGCCTGTGCGGACCCTGGGGAAGGGTCGAGAACGCGACCGGAATCCTCATCGACGCCGCGGACGGCCTGCGGGTCATCAACGAGGTCGAGCAGCTGGCCGAGCTCGAGTACGCCGCCTGCCAGACGTCGGACGGCCTGCGCCGCCTGATCTTCGGGCTGGAGCCGGGGATGCGGGAGTGCGACGCCGTCAGGCTCCTGAACTGGAACGGCATGCCGCTGTCGTGCCACCTGATGCTGACCGCCGGCCCGCGCGCCACCCTGGGGCTGCTGAGCCCCGGTGATCGGAGGATTGAGCGGGGCGACCGATTCACAGCGGCCTTCGGCGTCTGGGGGGCGCTCAACTGCCGGGCCGGCTTCGTGGTCGGCGACGCGAGCGAGCTGCCGTCGGGGATCTCGGACTACGTGAAGCGCCTGGTCGGGCCGTACTTCGAGGCCATCGCCGAGTGGTACGGGGCGCTGCACGTGGGTCAGACCGGCGGCGCCCTGTACGAGATCGTCGAGCGACGCCTCGGCGACCCGTTCTTCGGCATCGGCCTGAATCCTGGGCACCAGATCGGGCTCGATGAGTGGGTCAACTCCCCCATCTGGGAAGGCTCGCCGATCGAGCTCCGGTCCGGCATGGCGCTGCAGGTGGACGTGATCCCCGCGACCGGCACGGACTACTTCACGACCAACATAGAGGATGGGTTGGCCCTGGCCGACGAGCCTCTGCGGGAGGCCTTCGCGGGAAGCTATCCCGGGGCCTGGAAGCGGATCCAGGCGCGGCGGGAGTTCATGGCCGGAGCGCTCGGCATCGAGCTGCATCCGGACGTGCTGCCGTTCTCCAACATCCCGGCCTTCCTCCCGCCCTTCCTGCTCAGCCCGGATCGAGCGCTCACCCTTTCGTGAGCTGAGGCACGGTTCAATCCGAGGGCGGTTCGGCCAGCGTCCAGCCCGGCCCGGCGGCGGCGTGCGGCGGATCGGTGCGACCCGGGCCCCAGACCTCCGGGCCGCAGATGAACGGCCGAGACTCGTGCGGCGGGATGGCGGCCGGGTCCGCCCGCCAGGCGGCGACGGCGGCCTCCAGCCAGACGGTCATGCCGGCGAAGTCGCGCCACTCAGTGAACGGCCAGCCCTGCTCGCGGCACAGCCGGGCCAGATCGTGCTTGGCGAAGATGATGTCCGAGTACGCGGCGGCGTAGCGGTCGCTCTCGCCGTCGCCGATGAACGCCACCGTCCGGCCGGCAGCCTGGTGGCCCAGTACCCGCTGCCGTTTGCAGGTGCCGCAGACCAGGCAGTCGGGGTGGCCGTTGGGGAACTCCATCCAGGCCCG
>CAZFLI010000199.1:0-2833 GCA_964519845.1 uncultured Anaerolineaceae bacterium | reverse complement strand
CGGGCAGGTCTGCCACTGACGAGGTGAGCGGGAGTCGGGGCAGGGCCGCGGCAACAGCCGCGTCGTCTGGGCCGGCCAGGGACTCGGCGATGACCTGGCAGAGCCGCAGGTCATCAGTGTCTCCGATCGCGGCGGCGGCCTCGACGATCAGCCCGGCCAGGAACGTCCGCCGCGCCTCGTCGTTCGCCGGACCGGGGCCGAGGCGTTCCGCGCTCGCGGCGATCAGCTGCAGGGCCGCCCTCAGGCGGACCTCGAGATCGGCCGCGGCCCGATCAATCTCGGCCGCCGAGCCGGTCACCTCGGCCACGGCCCGCAGCACCGCCGCCACGGCAGCCGTTGCGCCTGCGGCAGTCGTGTCTTCCGCGGTCGTGGCGCCGGCCGCCCCCGCCTTGCCCCTGGCCCCCGCCTTGCCCCTGGCCCCCGCCTTGCCCCTGGCCTTCGCCGTGGCCGGCCGTGGAAGCGTGCCGGTTTCTGCCAGCCTGCCCAGGGCCGCCCGCAGCGGCTCCAGCTGCATCTCGCGCAGAGCCGCGCCGACGCTCGGCACTCCGCGCCCGCCCAGGCTCTCGAACAGCCGCCGCATCTGCCCCGACGGACCGTCGTGGAGCTCTCGGATGTCCAGGAAGACCTGGCAGCCGTAGGCGTGCAACTCCACGTACAGGCCGTGCCGGCACAGATCGGATGAACGGCGGATGTACTCCAGCCCGGAGCGATGCTCGCGCAGCAGCGTGTACCAGTCGCCTTCGGGGTGCAGCCCAAGGCCCTCGCCCAGCGAGCGCTGAATCAGCCGCCGGCCGCCCGCGCCATCCGACACCGAGTAGGCCGTCGAGGTCTTGATCCAGCCCCGTATCTCGGCGTACTTGTTGTTGTAGACGATCAGAGCCCGCTCCTGTCCGCGCCCGTTGGAATAGGCGAAGACGTCCTCGTTGACCCAGCCGGCCGGATCGAAGACGTCGTAGAGCAGGAAGTCGGTCGCGTCGGCGAAGAGGTGGCGGCGGTGGAAGAGTGGGAACAGCTCCCGCTCGTGGCGCTCCACCACCTCCTGGTCCGGTTGCTCGTCGCGGTAGGCGCGCCGGTACTCCATGCCGTACTTCTCGGCGAAGCCTTCCACCTGGCCGTGCCCGACCATCGGCAGCCCCGGCATGGTCGCCAGCAGCGTGGCCACACCGAAGTACTTGTCGCCCTTGCCGAACTGGTCGACGGCCGTGCGCTCGTCGGGGTTGTTCATGAAGTTGACGAAGCGCTTGAGGACCTCCGGGTCGAACTCCAGAGTGTCCTTGATGACCCGCCGGTAGTTGGCGTTCTCCTCGTCGCGGAGCATGTTCATGAAGGCGCTGTTGTAGACCCGGTGCATCCCCAGCGTGCGGACGAAGTAGCCCTCCAGCAGCCAGAAGGCCTCGGCCAGCAGCAGCGTGTCCGGCACTTCGGCCGCCACTCGATCCACGACCTCCCGCCAGAACTCGGCCGGCATGTGCTCGTCGAACGCGGCCCGCGAGATGGCGTGCTCGGCCCGGCTGGGGATCGCGCCGCCCTGGCCCGGCTCCGGATACCACAGCCGCTGGATGTGGCGGCGAGCCAGGGTCATGGCCGCGTCGAAGCGGATGATCGGGAACTGGCGGGCGACATGGAGGATGGTCTGAATGACGGCCTCGCGGACCTCGGCCTGGAGGAAGTCCAGCTGGGCGGTGTCGTTCCAGGGCATGCTCGTGCCGTCGTTGCCGTGGTAGATGTAGCGGGCGTCGCCGGTGAGCTTGTCGGTGCGCTTGAAGACGACGGCGGCATCGGTCGAGTTCCAGTAGTGGTCCTCGATCTGGATCGCCACCCGGTCGTCGTCGCACAGGTCGCCGCCGCTGAACGTATAGACGGGGTAGGGGGGCTCGGGCAGATGCATGAACCAGTCGGGGTGCTCGATCACCCAGCGAGAGTCGATGCCCATGTGGTTGGGCACCATGTCGCTCGAGAGCCGGATGCCGCGGGCCCAGCAACGGTCGCGCAGGTTGCGGAACGCCGCCTCGCCGCCGAGGTCCTCGGCCACGACGTAGTCCATCAGCGAGTAGGCCGAAGCGGCGGCCTCGGGATTGCCGCGCCACTGCTTGATCCTCTGGCTGGCCCGGCTGCGCTCCCACAGGCCTATCAGCCACAGGCCGGTGAAGCCCCGCCCGGCGAGCCTGTCCAGCTCCTCGTCCGGGATCTCGTCCAGGCGCTGGATCCAGCGGCCGTACTGCTTGGAGAGCTGGTCCAGCCAGACGAATGTCGTCTTGGCCATCAGCACGACGCGCGGCATCCAGTCGCTGTCGGCGCTGAAGCGCTCGTACTCGTTCTCCAGGCCGCCCAGACCGGGGCCGACGGTTACGGCGGGCTCCACGGACGGATGCATCCGCATCCAGAGCGCGACTTCCTCTTCGTGCAGGACGTCCAGGGTCACGATCAGGCGGTCCAGGAACGGAGTGAGCACCAGTCCCCAGCGGGAGCGCATGTAGCGCAGCTGGCCGGCCAGGGAGTCGGGTTTGGTCAGCGCGGGGGCGCGCAGGAAGGCCAGCAACGATAGCTCCTGGCGCCCGAACTTCGGCTGCCCCTCGAAGAACGTCTGGAGGCCCTCCATCAGCCGGTCGTAGCCCGTCCCGCCCGATAGCTCGGCATCGTCGAACAGCTCGTCAAAGGTGCCGAAGGCCGGGTTGAGGTTGGCCAGCCACAGCAGCAGCAACTCCTCCAGAAGGATCTGGCGGTTGGGCACGCCCTCGCTCACCCCTGCCAGGTACTCCGCCGCCGGGCGACCGTCGCGGAAGACGGCCAGCGGCGGGAACTGCTCGACGAAGGCCACCAGGGTCCGGTCCAG
>CAZFLI010000198.1:0-2854 GCA_964519845.1 uncultured Anaerolineaceae bacterium | reverse complement strand
CGCGAGGGTGGCCGCACTGTCGGCGCCGGGGCGATCACGACTATCACCGAGTAGGAACACATGGCCAAAGCAGAAGCCCGGCCGGTCATTCAGTTGGCTTGCACCGAGTGCAAGGTTCGAACCTACACGACGCGCAAGAACAAGAAGAACGACCCGGGACGCCTCGAGTTGCGCAAGTACTGCCCGCGGGAACGCAGGCATACCCTGCATCGCGAGGCGAAGTAGAGAAACACCGAAACCTCAGCGTCCCAAGGCGAGGGCATCGCAGGCGCCTAGCTCAATTTGGCAGAGCACTGGTCTCCAAAACCAGGGGTTGTGGGTTCGAGTCCCGCGGCGCCTGCCAGCTTCGTCCGACAAACCAGTTAGAGAGCAGCCCGTGTCACGCATCACCGGCTTCTTGCGGGAAGCCTGGCAAGAACTGAAGAAGGTGAACTGGCCCACGCCCGAGCAGGCTCGCAACCTGACCGTTCTGGTCGTTGCGATCAGCGCGGCCGTCGGCGTGTTCATCACCGTATTCGACTTCGTCTTCGGCTGGGTCGCCAAGGGCATTGGGGCCGGGTGACCTCAGCTATGAAGACGGAGCAGGCTGACGAGACGACTCGGCCGCCCGAGAAGCGGTGGTACGTGATCCACACGTACTCTGGCTATGAGAACAAGGTCAAGGCCAACCTCGAGCATCGCATCGAGTCGATGGGCATGGACGACAAGATCTTCCAGGTCCTCGTGCCGATGGAAGACGAGATCGAGATCCGCCAGGGCCAGCGACACACCGTCCAGAAGAAGGTGTACCCGGGCTACGTTCTGGTTGAGATGATCCTGGATCCGGACTCCTGGTACGTCGTCCGCAACACGCCGGGCGTCACCAGCTTCGTCGGCGGCGGCAACATCCCGGGCGTCCGCAGCGAGCCGATCCCGCTCGACGAGCAGGAAGTCCGGCAGATCCTGCGCCAGATGGGCGTCGAAACGCCGCGCTACCGGGTGGCCTTCACCAAGGGCCAGAACGTGCGAGTCACGGACGGCCCCTTTGCCGAGTTCGTCGGCACTGTCGACGAGGTCAACCCCGAACGAAACAAAGTCAAGGTGCTGGTCAGCATCTTCGGCCGCGAGACCCCGGTCGAACTCGACTTCCTGCAGGTCGAGAAGCTGTAAGCGAAAGGAAGTCCAAGGCCCGTGGCCAAGAAGATCCGCATTGTCCTCACCCTGCAGCTCCCGGCCGGAAAGGCGACCCCGGCGCCGCCCGTCGGCACCGCGCTCGGTCCGCACGGCATCAACATCGTCGAGTTCACCAAGTCGTACAACGAGAAGACCGCCGACAAGGCCGGCCAGGTGATCCCGGCTCAGATCACGATCTTCGAGGATCGTTCGTTCACCTTCATCCTCAAGACCCCGCCGGCCACCGACCTGCTCCGCAAGGCAGCCGGGATCGACAAGGGGACCGGCACCGCGGGTCGGGAGACCGTCGGTCAGGTCACCCGCGACCAGGTCCGCGAGATCGCCACGATCAAGATGCCGGACCTGAACGCCAATTCGATCGAGGCCGCCATGGCCCAGGTCGAAGGCACGGCTCGCAGCATGGGCATCGAGGTGGTCGGCTAGCCGGCCACGCATACCCTCCGAGGGCTGAGGCGACGCGCCTGCGAGCCATCAGCCCGAGGATGGCGCCGACCCCGCGACAAGGGGAAGGTCGCGACCCGGAAGGACGGGCGGACCGCTAGAAGGAGAAACGGCACATGGCAGACCACGGCAAGAAGTACCAGGAAGCGGCCAAGCTCATCGAGCGGGGCAAGATCTACGATCCGGCGACGGCCGCCGACCTGGTCAAGAAGACCAGCTACGTCTCGTTCGACGCCAGCGTCGAAGCGCACGTCCGTCTGGGCGTTGATCCACGCCACGCCGACCAGATGGTCCGCGGCACGGTCGTTCTGCCCCACGGCACCGGCAAGGTCGTCCGCGTCGTGGTCTTCGCCCAGGCCGACAAGGCCCAGGAGGCCATTCGGGCCGGGGCCGACGAAGTGGGCGCCGAGGATCTGGTCAAGAAGATCGAGGCCGGTTGGGTGGACTTCGACGTCGCGCTCGCAGCCCCGGACGTGATGGGCATGGTCGGCCGCCTGGGCCGCGTGCTCGGTCGCCGCGGCCTCATGCCGAACCCCAAGTCGGGCACGATCACCTTCGACCTCGAGCGGGCCGTCAAGGAAGTCAAGTCCGGGCGCGTGGAGTTCAAGGTCGACAAGGCCGGCATCATTCACGTCTCGTTCGGCAAGACCGGTTTCGAGGCGCAGCAGCTGGTGGACAACCTGGCCACGCTGATGGACGCTATCAACCGTGCCCGTCCTGCCGGCGCCAAGGGCCAGTACCTGCGCACTCTGACCATCGCCGGTACCATGGGCCCCGGCATCCGGGTCGACATCCCGGCCGTGCTGGCGGTGGCCGCGGCCTCCTAGACCGGCACGGCGGCTCGGGGCCGCCACTACATGAGGCCCGGCCGCGGCAGCGCGGACCGTGCCACCTAACTGAATACGACGGACCGCCGCAGACAGCATGGGCCCAGCAGGGCTCGATCGCCGGCGCCACGAGCGCCGCACCATGCCGAGGCAGGGACCAAGCCTCCGCCCTTCGCAGGCGGGAGCGCCCCTGTGGCGAATGACCGTCGCAGGGGCGTCGCGTTCTTGGGGCCAAACCCCCAGGGCGCGCTGCCGAACCGCCGGCCCGGAAACGGGTTCGCCGGGACGACTCCCCGCCGTCGCGCGCCGGCCGCGCGCAGTACTGGAAGGAGCTGGAGTCACCACGCCGAAGCGTCCGCCCAGGCCAGACCGAGGCGCCGACGAGCACCCAAAGCGAGCGCACATGATCGTGC
>CAZFLI010000197.1:0-2903 GCA_964519845.1 uncultured Anaerolineaceae bacterium | reverse complement strand
GTCATCCTGCCGCGCAAGAACGAGAAGGACCTGCGGGACATCCCCGAGGAGATCCGCAAGCAGATCAAGCTCGTGTCGGTGGACACCATGGACCAGGTCCTGGAGGCCGCCCTGCGGCGCCGGCCGGAGCCCCTCGGCGGCAAGACATCCGGCGAAGCCGGCAAGGGTCGCAAGTCGGGCAAGGGCAAGGAAGAGGCCGAGAGCCCCGTGCCGGTGGTCTTCCCGTCGGTGGATCAGCCCCCGGCGATGGCCTGACGACGGGCGGAGGGGCGCCATGGAGTACCGGGACTACTACAAGACGCTGGGCGTCCAAAGAAGCGCCACTCCGGCCGAGATCAAGAAGGCCTATCGGCGGCTGGCCCGCGAACTCCACCCCGACCGCAACCCCGGCGACAAGACCGCCGAGAAGCGGTTCAAGGAGCTGAACGAGGCCAACGAGGTTCTGGGCGACCCCCAGAAGCGCCAGCAGTACGACATGCTCGGGGCCAATTGGGAGCAGTTCTCGCGAGCCGGCGGCGGGGCCGGCGGAGGGGCGGGTGCCGGCAACCCGTTCGGTCCGGGCGGCCCGTTCGCCGGCTACGCCGGATACGGCGGCCAGGGCGGCAACGTCCGCTACGAGTTCCATACCGTCGGCGGGCAGGACGCCTCGGACTTCTCCGACTTCTTCAACGTGTTCTTCGGCGGGGGAATGCCGGTCCAGGAAACGCGTGCCGGCGCGGAGGCCCCGGCCGGGCGCGGGCGGAGCGGCAGTTCTGGCGGCTCCGCCGGGCGCGGCCGCGGCAATCCGCTAGAGGATCTGCTGTCTCGGCTGCGAACCGACCAGGGCCAGGCCGGCGGGCGCGCTCGAGCCGGCGGCCGTGGGCAGGCGGTCCGCGGCCAGGACGCCCAGGCCGAGGTCGAGGTCAGTCTGGAGGAGGCCTTCAGCGGTTCCACCCGGCTGGTCCAGATCGGTGGCCGGCGCCTGGAAGTCAAAGTCCCTCGCGGGGTCGAGACTGGCAGCAAGATTCGCCTGCGGGGCAAGGCGGGCGACGACCCGAATGCCGGCGACCTGTACCTGATCATCAAGGTCCGGCCCCACGCCGTCTTTACTCGCAACGGCGCGGACCTGACGCGTGAGGTGCCCCTCACCCTGGGCGAGGCGCTCCTGGGCGGCGAGGTGGACGTGCCCACGCTCGGCGGGAGGGTCTTGCTCAGAATCCCGGCCGGCACGCAGTCGGGCCAGGTCTTCCGCCTGGCGGGCAAGGGCATGCCCCGCCTGAAGGGGGACGGCTCGGGCGATCTGCTGGCCAAGGTCAAGGTCGTGCTGCCGGCCAAGCTGGAAGGGCGCCAGCAGAAGGCGGCCGAGGAGTTAGTCCGCGCCATCGCCCAGCCCAATCCAAGACAGCGCTAGCCGGGACGCACCATGAACCTCGACCACTTCACCCAGAAGGCCCAGGAAACCATCATTGCCGCTCAGCGGCTGGCGGAAGAGCTGCAGAGCCCCGTGCTCGATTCGGAGCACCTGCTGGCGGCCCTGGTCGAGCCGGACGACGGCGTCCCGGCCGAGACTCTGCGCCGCGTCGGGGTGGACGTGCCCGCCCTCCGCGACGAGCTGGCGGGCATCCTGAGCCGCCGGGCGAAGGTCCAGGGCGGGCAGCTCTCGGCCGACCCACGATTCCGGCGAGTGGTGGAGCGAGCCGCGGAAGAGGCCCGGCGCCTCCACGACGACTACGTCTCCACTGAGCACCTGCTCATCGCCGTGGCCGAGGGCGGCGGCGAGGCCCAGGCGCTGCTCGACCGCAACGCGGCCGGCAAGGAGGCCATCCTGCGGGCCCTGGCCGGCGTGCGCGGCAACCAGCGCGTCACCAGTCCCAACCCGGAATCCACCTACCAGGCCCTGGAGAAGTACGGCCGCGACCTCACGGCAGAAGCCCGGGCCGGCAAGCTGGATCCGGTCATCGGCCGCGACGATGAGATCCGCCGCGTCATCCAGGTTCTCTCGCGTCGGACCAAGAACAACCCCGTCCTGATCGGCGAACCGGGCGTGGGCAAGACGGCGATCGTGGAGGGCCTGGCCCAGCGGATCGTCCGCGGCGACGTGCCGGAGACCCTCAAGGACAAGAAGGTCGTGGCCCTGGACCTGGGCGCGCTGATCGCCGGAGCCAAGTTCCGGGGCGAGTTCGAGGAACGCCTGAAGGCTGTCCTGAAGGAGATCAAGGAGTCCGAGGGCCGGATCGTCCTGTTCATCGACGAGCTGCACACGGTGGTGGGAGCCGGCGCGGCCGAAGGCGCGATGGACGCTTCCAATCTGCTCAAGCCGATGCTGGCCCGCGGCGAACTGCACACCATCGGCGCCACCACGCTCGACGAGTACCGCAAGCACGTGGAGAAGGACGCCGCCCTGGAGCGGCGCTTCCAGCCGGTGGTCGTCGATCAGCCGAGCGTCGAGGAGACGATCTCGATCCTGCGCGGTCTGCGCGAGCGCTACGAGGTCCACCACGGCGTCCGCATCACCGATTCGGCCCTGGTGGCGGCGGCCACGCTCAGCAACCGCTACATCACCGAGCGCTTCCTGCCCGACAAGGCGATCGATCTGGTGGACGAGGCGGCCAGCCGGATGCGCATGGAGATCGACTCCATGCCGGTCGCGCTGGACGAGTTGGAACGCCGGCGCATCCAGCTGGAGATCGAACGGGAGGCCCTGCGCAAGGAGAAGGACGACGCTTCGAAGGCTCGGCTGGCGGCGCTGGAGAAGGAGCTGGCCGAGATCGGCGAGGAAGCCGGCGCGATGAAGCAACGCTGGACGGCCGAGAAGGATGCCATCGCGAGCATCCGGGCGACCAAGTCCGAGATCGAGGCGCTCCAGGTCCGAATCGAGCAGGCCGAACGCGAGGCCGACTACGGCACGGCGGCCCAGCTCAAGT
>CAZFLI010000196.1:0-2905 GCA_964519845.1 uncultured Anaerolineaceae bacterium | reverse complement strand
GCCAGGCGATCGATCGTCGACGTCCGCGTCCCACCGGGTGACCCTCCCTGTCGTAGGCACGGCCATTGTCGTACCCGCCGCCCATGCCGGGCACCTGCACAGCAGGTCGCGATTGCCGCCTGGAGTCTCGCTTTCGCGGTACCCGCACGCTAGACTCGTCCAACAATCCAACCCAGGAGTAGAACTGTGGCCAAGAAGAAAGTTGTTCGAGTCGACTCCACGCCGGAGACTCCGACCAAGGAACCGACCTGGAAGCCGACGCCCGAGGCGAAATCCAAGGCGACCAGGCTTCGCATCTTCGCGATCGTGCTGTGGTTGCTGGCGATTTCCGCTGAGGTATTCGCATCCGTGTGGGTGTGGAAGCGGGACTGGAAGGGCGACGAGGCCACCCTCAACATGGTCGTGCTGATCGCCGCGATCGTCGTGATCGCCGTCTTCGCGATCGCCGGCTCGCTGTTGTGGAAGAGGGCCAACAAGGCGGATCCCGCGTCGAGGGCTGAGCCCGTCCGGTTCTTCATCCAGAACCAGCTCGGCGTCATCATCTCGATAGTCGCCTTCCTGCCCCTGATCGTCTTGATCTTTACGAACAAGAACATGGGCGGCCAGCAGAAGACCATCGCCGGCGTCATCGGCATCGTGGCGCTGGTTGTGGCGGGCCTGGCGAGCGCCGAGTTCGCCCCCTCATCCGTCGAGCAGTACACCACCGAGACCCAGCGCGTGATCGAGCTGACGGGCCAGGACCAGGTGTTCTGGACCAAGTCGGGCGAGGTCTACCACCTCTGCGAAGCGGCCTCGGCAGTCAACCTCGAATCGAAGGACAACACCATCTACTCCGGCACCGTGGGCGACGCCCACGCCAACGGCAAGGACCGCCTCACCCTGCAGGTCGAGCAGGAGATGAAGCAGTGCGGGTACGAGATGCCCGCGGCGACAGACCCGCCCGCCTAGGTCAGTCCCGTCAGCGTGGCCTTGATCGCCTGCGGGTCGCCCGACCACGAGCCGGCTTCGATGCGGACGCTCGGGATGTCGATGGCGTAGCCGCGCGGCGTCCACCGCTGGAGCGGGCGGGTGGAGCAATCCACCTTGACCGAAGCCTTCTTTCCCGCGGCAAGCTCAACGACCTGGAAGCCGACCAGGGCAGGGACGAGCCGATCCTGGCCGGGCAGGTGCGCGTACACCTGCACCACGTGGCGCCCGGTTCGCTTGCCGGTGTTCTTCACGGCGACCGTGGCGATGAACCGCTCGTCCTTGATCGGGCCGAGCGACAGGCCACTCACCTCGAACGTCGTGTAGCCCAGGCCGAAGCCGAACGGATAGGCTGCCTCGATTCCATCGCGGTCGAGCTTGGGCTGGCCCAGCCATCGGTCGTACCGCACGGACTGAGCTCGCCAGTCGACCGTCGGGAGGTCCTGCTTGCGGTGCGGGATCGCCAGCGGCAGCCGGCCGCCCGGCTCAGCGTCGCCGAGGAGGAGATCCGCGACGGCCCGACCGCCCTCCATGCCGGGGAACCAGGCCAGCAGCACAGCGGCAACCTCCCGGTCCCACGGATCCACGATCATGGTTCCGCCCCCGACGACCACGACCACCGTTCGCCGGTTGACGGAGGCCACGGCCCGCACCAGCTCGGCGTCCCCGGCGCTCACGCCGAGGTCTCGCCGATCGCCCTGCCTCTCGCTGAAGCGAGCCCGCAGGTTGAAGAGCCGCGCGGCGAGCCAGCCACCGAGCCAGTTCGAGGACAGGCCGCCGATGAGCCGGAACGACGCCGGGTCGGCAATCAGCGCCTCACCCTCGGGCTCGGCCGGACCGACGACCACGATCGCGACGTCCGCGGCGCGCGCCGCATCGACCGCCTCGGCAGGTCGCCCGGCATCGGCCTGGACCACCCGCTCCCCCAGCCGCTCGCGCAGCCCCTCCAGGATCGAGACGCTCGAGGGCGGGAACGTTTGCGACGAGCCGAAGTCGCCCATGTTGGGTTGGTCGGCGAGACGTCCGAGCACCGCCACGTGGCCCAGCGACGCTTCGGCCAGGGGAAGCGTCGGCGAGCCGTCCACGGCCTCGTTGCGGAGCAGAACCGATCCGCGTCGGGCAGCTTCGCGGGAGAGCTCGCGGTGCGCCGGCGAGGCGATCACATCCTGCGGCGGAGCGGCCTGGGCCCGCAGCGCCAGCCGAATCTGCGCGCCGAGGAGGCGGCGGGCGGCCCGCTCCACGTCCTCGCGCGCCAGGCGTCCGTCGAGCAGGGCTGCCGGGAGAGTCCTGGCCCTCTGCTGGGCGAACGGCATCTCCAGGTCCTGGCCGGCGGCCACGGACCCGATCGGGTCCCGCAGGCCCCAGATGAAGTCCGTCATGACGAACCCCGAGAAACCCCACTCATCCCGTAGGATCCCGGTCAGGAGGCGGCGGTTCTGGCCGGCCCACTCCCCGTTCAGGGAGTTGTACGAGCTCATGACCGCGTCCGCCCCGGACTCGACCACAGCCCGGAAGTGAGGCAGGTAGACCTCGTGCAGGACGTCCTCGTCTACCCGGACGTCCACCGTGAAGCGGGCCTCGTCCATGGAGTTGCAGGCGTAGTGCTTGACCGTGGTCATGACCCACGGCTGCGCACCCTGCGACAACGCCGTGCCCATGGCGCCCGTCAGCACGGGGTCTTCGCCGTACGACTCCTGGGAACGCCCCCAGCCCGGGAACGGCGGCAGGTTGATGCACACGCCGGCGAACAGGTTGGCTCCCTGGGCACGCGCCTCCTTGCCGATCGCTTCGCCCACTCGCCGCTCCAGTTCCGGGTCCCAGCTCGCGCCGCGGGCGATGGCCACCGGGAAGCAGGTCGAGTTGCGGACGACGACACCACGCGGCCCGTCGGTGAAGCGGATGCCGGGGATGCCCAGGCGGTCGAGCCGGCCGGCCTCGA
>CAZFLI010000195.1:0-2926 GCA_964519845.1 uncultured Anaerolineaceae bacterium | reverse complement strand
GGGCCGGAACTCCACGACCGTGACCGGCACCGAGATGGTCGCGGTGTAGATCCTCGATATCGCGTCGGCCGAGATCGCGCCAAGGATGGCGCCGGGGATGGATCCGGCCGTGCCGACCACCAGGCCGAAGGTCAGGTAGTGGCCCATCACGGTGCGCCGACTGACGCCGTTGGCTCGCAGAACGCCTATCTGGCCGCGCTGACCGGCGACCATTCGACCCAGCAGCACCGAGGTGGCCAGGGCTCCGGCCAGCAGGAACATCACCGGGAACATGATGGACATCTCGCCGAAGCCGCTGACGTCCTCCTGAAGGGCCGATTCGGAGGGCTGCTCGGCTCGAGTCTGGGTTGAGGTAGCTCCGGCTGCGATGGCCATCGAGGCGAGTTGGTCCATTGTGCCGGCCGGGGCGTCCGGGCTCAGCCTGAAGAGGGCCTCGCGATGGACCTGATCGGGCGGCATGGATGCGACCAAAGCCTCGGGGGCGAAGACCACGCCCCACTCGTCGAACGGGACCAGCACCGCCTGCCGGCTGCGGGCGGGCCAGAGGTACTCGGGTGAGGCGACGATGCCCGCGACCCGAACGGTCCTCCAGCCGGCGGCCGTGAGGATCTCCATCGAGTCGCCGGGCTCCACGTTGCGGGCTCCGGCCAGATGCTGCTCGACGAGGACCTCGTCAGAGACACCCGGCTGCAGGTTGTGGCCCTTCAGGACCATTACCTTGTCCACTGCCGGGTTGCCGCCGTCCGGCAAGCCGATGGCCCGCCCGAGCTGAGCGCGGCCGTCCACGCGGATGAGGCCGTCGCCGACCGAGCGCGTCGAGGAGGCACCTACACCGTCGATCGCCGACCCGTCGGCGGCTATCACGTCCACCGGTCCGCCGGAGACGGTCAGGTCGGCGAAGGCAAGGTTCTCGTACATGCCGTGGTACGAGGCAGTCAGGTTCTGGAACGCATCGAAGGAGGCGCCGAAGAGGGCGACACCGAGCACCACGGTCGCCCAGATGGCGATGAGTTGGGCTTTGCGCGACCGCAGATCGCGCCAGAGTGCGCGACGCAGCATCCTCACCACGCCACCTCCTGGGGGGCGATCGGCCGGGGCTGGGTGCGGTCGTCGACCAGGCGGCCTGAACCCATGTGCAGGACGCGATCGGCCATCTTCGCGATGGCCGAGTTGTGGGTGACCAGCACGACGGTCCGATGCGCCTCACGGCTGGTGTTGTGCAGCGCGACCAGCACCTGGCGCCCGGTCGGCAGGTCCAGCGAGCCCGTCGGCTCGTCGCACAGCAGTATCGCCGGCTCCTTCACCAGGGCCCGAGCAATGGCTACTCGCTGCTGCTCGCCGCCGGACATGGCGGACGGGAAGTGGTCTGCGCGCTCGGCCAGCCCCACCGATCGGAGGGCGGCCAGGGAAGTCTCCTCGGCGTTGCGACCCACCAGCTCGGCAACGAGAGCCACGTTCTCCAGGGCGGTGAGAGACGGCACCAGATTGAAGAACTGGAAGACGAAGCCGACCTCGGTCCGGCGGTACTCGGTCAGAGCGGCATCGTCCAGGCCGGTAATGTCGCGGCCGGCGATGAGGACCTCTCCAGCCGTGGGCGGCTCCATCCCGCCGATCACGTTCATGAGCGTCGTCTTGCCGGACCCGCTCGGCCCGAGGATGACGACGAACTGGCCCGATGCGACCTCCAGGTCCACTCCCTTGAGGGCGTGGACGGCGACTTCTCCGCTGCCGTAGGTCTTCTCGACGCCCGCAAGCCGGATCGCCGGCCCGGCCTGGGTCGGCCCACCGGCCGCCGCGCCTCCTGCTGCGCTGACGGATGCGTCGGTGGTCATGTTGAATCGCTCCCTTCTGCGGGTGATCGCACGCGCCCGAGCGATCGGGCCTAGTTGCCAGCAGGCAACTACATGCTATCATGCCGCCGTGCTAGATCAACTGGAGCAGATCGCCGTCGCTTCGGTTGCCATCACCGCCAGGGCCCTGGCCGAGACTGCCGGTTCGGAGTTGACGTTCCTGGGCTGGCGGACGCTGGTAGTCGTGGGGTCCACGGCGGAGCAGCCGCGATTGTCCGACGTGGCGGAGCGGCTGGGAACGTCCCGGCCGTCTACCAGCAAGTTGGTGCGGCGTTTGGCGAGGCGGGGACTACTGGAGGCAATGGTGGATACACATGATCGTCGGGGCGTGCGAGTCGGGCTGACGGCCGAGGGGCAGCGCCTTCATCAGGCCGTCGTGGACAGGCGGCGCCAGCTGTTCCAGGAATGCCTGGGCGGGCAGGCTCGCGGCGATGCCCGGACCGGCCCCGAGTCTCTGGCCCTGGTAGCCGAAGGGCTGGCGCGTTGGCTCTAGATACCGCTCTGACCGGGCTGCGGCGTGGCCTGCGGTCGGCTCCCTACCTGCGCAAGTGGGTGATCCTCGGCGCGGCAATCGGCATCATCTCAGGCCTGGGCGCGGCGCTGTTCTTCACTGCCCTGGAAATGTCCACTCGCCTTTTCCTGGGCCTGCTGGCCGGATTCGAGCCCGCCACGGCCTTCGGCGAGGGCGGCCGCGCGATTACCGATCCGGCACGGCCCTGGGCGCTGCCTCTGGTTCTGGCGGCCGGCGGCCTGATCTCCGGGATCATCGTGTTTCGGTTCGCGCCGGAGGCGGAGGGCCATGGCACGGATGCCGCCATCTCAGCGTTCCACCACCGGCCTCGTGGTGTGCGGGGCCGCATTCCGCTCGTGAAGCTGGTCAGCGCAGCGGTCACGATCGGGTCCGGGGGCTCAGGCGGCCGGGAGGGTCCCACGGCCCAGATCGGGGCCGGCTTCGGTTCGTTCCTGGCACGAACCCTCGACCTGGAAGCCCGGGACGCGCGCATCGCGGTCTCGGCCGGGATGGCGTCCGGTATCGGGGCCATCTTCCGGGCGCCTCTGGGCGGCGCGATCCTGGG
>CAZFLI010000194.1:0-2969 GCA_964519845.1 uncultured Anaerolineaceae bacterium | reverse complement strand
CCCGGCAGGGCCACGACCGACCGGCCGCTTCGGGACCGGCCGCGAGCGGGGGCAGCGGCAGCTTCTTCCTCGCGCCCCCCGGCCCGGCGGCCGCGGCCACGGCGCCCGCCGCGTCCTTCGGTCTGCTTGTCCGGGACCTCGGTCATCGAAAGGTCCTCGTCATCGCTGGCGACCCGTCGCCCAGAAGCCGATGAGTCGCGGTCGACCTTGGCCACCTGGGTGATGTCGTAGAAGGCATCGGCGACATCGATCAGATCCGAGCTGGTGTTACCGCGGAAGCTGATGACCTCCACCCGAACGCCCATCTCCTGGACGGCGCGGATTGCCGGGGCGAAGTCGCCGTCGCCGCTGACAAGGATGGCCACGTCCAGGTTGCGGGCCGTCTTCATCATGTCGACGACCAGCTCGATGTCCAGGTTGGCCTTGACCTTGCCGTCTCCGTACTTGCGGATGTCCTTGCTCACGACCTTGTAGTCGTGGCGGGCCAGGAAGGCGTGGAAGTTGCGCTGGTTCTCGTTGTCGGGATCCAGGCCGGTGTAGGCATAGGCGCGGACGAAATCGCGACTGCCGACGGCCGCTTTGAGCAGCGTCACGTAGTCGATATCCGCGCCGGCCGCCTTCGCTGCGTAGAAGATGTTCGCAACGTCAACGAAGACGGCGACATTCTTGCTCACTGAGTACTCCTTGATTCCTTGGGCGCGACGGCCGCGCCGTCCGCCCGTGTGCCGCGCGCCGGCGCCCTCTGGCTGCTCGGCTGCATCGGCGTGTCAGCGGCGTGCCGGCGCCCTGGCCGGGATGCCCGCTCGATACATGTTGGCTGCGACGGGAGCGAAGCCGTGCCGCGTCCAGCAAGTCCGGAGCGTGGCGTCTTCGTCCAACTCGACTTCGACAGCAGGGCAGCCTTTTCTTCTGGCCGAGGCCATGATCTCCTCGATCAAAGGCTCGGCGATCTTGGTGGCGGGGTGGCCTCGGGCCAGCACCAGCACGTCCACCGTGCCGATGAACCCGCCGACTCGCACCGACGGTCTGAGACCCAGCACCGCACCGCCCACTATCTGACGACCCGCTTCGGTCACCAGGACGCTGGCGTTCGGCATGTAGACCAACTGACGGAGCAGACCGATCGCGTCCAATGGAGTCACGCCCGTGGGGGCGATTCCCGCCTCAACGCACAACGCAAACAACCGATCGACATCGGTGATACGGGCCTGCCTGACCAGGTAATCCACTCGAAGGCACGAACCTCGTGTCGAGGTGGTTTCCGGCTCGATGGCTGCGGCGCCGCAATCGTCTTTCCGAATCGCGCCGCGCGCTCTCGCGCCGAGATGTCTGGGCGCCGCGCCCACCTGGGCTCGACGGCCCTACCGGTTTCGGGCCGGCGGCCGCGCACGCTGGCCGGCTCGCCGAAAACTACTATACGCCATCCGAGATCGAGGTCGCCGTCCTCGCGCGGCGGCCGGCCCACGGTTCAGAACCGCTTGCGGGCCTCCCACATCTCGAAGACGCCGCGGGCGAAGATGAGCAGGGCCACGGCGGCCAGCCAGTAGCCGGGGCCGCGCAGGGGTTGCACGGGCGGCGTCTGGCCGGAGTAGAAGAGCAGGCCGCCCTGGTACATGGTGAAGGTTCGTACGCAGTAGGCCAGGAAGGCGGCAGCGAACAGGACCACGTAGCTGATGGGCTGGTCGACGGCCACGGGGCCCTCGGCCGCGTAGGGCAGAGTGACCAGTAGCAGCGTGGCCAGGGCAGCCAGGAAGAGCAAGAGACCGGCCGGGTCCTCGATGCCGATCCCGGCCTGGGCCGGCAGTTCGTCCTTGCCACCTCCCAGCAGCCACCACTGCATGAACGAGGCGACCACCAGCATCACCGCCCCGACGGCAATGATCCAGCGGCCATGCTGCAGCGTGTTGCTCATGCCCCTACCCCTGATCCTCATAGGCCTCGGGGCGCAGGACGCCCACGAAGCGCAGGTTGCGGTAGACCTCGCCGTAGTCGAGCCCATAGCCGATCACGAACCGGTCCGGAATCTCGAACCCGATGTAGTCGATCGGGATCTCGACCAGGCGCCGGGCCGGCTTGTCCAGCAGGGCGCATATCTTGATCGATCGCGGGTTCTTGCCACGAAGGTATCGCAGCAGGTAGTTGAGCGTCAGGCCGGTGTCGATGATGTCTTCCACCAGAAGAACGTCCCGGCCGTCGATCGGGGCGCTGAGGTCCTTGAGGATGCGCACCAGCCCGGACGATTCGGTGGCCGCGCCGCCGTAGCTGGAGACCTCCATCAAGTCGATCCGCAACGGCAGGTCTATCTGGCGCATGAGATCCGCCATGAACGGCAGCGATCCCTTCAGCACGCTGACCAGCGTCAGCTCCCCGCCCGCATAGTCGGCCGAGATCCGGGCGCCCAGCTCGACCACCTTGGACCGGATCTCATCCTCGCTGAGAAGGATCTCGGCCACGTCCCGGGTCATGTCGGGGGAAGGTTTCATCTGGGCCTCTCGAATCAGACGATCGGTGAGCCCGCAGCGTACGACGCGGCGGCTCGGCGCGCAGCGCGTCGGCGCGCACTCCGGGAGCGGGGCTCGCCGGGGGCGGACGAATCGGTCGCCGCCGAACCGTCGCGGACGCTGACAGGCGGCGAGCCCTCGATCGGGCCGGGAGGAACCTGACCGATCGTGCCGCTCAGCTCCGACACCAGCGCCGCCCGCCCGTACTTGAGCATCAGGGCCCGGAAGTCCCGAGCGTAGAAGAGCTTGATGCGGACGTGCGGATACAGCTCTCGCAGCCGCCGGACCTTGCGGTTCTTCTTGCGTACGAGTCGCTGCTGGAGCGTCGTAAGCTCCAGGAAGAGCTCCATGTCCGGCAGGTAGAAGTCCGGCGCGAAGCTCTCGAGGACGTTGCCCTCGAGATCCCACAGGATGGGGAAGACCTGCGGCTCGTACTCCCAGGCCACCTGATAGAAGTCCAGGATGCGG
>CAZFLI010000193.1:1194-2969 GCA_964519845.1 uncultured Anaerolineaceae bacterium | reverse complement strand
GTCATCAGCGGAGCGCGCTCTCGGGGGCGATGATGAAGCTGAGCAGGGCCTCGCAAGCGACTTCGCCGTCTACCGTGGCCACGCCCCTGCCCCGCCCGAACTTGCTGCCCAGGCGCTCCATCGTGACCTCCAGCCGGAGCTGGTCGCCGGGCGTGACGATGTGCTTGAAGCGGCACTCCTCGATCGAGGCGAATAGGCCCAGGCGATCGCCGAAGCCGGGCTGCTGGGCCACGAAGATGCCCATCGTCTGGGCCAGAGCCTCAACCTGCAGGACGCCGGGCATGATCGGCTGGCCGGGGAAGTGGCCCTGGAAGAACCATTCCGTGGCCGTCACGGACTTGATGCCGACGATGCGCTTGGCCTCCGAGTCGCACTCGACGATGCGGTCGACGAGCAGAAAGGGCCAGCGGTGCGGGATCAGCCCCTCTATCTGGCGGGTGGTGAGGACGGGCTGATTGGTGTCGGTCACTGCACTCTCCTGAGTTGGAAGCGGCTCAACGGCCGCCGGCGGCGACGAACGGCGCGCTGCCGACGCGGTCTAGCAGGTTGGTGGTCATCTTGCCGTCGACGAAGACGGGGTTGGCCAGGATGGCGCGATGCAGCTCGATGTTGGTGTCCAGACCGTCGACCAGGAGCTCGCGCAGGGCAGCATCGCCGCGGGCGATGGCCGAGGCTCGATCCGGCGCCCAGACGCACAGCTTGCCGAGCAGCGAGTCGTAGAACGAAGGCACCTCGTAGCCGGGGTACAGGTGCGAATCCATGCGCACGCCGGGCCCGCCCGGGGTCAGATAACCCAGGACCTCGCCGGCCTGCGGCCGGAAGTCCTGGCTCGGGTCCTCGGCCAGGATGCGGAACTGGATGGCATGGCCCCGGGCCACGACGTCCGACTGCCTTATGCCGATCGCCTCACCGGCGGCGATTCTGATCTGCATCTCCACCATGTCGATCCCGGTGACCATCTCGGTGACCGTGTGCTCGACCTGGATGCGGCAGTTGATCTCGATGAAGTAGGCGTCGCCCCTGGTGTCGACCAGGAATTCCAGCGTGCCCAGGCTTTCGTAGCCGGCCTTGGCGACCGCTTTGACGGCCTTCTGGCACAGGTCCTGGCGGGCGGCGTTGGACAGCGCCGGACTGGGCGTCTCCTCGATCAGCTTCTGATGGCGCCGCTGGACGGAGCAGTCGCGCTCGCCCATGTGTATGGCGTTGCCGAAGCGGTCGGCCGCGATCTGGACTTCGACGTGGCGCGTCTCCTCCAGGTACTTCTCCAGGTAGAGCGAGTCGTCGCCGAAGCCGGCCCGGGCCTCCGAGCGGCTGACCTTGAGGCTCGACTCAAGCTCGCGAGCGGAGTGGACGAGGCGCATGCCCTTCCCGCCGCCACCGGCCGCCGGCTTGATGAGGACCGGGTAGCCGATGCGTTCGGCCTCCCCGAGGGCGTGGGCCTCGTCGCGGAGCATTCCCGAGCCGGGGATGGTGCGCAGGCCGCAGTTCTCGAACAGGCGCCGGGTGGCCTCCTTGGAGGCGAAGCGGCTCAGGACCTCGGCCGGCGGGCCGACGAACGTCAGGTCGTGGGCGCGCACGACCTCGGCGAAGCCCTCGTCCTCGGACAGGAAGCCGTAGCCGGGGTGGATCGCGTCGCAGCCGGTGACGACGGCCGCCGAGATCACGGCCGGGGCGGAGAGGTAGCTGCGGCGGGCGTCGGCCGGCCCGATGCAGATTGCCTCGTCCGCCAGCTGGGCGGCCAGGCTGTCGCGGTCGGCCTCGCTGTAGGCGACGAC
>CAZFLI010000193.1:0-1094 GCA_964519845.1 uncultured Anaerolineaceae bacterium | reverse complement strand
GCCGGCTTGCGCAGGCGGGCCTTCCAGGCCCCTTCGCGGATCTCGATCTCGCCCAGCCCGCTGGCGGCCAGCTTGGCGACAAGGGCCGGCAACAGGTCGTCGGCCAGGGCGGAGATGGCCTTGTGGTCGCGGCCGACTCGGGCGTCGAGGCGGGCCGGAGCGCCGCGGGAGGCGCGAGCCCGGGCTGCCTGATCCTGGGGCATCGACTACTCCTCCTCTTGATCGGACGGCGCGCCTCTGCGGGCGCCCCGGATCGACGGCATCGAGGGGCGGGCGGAGAGCAGGCCGCGCAGCCGGTCGGCCATGCCACCCCGCTCCCGGGGGAGCGGGGCCTGGTCGGCCACGATGTACGGGCCCATGACGCGGAACTTCTTGAAGCGGGCCTCCACCAGCTCGTCGATGGGCACGCGGCCCAGGACGTCCAGGCGATCCAGGACGATCTCCTTGATGAGCCTGGCCGTCTGCGCGGCATCCGTGTGGGCGCCCTCGCCCGGTTCGGGCACGACGATGTCCACGATGCCCAGCTCGGCCTGTTCGGCCGCCGTGACCTTCATGGCCACCGCCGCCAGCTTGCTGTGCTCGCCCGAGCGCCACAGGATGGCGGCGCAGCCCTCGGGGCTGATGACCGAGTAGATGGAGTTCTCCAGGGCCAGCACCACGTCGCCCACGGCCAGGCCCAGCGCGCCTCCGGAGCCGCCCTCGCCGGTGATGACGACGACGATCGGGGTACGCAGGCGGGTCATCATGCCGACGGATCGGGCAATCGCCTCGGCGATGCCGCGCTCCTCGGCCGCGGCGCCGGGGAAGGCGCCCTGGACGTCGACGAAGGTCAGGACCGGCATCGAGAACCGCTCGGCCAGTTCCATGACCCGCATTGCCTTGCGATAGCCCTCGGGGTGGGGCAGACCGAAGTTGCGACGGATGTTCTCCTCGGTGTCCTTGCCCTTCTGGAAGCCGATGACCACCAGCCGGCGGCCGTCGATCCGGGCCAGGCCGGCGACGATGGCCGAGTCATCGCCGAAGACGCGATCGCCGTGCAGCTCGATGAACTCGTCGGCCATGTGCTCCAGGAGCTCGAGGGTGTGCGGGCGCTT
>CAZFLI010000192.1:0-3029 GCA_964519845.1 uncultured Anaerolineaceae bacterium | reverse complement strand
CGGGGTGCAGTCAGCACCGTAGACGCGGGCGACTATGACGTCGTCGGCGTCTGTCGCCACCAAGAAGCCACGGCTGCGAGCGGGGATCTCGAAGTTCCAGGAGCCGTCTTCCCAGCGGAGTTCAACAACCAGCACCGCATCAGAGTCGTTTCGGAAGTAAGCGCTCAAGGCGCCCTCAGGCGCGGGATTGTAGGTGCACGCAGCCACCACGACCGCCGCAACGGCCGCCGCCGTCATCGCTCTGCTGAGCCCCCAGGCTGCCCGCATTCTGCCCACCCTCCTGCCGTGACCCTTCGGAGTGATATGCGCGCGGGCGGCCCCGCCAGATCACGCGAGACGAGTTGACGAGAGACCGGCGCCCCGGAGAACCGAGGCGCCGGTGGATTCGCTCGGGTGAAGGCAGTTGCCCGCGCTACGGGTTGCCGAGCAGCTGCTTGGGGTCGAGGATGAACGACTGGCCGGTGGGCATGAAGATCACCTGGATCTTGTCGCCCAGCTTCTGGATGAGCAAGTACTGCAGGACGTCGCTCGTCAGGGAGGCCGCGATCTTGGTGTTCGACTCGGCCTGGCCGCGGGCGATCTCGATGGCCGCGTCGGCCTGGCCCGTCGCCAGCACTACCTGGGCATCGGCCTGGCCCTGGGCCGCTGCGACCACCTGCTCGGCCTGGATCTTCTTCTGGGCCAGGATCTGCTGCTCGGTCTGGACCTGCTGCTGGGCGACCTGCTTGGCCTCGATCGCCGCCTGGTACTCGGGGCTGAAGGCCATGTTGGCGACGTAGATGTCGTCGATGACGATGTGGTAGCGGTCCAGGTTTTCACCCAGCGCCGTGATTGCCCGAGAGCGGATCTCGTCGCGCTTGTTCAGGATCTCGCTGGCGCTGTACTCGGGAGTGACCGTCTTGACGAAGTCGTTGAGCGCCGCATCGATGATCTTGTCGGCGAAATCCACTCCGACCGTCTGGTAGAGCTGCGAGGCGTATCGCGCGTCGATATGGTAGGTGAGCGTGCCGGTGATCCGGACCGACTGGTATTCCTTGGACGCCGCCTCGATCTCCTGCATGGGATGCCGCTGGACACGTGTGTCCATGTTGGTGACCTGCGCCATGAACGGGGGGACCCAGTGGAGGCCGGGGGCCAGAGTCTGCTCCTGGACCTGCCCGAAGTTCGTCTGCACACCCACCCGGCCGGCCGGCACGATGACGAGCCCCAGGCAGACGACCCAGACGCCGAGCAGGATCAGCCCGGTGACGAACGAGAGCACGGACCATCTGGTTCCCACCCTCGGCAGCCCGGCGTCACCATAGCGACTCCTGGTGGAGTGGGTGCCGATGAGCGCCACTCCCAGAACGAACATGCCGATGCTGGCCACGAGCAGCAGGACCTTCAGGACCTCGAGGCCGCCGACTTCTTCCACCTGAGCCTCCGTTCGAATTGACATGCGGCCCGAGCCGACTCGGCCGGGCTCGACGATTGGTCGATGGTAGGCGATGGGCAGGCGCGAATCCGGCTCGGATCGCCTGGTGCGAGACGCCGCACCAAGCCAGCGAGTACGCACGTCCGACTGCCGGGCGGGGTCCAGGGGACCTCGCTTGCACGCTTTCTGGCCCTGGCTCACACTGCCCCGGACACAGCCCACGGAGGTACTCGTTGGACAAGGCGCCGCGGCGGCACCACCCGCCGGCACGCAGCCACGCCGTCAGGCCGCGCCCGGACTGGGGGGAGAAGAGGCCCACCGCAGCCCAGCGCCTGATGGGGATCGTGCGCACGGCCCTGCCGAGGGGCGCCGTCATCCTGGTCGTGGTCACGGGGATCGGCTACGCCATGGGCGTGGCCAAGACCAAGGTCATCGGCCACTTCTTCGGCCAGGGTGCGGAGACGGATGCCTTCAACGCCGCCTTCACGGTCCCCGCGCTGGCCCTTGAACTGCTACTGATGGGCGGCCTGATCGCCTGCTTCGTGCCGATCTACGTCGCCCTCCGCGACGAGGAACCCGAGCAGGCGCGAGCCTTTGCCCGGACGATCCTGACCCTGGCCATCCTGGTCATGACGGCGACCGTGGGCCTGCTCTTCGTCTTCGCCCCGCAGGCCGTCGATATCGCCGCCCCCGGCTTCAGCGCCGAGCAGCGCGACCTGGGCATCGACCTCTTCCGGCTGCTCTGTGTGACCCAGATAGTCTTTGCCGCGTCCTGGGTCCTGGGGGAGGTGCTGATCGCCGAGCAGAAGTGGGTCTGGTACGGGATCGCGCCGGCCATGTATCTGGGCGGAATCATCGCCGGAACGCTTCTGTTGGGCGACCAGATGGGCATCTACGCAGCCGCCATTGGCGCCGTCGCCGGCGCCGTAGCACACCTGGCGATCCGCCTCATCGGCATCTTCCGGACGCCCTTCAGGCCGTGGCCAAGCCTCAACCTGAAGGTCAAGGGACTGGGCCAGTACGTCTGGCTGTCGCTGCCGAAGATGGTCAGCCAGCCCATGGACATGGCGACCATCTTCTACTTCACCCGGTTGGCCTCTACGCTGGAGTCCGGATCCGTGACGCGCATCGAGAACGCCCAGAACTTCTCGACCCCGCTGGTGTTACTGATCGGGACCCAGTTCGCCCTGGCCGCCTTCCCCGGCCTGTCCCAGGCGGCAGACGAAGGCGACAGGCGCCGCTTCCGCAAGATCTTCAGTACGAACCTGGCCACGATTGCCGTCCTGTCCACCGGCGGCGCGCTGTGCGCTCTGTTCCTCGGCCATCTTGCGATCTCGATAGTCCTGGGCGGCGGCGCTTTCACTCCGGCCGATGTCAGCAGCACGGCCATGGTCCTGGCCGTCTTCAGCGTCGCCATCCCGCTGGAGGCCACAACGGAGCTGCTGTCGCGCTCCATCTACGCCACGCGGAACACGGTCCTGCCAACGCTGGCCCAGGTTGCGGGGTTCATGGTCATCCTGGTCGCGGCCCAGGCGCTCCTGCCGGCCGCCGGGATCCTGGCCATCCCCGCGGCCTACGGCCTGGGCATGCTCACCAAGCTCATCGTCCTGGCCTT
>CAZFLI010000191.1:0-3038 GCA_964519845.1 uncultured Anaerolineaceae bacterium | reverse complement strand
TCGTGCGGCGGACCCGGGCAGCGCGGGCAGAGGACGCCGCCCAGCGGCGGCACCCAACGGAAGCGTTCGTCCGCCTCGAGGGTTCGGTCGCATTCGACGCAGCGATCAACCTCCGGCCGGACGCCCAGCTCGTCGGCCAGGCGCATCTCGTACCAGCGGGCCACGCGGCCTGGGTCCATGCCCGCGTCCAGCAGCTCGTAGGCATGGCGCAGCAGGGAGTAGAGGCCCTCCGCCTCGTGGCGCTCCTCCAGGGAGCGGTCGGCCAGCTCGGCCAGATACCAGGCCGTGGCCGCGGACTCCAGGTTGTCGCGCAGCGCCAGCCAGGCGTGGTTGACCTGCACCTGCGTCACGACGTCGAAGGTGCGGCCGCGGGCCAGTGCCACTCGCAGCTCGGCCAGCGGCTCGAGCGAGCCACCCAGGCGGCTGGTGGTCCGGCGCACGCCCTTGGCGATGACCTTGAGTTTGCCGTGAGCGGGCGTGAAGAGCGTCAGGATCCGGTCCGCCTCGCCGTAGTCGAAGCGGGTCAGGACGATGGCGTCGGTCACGTACAGGCGGGAGCTGACCACGCGATCACGCTACCACGGGGCGCTGCCGGCCTCCCGGTCGAGCGGGCCGTGGCATACGCGATCGGGCCCAACGGACCAGCCGGGACGGTTGCCGGGGGGCTCGCCGGGCGGCTCGAACCCGGCAGCCAGTTCCCGCGCCTCACCGATCGACCGGCCCGAGATGCGTGCCGCCGCGGTGGCGGCCGAAAGGAGGGCCGATTGGGCCGGGCCCTGGCCCGCGGCGAGTGCGGCCAGCAACCCGGCCGCCGCGGCGTCGCCGGCCCCCGTCGTCGCCAGGACCTGAGTCGCCAGGGATGGCAGGTGGAGCTGCCGGTTCGACCAGCCGTCGGCCCCCGTCCGAAGGGCGCCGTCGGCCGCCTGCAGGCGGCCCTCCGAGCCGGTCCGCAGGTCCAACCCATCCGCGCCGGCGGTGACGAGGGCCACGGCGGCGCCGAGCTCCACCAGCAGTTCAGCCCACTCGGTCGGCCCGAGTGTGGCTCGACCGGGCATCATCGCGGCCAGGTCGTCGGTGCTGGCCTTGATCACGTCCACCGCCGGCAGGGTCGCCGCCAGCAGGCGCTCCCAATCGACGGCTCGCGCATCCGAGCCCGGGGCGATCTCGGCCATGTCGATCGCGATCAACGCCCCGGCAGATCTGGCTGCCTTCACCAGCCGGGTCAGGGCCACTCCCCCCTCGGCGTACAGCGCGGGCAGGTGGGTCACGTAGCCCAGGTGGAGGATCGGCTCCTGCTGCGCTCGCACCTCGGCCTCGATCCTCTCGACGACGCCGCCGCCGTCGAAGGCCGCGTTGGCCCCGACGTGGTGCCAGAACGTGCGGTCGCGCCCGGGGAAGTCCACCACGACCGAGTACGAGGTGACCCGGCCCTCCAGGCTGGCTATCCCGCTGGTATCGGCGGCCGAGGCGGCCAGCAGCCCGACCAGCACTCGGCCCAGCTCGTCCGTGCCCACGTCGGCCACGAGACGGGTGGGCACCCCCAGAGCCGCCAGGCTCAGCCCGGTGTTACTGACGCAGCCGCCGGGCGATATCGCGAGAGGGCCGACGCCGATCAGCCGGCCGGGGTCTACGGCGGGCGGGGACTCGAGCGCGGGCGTCAGGTCGAGGCAGACGTGTCCCGCGACGATGACCGGCCTCACCGCGCTGCTCAGGTCCGCCGGTCGTAGGCGGCGACGCGGGGCGAGTGCTCTGCCCGGCCCAGGATCAGGGTCTGCACCCACTCCGCCAGGCGACGCCCCAGACGGCGGCAGGCCTCCCGGTCCGCCTCGTCGCGCGGCCGGCCGGCGCACACGGCTCCGTAGTGAAGCGTTCGGCCGGGGGCGACGTAGTCCGGGATGCCGAACGTGAACAGGCCGTAGTTCATGAGGATCGTCAGCAGCGTCATGCAGGCCAGCTCGCCCCCGCCGACCAGCCCCCCGGATGAGGAGAAGGCGCAGCCGATCTTGCCCTCGATCTGCGGCCACAGAGGCGCCACCTGCTCATCCCAGAACCGCTTCGTCTGCCAGGAGACGGTACCCAGGCAGGTCGGCGATCCGACCGCCACGCCGTCGCACCAGATCAGGTCGTCGGCGGTCGCTTCGGCCACACCGCGCAGGCGGACCTCCGTGTCCGGCACGGCCCGCGCCCCCTCGGCTACCAGATCGGCCATGAGGCCGGTGTTGCCCGTCTCGCTGTGGTAGAGGACGAGGATGCGCGCGGGGCGAGGTTCTTCGGTCATGCGGTCGATGATAGCCGCCTGCGGCCCGTCCATCGACTGCTACTCGGCTAAGCTGACGAGATGGACGACCAGACGCCGACCGGCAGCCACACTCCCCATCCCAGGACGGACCGCACCGCGCTTCACCGTCTGCCCGAGCGGGCCGTCCCGGGGCGAATCGAGGAGTTCCTGCGGGCCGGCATGGTGGCCCACGTCGCCTACGTCGAGGGCGGCGAGCCGCGGCTGGTCGCGTTCCTGTATCTGTACGAGTTCGGCCATCTGTACATCCACGGATCGCCGGCCAGCGGCACGTTGCGGGCGATCCGCGACGGCCGGCCGGTGACCGTTTCGGTGGCCCTGCTTGACGGCCTGGTAGCTTCCCGCCACGAGACCCACCACACGGCCAACTACCGCAGCGTGACCGCCTTCGGCCGGGCCCACCGCGTCGTGGACCCGGAACGCAAGCGGCGGGTGATGCGCGCCATGCTGGAGCGCTACTTCAGCGGCCGCCGCTCACCGGAGGACTACGCCCCGGCCGGCGACGAGGATCTGGTCCGCATGGAGCTCGTCGCGATCGAGATCGACGAGGCACAGGCCAAGATGCGCGAGGGCGGCCCGAAGGGACCGGAAGATTCCGACCCGAACGCCCCCGGTTCCGCCTTCGTCCGCGAGGTCTGACGGGGGGCCGCGCGGGGCGGCGCGGGGGGGCGGGGCGGGGCGGCGCGGGGCGCGGGGCGCGGCGCGGGGCGCGGGGGGGCGCGGCGCGGGGGGGCGGGGCGGC
>CAZFLI010000190.1:0-3053 GCA_964519845.1 uncultured Anaerolineaceae bacterium | reverse complement strand
AGCGAAAACGAGACTCGGAGGCATGTAGTTCTGCCCGGGAGGCCTCTTCTGGCGGGCTGGACATAACCCCTCTTATCGGTAGTGCCAGAAGTGGCTGAATCGGGTCCCCTGATGGTCAAACCGGGGCCTGTTAGGGCGGCGCGAGGCCGTTCTCGAGCAGTGCGCGGACTGTGCGTCGGTATGCGCCCGTGTCGATCGTCGGGTCGAGCGCGCGCTGGAGCGCGTAGCCCTCGAAGAGAGCCGTGAGCGCCCGTGCAAGAGCCGGCGGATCGAAGTCGGCGCTGAGCTCGCCGCTGTTCTGGGCGCTCGCGATCTGGGCGGCGATGGTTTCGCGCAGGCCGTCGGTGTTTGCGCGCAGTGCGGCCCCTACCTGGGGGCTGCGAATGGCCTCCGCCCATATCTGGAGCGCCAGGCCGTAGCGGACATCTTCGTCGCCCGGTCCCGGTCCGGAGAAGACACCGAGCAGGCTGTCCAGTAAGGCGTCGGTGCCCTCCTGTGGGCCGTGCTCGGCTTCGACGGCCGACTGGCTCATTCCCAGGACCTGGTCTACGACCGCCGCGACGAGCAAGTCCTTGCTTGGAAAGTATCGGTACACGGCGCCGGCGCTGAGCCCCGCCTCGCGGAAGATGTCGTGCATCGACGTGGGGTGGATCCCGTTGCGGGCAAAGCAGCGCAGCGCCGCTTCCACGATCTGGCGGCGCCTGGCGTCGAGGTGCTCCTGGGACACCCTTGGCATGCCACTACTATAGAAAACGGATGTCCGCTTGACAAGTGCCCCTTCCCCGCCTATAAATCGGACGGCCGTCCGCTAGCGATGTCGGCCGAGATTGGAAGCACACCGGCGCAGATGAGGAGCCTGTTCATGTCTGAAGCGCCTCCGGGATCGACCGAGTCCTTCGTCGTCGCCCGCCTGTCGCGAGCCGGGGCAGTCGCCAGCGTGGTCGGCGCCGGGCTCACGCTCCTCTGGGTGTCGACCCTCACTGCCCTGCCGGGCTTCTCCGAGGGGAGCGCGGCCGAGCATCTGCAGAAGCTGGCAGATAACGACGTTGAGGGGAGCCTGGCGTTCGTCGTCGTCCTGCCGCTGGGGCTGGTGTTTGTCCCGATTTGGATCGCCCTGGCCGCGATTTCGTGGCGCAGGCACCCGGTCGCCGCGTCGCTGACCGCGACCTTCGGCCTGATGTACGCACCCCTGTCCACGCTCGCCTACTGGTCGGAGTTGACGGTGGCACGGGGTCTGGCCGACGCGTACCGGCAGGACCCGGCCGCGGCGGTCGCCGCCTACCAGCTCTTCGACTTCGGAGCGAACACGTCCCTGGCGTCGGCTCTCGATCTGCTCGGCTACGCGATCCTGGGGTTTGGGACGATCGCGGCCGCGGTTACTCTCTGGTCGAGAGGCAGGCTGGCCCGCTGGGCAGGCGTGATGTTTGCGCTGTCCGGAACGCTCTCCATCGCCGGCGCGGCCGCTGCCGTGCTGAGATCTCCGATCGCCGCGCCGCTTGCCATCGGAGCGGGACTACCCTTCCTCGTGGCCGTGATCAGCCTGGCGCCGGTCCTCTATCGGGCCGGCGACCCAACTCGCGACGAGATACCGGCAACGCTCTGAAGCCCCGGAGAACGGCATGCGGCCCGCCGGCGGGGACAGCGCGGCGGGCCGCAAGAGAGTGGTCGGCATGGAACGCCCGGAGGAACCGCGGCTCCGCATCGTTCGGGCCGATCCGAGAATCGGTCGATTCGTTCGGTTTCCGTGGCCCCTCCGGGCAACACAGAATCTAGCGCCCGCGGACTGGGCCGCCTAGCGGCTTATCCACGGTTTTGGGAAGTCGGAAGGGGATTCGACGACGATCTCCACTCTCGTACACAGGCCGCGCGGCGTCCAGGCCAACGCCCCGTGGACGAGTGAACAGCCGTGCGAATGGCGCCAGGAGCAGGCAGCCCCACAACGGATGTACCACTCGCGGGGCCACCCCGTCGTGTAGTATCCGCGACTGATAGCGTCCGGGTGATATGAGCGCCAATAACGGCAGGAGGGTGGCAAGTGACGCCGATTCGGAGCGGGATCCCCTACCGGGCTTCGCCTCAGCAGGTCGCAGGCAACAGGCCGCAGATGCCGAGCAGGCATTTGCGAGTCGCGGGCGCAGTTGCGCTCATTTGCTCGCTGCTCATCGCCGGCCAGGCGACGGCGACTACCGCGCCGAGTGGCGCGTCGATGCCCCAAGCGATGGCCGGCGCCCCGGCCCCGATATACCTTCTCTCCTCCTCCTGCCCGTACGCCATCGTCCAGGGCCAGAAGAGCGGCTGCGTCACTGAGTTGCAGACCCTGCTCAACGGCTACGGCGCCAGACTGGTCGTCGACGGTATCTTCGGTCCGGCGACTCTGGCCGCCGTGCGGAGCTTCCAGGCCTCCAAGGGCCTTGTCGTTGACGGCTCCGTGGGACCCGCGACCAAGACCGCGTTGTACGTCGGGCTCGCTCCGGCCCCGATCAACCTGAACTCCTCTTCCTGCCCCTACGCCATCGTGCAGGGTCAGCGGAGCGGCTGCGTCACTGAGCTGCAGAGGCTGCTCAACGGCTACGGCGCTGGGCTGGTAGTCGACGGTATCTTCGGTGCGGCGACGCTGGCCGCCGTTCGCAGCTTCCAGTCCTCCAAGGGCCTCGTCGTGGACGGCTCCGTGGGACCCGCGACCAAGGCCGCCCTGTACGGGGCATCCCCCACCCCGACAGCTCCACCGGCGGTCCCGACCCCGACAGCTCCACCGGCATCCCCCACCCCGACCGCTCCACCGGTGGTCCCCACCCCGACCGCTCCACCGGTGGTCGGCGCTCCGGCCCCGATATACCTGCTCTCAGCTTCCTGCCCATATGCCATCGTGAAGGGCCAGAAGAGCGGTTGCGTCACTGAGCTTCAGATCCTCCTCAACGGCTATGGCGCCGGGCTGGTAGTCGACGGCATCTTCGGCGCGGCGACCCTGGCCGCCGTTCGGAGTTACCAGTCGTCCAACGGCCTCGTCGTGGACGGCTCCGTGGGACCCGCGACCAAGGCCGCCCTGTACGGGG
>CAZFLI010000189.1:0-3104 GCA_964519845.1 uncultured Anaerolineaceae bacterium | reverse complement strand
GTCCAGAAGGTGACGATCATCAGCCGCGGCATGGCTCTCGGCTACACCATGGCCCTACCCGTGGAGGACCGCTACCTCCAGTCGAAGACGGAGTTCGAGGACAAGATCGCGGGCCTGCTGGGCGGCAATGCCGCCGAGCGGCTGATCTTCGGCGACACCACGACCGGTGCCAGCAATGACATCGAGAAAGCCACGGATCTTGCCCGGCGGATGGTTACCGAGTGGGGCATGAGCGACAAGCTCGGGCCTTTGGCCTTCGGCAAGCGTGACGAGTTGGTCTTCCTGGGCCGCGAGATCGGCGAGCAGCGCAACTACTCCGACGATGTGGCCAGGCTGATCGACGAGGAGACGCGGACTATCATCGAGTCCGGCTACAAACGGGCCACGGCCGTGCTGACCGAGCATCGCGCCCGGCTGATGGCCCTGGCCGACAAGTTGATCGCCGAGGAGACCGTCGAATCCGGGGAGCTCGACAAGCTGTTCGCCGACCTCCCGCCCAAGCTCAACCGGCACGGCATCAGCGCCGTGGACCCGGTCGGCGCGCCCGTCAAGAGGGGCGCCAACCCGAGCGCGACGCCCCGGCCCAAGCCAAGCCCCAAGCCCAGCCCGTCCTGAGATCGGGCTCCAAATCGGAAGAAGCGACCGGCGGCCGAAGGGCCGCCGGTTTCGAATCGGGGCGCGCAGGGCCGGGGCTAGAATGGCCTGCAGGGGCAGCAGCCGCAGCAGGAGAGCATGGATGGCCGGAGCACCCACCCACGAGGTGATCGTCGACGCCGAGCTGGAGAGTTACCTCGAGGAGACGAAGGCCCGTCGCCTGGAGAAGTACGTGGCTCTGCTGCGCATCCCGAGCATCTCCGGCCTCCCCGAGCATGCCGCCGATTGCCGGGCCGCGGCCGCTTTCGTGGCGGACGATCTGCGAGCGTCCGGAATGGAGCATGTCGACGTCTGTGAGACCGGCGGCCACCCGGTCGTCTACGCCGACTGGCTTCACGCTGAGGGCAGGCCCACGGTGCTCGTGTACGCGCACTACGACGTGCAGCCGGCCGACCCGATCGAGCTCTGGGATGCGCCACCGTTCGAACCCGTCGTGCGCGACGGCCGGATGCTGGCCCGCGGGGCCTCCGACTGCAAGTGCCACGTGGCGATGCATACCCGCGCCCTGGAGGCGCTGCTGGCCGTTCGCCGGACGCTGCCGGTGAATCTCAAGCTGGTCGTCGAGGGCGAGGAAGAGGCCAGCTCGCTCCATCTCGATGCCTGGCTGGAGGCCAACCGCGATCGGCTGAGGGCCGACTTCGCCGTCATCTCCGACACGAGCTTCTTCGAGGGAAACCTGCCCGCGATCACCGTGGCCTTGCGCGGGATCATGTACATCCAGCTGGACGTGACGGCCAGCAAGGTAGACCTGCATTCGGGCGTCTACGGCGGTGCGGTCGACAACCCCATCAACGCCCTGTGCCAGATCGTGGCCGCTCTCAAGGGGCCCGACGGCGTGGTGAAGGTGCCGGGTTTCTACGACGACGTCGCGCCTCTGACCGATCTGGACCGCCGCTCGCTGGCCGAGCTGCCGTTCGACGAGGAGGCCTACCGCGACGGCATCGGCGTGCCGGCCCTCCACGGCGAGCCCGGCTACACGACTCTGGAGCGCCTCGGAGCGCGGCCCACCCTCGATGTCAACGGCATCTGGGGCGGCTTCGAAGGCGAGGGCCCCAAGACGATCATCCCGGCCCACGCGCATGCCAAGATCAGCTGCCGGCTGGTGGCCAACCAGGACCCGGATGCCATCTACGAGCTGGTGTCGGCCCACATCGCCCGGCTGGCTCCGGACACGGTGCGCTGCTCGATCCAGCGCCTGGGCGACGGCAGCCCGAGCCTGACGCCGATCGACCACCCGGCCACGCAGGCGGCCGCCCGGGCGATCGCGTCCACGTTCGGCGTCTCGCCGCTCTACATTCGCGAAGGTGGCTCGGTCCCGGTCTGCGCAAGCTTCGAGAAGATCCTGGGCCTGCCCGTGGTCCTCCTCGGATTCGCGCCCGCGGACGGCAACTTCCACGCCCCCAACGAGTGGATGTGGATGTCCAACTTCGAGACCGGCATTCGGACCATCGCCCGCTATTGGGATGATCTGGCCGACCTGGAGGCGGGCCGTCTCTGACCCGAATGGGTGCCTGGAATAGCCCCCGTCGGGCTGCTAGGATTCCCCTGCTCGAACCTCGACTGGCCGAAGGCTGGAGGCACTGGTGACCACTCCCACTCGTCCGTCCGACTCCCAACCCGTCTCCGGGAAGCGCGCCTGGCGCCTCGACACGGACAACGGCAGCATGGTTCCCCGGTCTGCCCTGGACGTGATGGTCGATCTCAACGACAACCTGTCCACCGGCCGCTTCGGCGAATACCAGCCGCTCCCGCTGGGCTTCGGCATGCTCGACAAGACGATCGGCGAGGGCCTGCGCCCGGGCGAGCTGCTGCTGATCGGTGGAGCCCAGGGCACCGGCAAGACGACGATGGCGCTCCAGATGGCCCGCAACGTCGCCTCGAGCGGCCAGGCCAACGTCCTGTACATCTGTTTCGAGCACGAGGAGCAGTACCTGCTCAATCGCATGATCGCCATGGAATCGCTGCTGGCGCACCTGCCGCAGAAGACCGGGGCGATCAAGATCGTGGACGTGCGCAAGGAGATTCTGGCCGCAATGATGGCTGAAGGCCAGGGCGGCTCCGGCCTGACCGGCAATCAGAAGCTTCGGCCCAGCCTCGACCGCATCGCTCGCTACGGCCAGAGCCTGTACCTGATGCGCGGCTCGCAGACGGCCAGCACGGTCGAGAACATACGCAAGCTCGTGCAGGAGCACCGGGTGCTCTCCGGCGACCGGCGGCTGTTCGTGGTCGTCGACTACCTGCAGAAGGTCCCTGTCTACCCCGAGCCGCCGACGGAGTCCGAGAAGGTCACATATGTGGTCAACGGACTCAAGGACATCGCCCTCACCGAGCAGGTGGCGATGATCTCCATCGTTGCCGCGGACAAGGAAGGCCTCAAGGCGCAGCGGCTGCGCAACCACCACCTGCGCGGCTCGTCGGCCATCAACTACGAGGCCGACATCATCCTGATC
>CAZFLI010000188.1:0-3129 GCA_964519845.1 uncultured Anaerolineaceae bacterium | reverse complement strand
GCGCCGAAGGCGCGCGAACCGTTTCGCCTACTCCATCTCGAAGCCGGTCTCCTCGACGCCGCCGGACTTCTCGAGGAGCGAGGCGGCGGTGATCGAGGTGCGGTTGACCAGGACCAGGCCGAAGTGGCTGATCACGCGCCGATCGGCCAGCGAGCGGGCGCTGGCCTCGGTCATGGGGACGAAGCGGGGATCCGGGGAGTCCACGAAAGTCGCGATGTCGGTCTCGCCGAACAGGAACACGGTTCCGGTGATGGTGTGGCCCTCGGTGAAGATCGCCAGCCTGCGCGGCACCCGTTCCATCAGCGGTCTGTCCATTCCGCCCGGCAGGCCGGTGGCCTCCGAGGATACGTGCTCGGCCTTCTGGGCGATGAACGTGACGCCGTCCTGATTGACCATCAACTCCTCGACCATCAACCCCGTTGGGTCGCCGTTACGCCGAAGCAGCTCGGCATCGGTCAGACGGAGGAAGCCTCGGTTGTGATTGACCAGGTCGGACAGCCGGGTGAAGCGAAGCAGAGACACGGTCCCGGAGACGCGCAGGTGGGGACCGACGAGTTCGATCACCTCCAGCTTCTCGGGTCCCTCTCCTAGAGGGCCGAAAGGGTTGATCGTTGGCTGGTCGTCCCACGCCGCCATATGCATTCCCTCCGCGCAGCGGCTCCATCGCGCCGGGGCCGCCTCCTGATTCTACGGCCTGGGAGGGCGCTCAGACAGGCCGAGCCGGAGGGGCGACCCGATTCGGACGGGTGGGGGACGGCAGGCGAGCGGAGATGGAAAGGACGATGCGGTAGACGAGCAGGAAGAAGACTGTGGCGCCGGCGGACAGGTAGATGGCGCCGGCCCAGCGGGCGCCGCTGTCGCTGCCGGCCAGGACGCCGTGGGCCGTGGCGCCGATGAACAGCAGGAACGTCAGGTAATGCACGAGCCGCCAGGTTCGCTGCCCGATCCGGCGGCGGACGTAGAAGCTGGCCGTCACCAGGGCCAGGCCGTACATGGTCAGCTGGCCCAAACCCACCCAGAGCGGGGCGTAGGGCGAGGCGAACGGGACCAGGATGGCCCGAGGCGTGAAGTCGAAGCTGCGATCGGCGGTCAGGATGATCGCGTGCAGGACGCCGATCAGAAGCCCGGCCAGCGACAGCTCTTTGTGCAGGGTGAAGCTGACCGGCCGGTGCGCTATCGCGTCGAGGATCCGGGTCGTGAGCAGCAGCCCGTAGACGACGGAACCGGCCACCGTGAGGTAGGCCAGGAAGCCCAGGGCGCGGACCGAGTACCAGGCCAGCATGCCAGGCTGCAGCGCGGCCACGGCCCCGAGGCGGCGAAGGGCGGTGGGAGCGGTGGCGCCGATGGCGGCGCCGAGTACGACGGCGGCGGCTGCGTAGAGTGCGATGCGGATGAAGCGCGGCATGGCCCTAGCCCTCCAGCAGAGACAGCGTTTGCGGCAGTGCGAGAATCTCGCCGCGCTCGGTCAGGACGATCGCCCCGAAGACGCGGGCGCGCTCGAGCAGCGCCAGGCCCGCTGCGCTGCCGGCGATGACGGCGGCCTTGGCCAGAGCCTCGGCGCGGAGCGCGGTGCCGGCCACGACGGTCGCCTGGACGACGTCCGTGACGGCCGGCAGGCCGGTCCGCGGATCGATGAGGTGGTGGCGGGGGCGGCCGGCCACGGTCCAGCGGTGGACGGAGACACCGGACGTAGCCACTCCCCAGCGGCCCGGATAGGCGGCCGGCGCCGCCAGACGCAGCACCGCCAGCTGAGCGTCCCTTGTACGCGGATCGGTCACCGCCACTTCCCAGCTCCGTCCGGGGGCGCAGCGGATCGCCAGGTCGCCGTCGGCGTCCACGACCGCGCCGGGCCACTGCGCCAGCAGGCCCAGGGCACGGTCGGCGATCCAGCCTTTGCCGGTGCCGCCCAGGTCGAAATGGAGGCCGGGCCGCCGGCGGACGAGGGCCGACCCCCGGGGCCCGGGAGCGAGGCGCCAGTCATGGCCGGGGGACACGGCCGGGCCGGCGTCCTGCCCGAGGGACAATCCTTCGGCCGCCAGGCGGGCGTCCAGGAGCGTGATGTCCACCAGCCCTTCGCCCTGGGCGGATGCCGCTCGGCCGGCTCGAAGTGCGGCGGCCAGGGTCGGGCGCACCGCCACCTCGCCACGCGGGTCCGAGTTGAGGGCCGACAGCTCCGAGGAGGGTGAGTGGCGTGTCAGGCGGGCCGCCCAGCGGTCGATGCGGGCAATCGCGGCGGCGGCCGAGCCCTCGGCCCTCTCGGGTTGCGAGGACCCTTCCACGTCGAGGTGGATGGCCAGCCGCCCGCCCATGGATCGGGCATAGCGGCTGAATGGCGTGGCCGGCAGAGTCGGCGCCGCGGCCGGCAGAGTCGGCGCCGCGGCCGCCGGGCTCACTTGCCGGTTCCGGATTGGGCAGTCGTGACGATGACGGTCCGCTTGACCGGCGCCGAGACGACCGTAACCACGGTGACGGGGGTCGGAACGTCGGCCGCAATGACCCGGGCACCGGGCGGGGCCGTCTGGCCCGGCTCCAACTGGACGTACTGAACGGGGCGCTGCGCGATGACAGGGGTGGCCGGCACCATCACGGCGGGGTCGGTCACGATCTCCGGACCGGCGTAGGGCTGCGGCTGCGCGACGATGGCCGCCGCGACGGCGGAAACGGCCGCCAAGCCGCCGGCCCCAATGACCAGGCGCATGGGGCGCGGATCAGGGCGCTTCCTGGGAGTCTGGGTGGTTGGAGCGTGGCCGGCCATCAGTCGTCGTCCTCGTGCTCGTGCTCGTCCTCGTGCTCGTCTCCGGCGGCCGGCACGGTGACGCGTACGATGGGCGGGGCCGCGGAAGGCTCGGCCGTCTGAACGACGTTGATGATCTGGGGCGTGGGGACCGGCTCGACATAGACGATCTCCGGGGTCAGCGGCGGCGGCGTCCACGCGGCGATCTCCGCGGCAGCCAGCGCGGAGGCTCGTGCCGATTCGGCCGCCTGCGCTTGGGCCTGCGCTTCCAGGTATCCCTGGGCCGCGAAGACGCCGCCCACCCCGGTGATGGTCGCCAGACCGGCGACGGCGAATGCGATGCGATGGATCCCGTTCACTCGCGTCTCCCGCTGCCTGCACCTGCACGCCGCCGG
>CAZFLI010000187.1:0-3212 GCA_964519845.1 uncultured Anaerolineaceae bacterium | reverse complement strand
GCGCTCGTCCTCAAGAGCGCAACCGCCAACGCCGAGAACAACCACAACCTGTCCGCCGAGGACTTGTTCGTGGCCGATGCTCAGGCCAACGAAGGCCCGACTATCAAGCGCTGGCGGCCTCGGGCGCGTGGAGCGGCATTCCATATCCACAAGCCCATGACCCACATCACCATCGTCGTCGAAGACCGGGAGGCCTAGATGGGTCACAAGGTTCACCCGTACGGCTTCCGGCTGGGTGTCTCGCGCACCTGGACGGCGAAGTGGTACGCCGACAAGGACTATGCCGCTCTCCTGCGCGAAGACATCGCCATTCGGGATCTGGTCGCCAAGCGCCTGGCCAACGCCAGCGTCAGCGGCGTCGAGATCGAGCGCGGCATCAACCACGTTACGGTCACGATCCACACCGCCAAGCCGGGCATCGTCATCGGCAAGGGCGGCGCCAACGTCGAGACCCTGCGCCAGCAGGTCGGCGCGCTGACCAAGCGCAAGGTCAAGCTCGAGGTCAAGGAGATCCGTCAGCCGGAGCTCGACGCCTACCTGGTGGCTGCCAACATCAGCCAGCAGCTGGCTCGCCGAATCGCCTTCAAGAAGGCCATGAAGCAGGCCGTGCAGCGAACGATGAAGGCCGGCGCCAAGGGCGTGAAGATCGCCGTTGCCGGCCGCCTCGGCGGCTCGGAGATGGCCCGCCGCGAATGGGACAAGGAAGGCCGGATCCCGCTCGGCACGCTCCGCGCCGACATCAGCTACGCCCAGGTCCACGCCCTCACGACCTACGGTCGGATCGGCGTCAAGGTCTGGATCTACCGCGGCGAAGTCGCGGCCGAGAAGCCCCGGCGTGAGCCGGTGGCCGCTCCGACCGTGATCGGGCAGGGGGTGTAGCCATGCTGATGCCCCGTCGAGTCAAGCATCGCAAGGTCCAGCGCGGCCGAATGTCCGGACCGGCCAAGGGCGGCACGACGGTCGCCTTCGGTGAGTTCGGCCTGGCTACGATGGAACCGGCCTGGATCACCAGCCGCCAGATCGAAGCCGCCCGACGCGCCATGACCCGCTCGGTCAAGCGCGGCGGCAAGATCTGGATCCGCGTCTTCCCGGACAAGCCGGCCACCAAGAAGCCGGCCGAAACCCGAATGGGCTCCGGCAAGGGCGCCCCGGACCACTGGGTGGCCGTGGTCAAGCCCGGCCGGATCCTCTTCGAGATGGCGGGCGTGGAGAAGGCGGAGGCCGTCGAGGCCATGCGCCTGGCCTCGCACAAGCTTCCGGTCGCGACACGAGTCATCGTCAAGGAAGGCCTGACAGATGGACATTGAGAAGGTTCGGGGCCTCTCTGACGGAGAGCTGGACGAGCAACTGCTGCAGGCCAAGCAGGCCTTGTGGCAGGCTCGTTTCGCCCTCACGACCCGGCAACTGAAGGACTACAGCACCATCCCCCAAGCCAGACGGACGATCGCGCGGATCCTGACCGTGCAGCGCGAGCGCAGTGACGAGCGCTCCCGGACGGAGCAGGAGATCACGCGATGACAGGAGCAGCAGTGCAGGGCAAGCGGAAGACCAAGGTCGGCCGCGTCGTCAGCGACAAGATGGACAAGACCATCGTCGTCTCTGTCGAGCGGCTGACCAGGCACCCCTTGTACAAGCGGGTCATCCGCTTGACGACCAAGTTCAAAGCCCACGACGAGGACAACGAGGCTCGCGTGGGCGACACCGTCCTGATCGAGGAGTCGCGTCCGCTCTCCGCCACCAAGCGGTGGCGGCTGGTCAGCGTCGTCTCGCGAGCGGGCGAGGGCGCAAACCCCGTGCCCGTGGACGACGACGAGGGCCTGGACCAGGCCATCCACGGCGCCGCCCACCCGGGGCGCCACGCTCACGCCGATGAGGCGGTCGAGCAGGCGGCCGAAGGCGAGGCCGCCGAATGATCCAGCAGTACAGCCGGGTTCGCGTTGCCGACAACACCGGCGCGCGCACCATCCAGTGCATCCGGGTCATGGGCCGCTCGCGCAAGACCACGGCCGGCGTCGGCGACGTGATCATCGCCAGCGTCAAGCAGGCCATCCCGAACGCCGCCGTCAAGAAGGGCGATGTCGTGCGGGCGGTGATCGTGCGCACAGCCAAGGAGTACGGCCGCCCGGACGGTAGCTACATCCGCTTCGACGAGAACGCGGCCGTGCTGATCACGCCCCAGGGCAATCCGCGCGGAACCCGCATCTTCGGCCCCGTGGCCCGCGAGCTGCGCGATCGCAACTACATGAAGATCGTCTCGCTCGCTCCGGAGGTGCTGTGATGGCAGTGTCGAAGGGCGCTCCCTCCAACAAGGCGCCCGAGATCCGCACCGGCGACACGGTCGTCGTGTTGCACGGCAAGGACGCCGGCAAGCGCGGCAAGGTGGAGCGTGTCCTGCGCAACCCCGTCGGCCGCAAGGTCGGCCGGACGATGTTCCGCAAGGTCTCGCCGCACCCCGTTTCGGTGGTCATCTCCGGCGTGAACATCGCCAAGCGCCACACCAAGCCCAGCCAGTCGATGGGCGCCGATCGCGCACCCAAGATCCAGCAGGGCGGCATCGTGGACAAGCCGATGCCCATTGCCTACAGCAACGTGATGATCGTCTGTCCACACTGCGACCAGGTGACGCGCGTCAAGCACGCCACCTTGAGCACCGGCAAGAGCGCCCGCGTCTGCGGCCGCTGCCGCGAGCAGCTGGAGGTGACCGTATGAGCGGCGGCCTTCGCCAGCGCTACCTGGACGAGGCCGTGCCGGCCCTCCAGAAGCAGTTCGAATACAGCAACCGGATGCAGATCCCTCGCCTGTCCAAGATCGTGGTCAACATCGGCCTGGGCGAGGCGCTGCAGAACCCCAAGGCACTCGACGCCGCGGTGGGGGACCTCGCCGCCATCACCGGCCAGAAGCCGGTCACGACCAGGGCCAAGCGATCGATCGCCCAGTTCCGCCTGCGGACGGGCAACACGATCGGCGCCCGGGTCACGCTGCGCGGCGAGAAGATGTGGGACTTCCTGGAGAGGTTGACCCGCCTCGCTCTGCCCCGCATCCGCGACTTCCACGGCGTCCCTTCGAAGTCCTTCGACGGGCGCGGCAACTACTCGCTGGGGCTCCGGGAGCAACTCGCATTCCCGGAGATCGACTACGACAAGGTGGACCGTCTCCGCGGGCTGGAGATCAGCATCGTGACGACGGCGAAGACCGACGAGGAATCGAAGCGT
>CAZFLI010000186.1:2054-3246 GCA_964519845.1 uncultured Anaerolineaceae bacterium | reverse complement strand
ACGTAGTACCCTTCGGCGGTTCCGCGCCGTCCCGCGTGGAGGCGAGAATCGCTGAGCCGGCTGGCTGCCCCACGAGGGTTTGATGAAGCGCGATCTCACATTCCGGTCCTTTCTGGAGGCGTACCCGCCCGTCAAGGGTTTGACGCGTCCGCTCGACGGCGTGTCCGTGGCCGAGAAGGTGGAGGAGAACTTCGGGATCGACGTGCCCGGCGCGCTGCAGTTCTTCTGGCTCAGAGTCGGCGCCGGCCTCTTCGGCGATGGCGAGCTATACGTCTTCGGCGACGAAGCGGCGCTGATGCCGGATCCCCAGTTGGTGCGCTGGAACACCCTTGCGCCGTGGCGGTCGCTGTACGCGGAGCCCCGCAAAGGAGGTCCCTTCTACTTCGCCCAAACTGCCTTCGGTGACCAGCTCGGCTTCCGGTGGGAGAACAAGGTGGCGCTGCCGGAGCTGTTCCTGCCGGAGACGCTCGAATCGTTTGTTTTGGCGGCGGACCTGGAGGAACTGCTCTGCGACCTGCTCGTGACCCCAGGCGCGCTGTGCGAGTCCGATCGACTCGTCCGCGCCAGGGGCGACGCGGGTCCGATCTCGCCCGGCCGGCACTACGTTCCCGATCGCGTCAACGGCAAACCGTCGGGCAGGTTCCACATCGAGAGCGCCGAAGCCCATGTGTCGGAGGCCGTCGCACGCTGGCGCCCAGGAGGTGAGGGCTAGCCGATGAACGTCATCGAACTCGACCCGTTCATGGCTCGGGTAATCCGCGACACGCTGGACAAGATCGCCCTGCGGGCGATGGACTGGTACGGCGCGGAGCTGGAGGGTTCCGAGGCAGACCTCGAATACCTGCAGCGGATGCTGGCCGACCCGCGGCTGACCTCGAGCGACGACCGGGTGCTGATGGATCTGGGCCTGCTCCTGGGCGAGATCTTCTTCCGGACGCAGGGCTGGAACTGGGTCATCGTGGAGGGGGAGAATGGGTTCGACCCGGCGCTCACGGTCGTCGCCCCCACCGGCGACACGGCGCTGCTGTTCCCGATGGCGATGATCCTGGAGAAGGTCCGCGCCGGCGGTGAGGTGGACGTTCGCGCCCTCTACGACCAGACGATCGCCGAGGTGGCCAGCGAGGTCGCGGCAATCGTCGAAGAAGCCCGCCTGGCCGAAGAAGCCCGCCTGGCCGAAGAAGCCCGCCTGGCC
>CAZFLI010000186.1:0-1954 GCA_964519845.1 uncultured Anaerolineaceae bacterium | reverse complement strand
AAGAAGCCCGCCTGGCCGAAGAAGCCCGCCTGGCCGAAGAAGCCCGCCTGGCCGAGGAAGCCGAGGAGGCGCGGATCGAAGAGCTTCGACTGGCCGAGGAAGCCCGCCTGGCCGAAGAGGCGAAGGCTGCCGAAGAGGCGAAGGCTGCCGAAGAGGCGAAGCCCGCGGAAGAGGCGGAGCCTGCGGAGGCTCCCAAGCCCGATGCCGCACCCGTGGAGGCCCCCGAGCCCAAGCCCGAGCCGGCGCCCGAGCCCGAGCCGGCGCCCGAGCCCGAGCCCGAGCCGGCGCCCGAGCCGGAGCCCGCACCCGCGGAGGCCGCCAAACCCGAGCCGGCGCCCGAGCCCGAGCCGGCGCCCGTGGAGGTCGCCAAGCCCGAGCCGGAGCCCGCACCCGCGGAGGCCACCAAGCCCGAGCCGGCACCCGAGCCCGAGCCCGCACCCGTGGAGGCCGCCGACGCCCCCGCGACGGGCAGCGTCACCGCGGCCGAATTCGCCACCAAGGCCGGAGCGTTCAAGAAGACCTACGCCCTCGGGCTGACGATCGCCGCTGCCGGCGACGAGGACCTGGAGGAGCAGCTGCGGCAGGTCAAGATCCAGGTCCTGAGCTGGTGCCTGCGGCGCGGGTCGAGCGGGAACCAGATCCGGCTAACCTTCCTCGTTCCCGCCGCCCTGGACACGCAGGCTCGATCGGCCCTGGACGGCTTCCGAGCGGACGAGGGCGAACTGGGAACCTACCTCCGCGAGCGGCAGGTGGCGGTCGCCCTGCTGGGCGACGACGGCAAGATGCGGCTCGAGTATCAGCTCGGGTCGTAGGTTCCTACTCGGCCGCTTCCAGGCCGGCCGGCAGAATCTCCTCGTCGGGAGCCGCGTGGCTGCGGACCGCGGCCCGCAACTCGACCAGCTGGACGACCAGCACGACCGACAACCCCAGCGCGAGGGCCGGGCCGATGCCCAGCGGAACGAGCGTGGCGGCGAGCACGGTCAGGAACGAGGCGAACCCGAGCAGGCCGTGGGTCAAGCCGCGCATGACGCCGATTGTCCTGTCGGGGCCTTCCTGGGCATGGGTGAAGACGGCCATCACGGCTGCCACGGTGGGGATCGTGGTAAGCATGCCGCTGATCGTGGCTCCGAAGTGCGGGCCGACGGTGGTGACGAAGACGACCATCCCGGCGCCGGCGATCATCCGCGCCGGCAGGTCGGTCAGGGCCGTGGCCCTGCGCCTCGCCATGACCGGCGGCTTCGGCAGCAGTCTGCGCGACACGATCAGGATTCCGGCCGTCGCCGCGAAGGCTACGCCCAGGCCCCAGGCGGACACCGGCAGCATGACCGCCCAGACCACGGCGAAGGCGCCGTATGCGGCCGCTGCCGCGACAGGCCAGCCGACCCGGCGGCAGACCAGCGCGTAGACCAGACAGAAGATGCCGCAGCCTCCGGCCCCCCCGAGCGAAGCCGCAGCCGACGAAGCGGCGAACTGCGGACCCTGCTCGAGGGCCAGGAAGATCAGGATCGGGCCGCCCTTGACGGGCACTGCGCTGAGCACCCCGGCCGCAGCCGGGCCGTAGCGATGGCCGATCAGCGTCACAAAGCCGATCATCGCCACGGGCACGGCGATCTTGAAGAGCAACTCGATCATGGGACCGCAAGGCTACCCGATCATCGCATCACCGGCCCGGCGGGGTCAGTCGCGCTCGATCTCCAGCCGCAGGAAGTGAGTGGCGCAGCTGATGCAGGGGTCGTAGGCGCGGATCAGCTGCTCCAGGCGGATCGTGGCCTCGGCGTGGGGGAGCGCAAGGACCTGCGGCGCGAAGGCGCTGAGGTCCGCCTCGATCATGCCCTGGTTCTGGCCGGTGGGGGCGATGATCTGGGCGGCGGCGATCTTGCCGTCCGCCTCCACGTCGTAGTGGTGCCAGCAGATGCCGCGCGGCGCCTCCGTGCCCCAGCCCGTCTCGCCGGCC
>CAZFLI010000185.1:0-3260 GCA_964519845.1 uncultured Anaerolineaceae bacterium | reverse complement strand
TTCGTAGAGTTCCGGCACGCCCGGCGCGAGGATCTGGCCGAGCCGCTGCGGGAGGCCCGCCTGTGCGTCATCCCGCGACCCATCAACGACTACTCGGATCTGGCGGTGCCGGTGAAGTTGTGGGACTACTTGAGCCTGGGCAAGCCGGTGGTGGCTACCGCCGCCGCGGAGACGGCCGCCATCCTGGCCGCCTCCCAGGCGGGCATCACCACGGCGGACACGCCTGAGGGGCTGGCCGAGGGGCTGCTCCGCCTGCTCTCCGATCGGACTCTGGCCGGCAGGCTGGCGGCCAACGCGCGGGCCTTCTCCTGCTCGGAATCCGAGACGTGGGAAGCGCGAGGCTCGACCGTCCTGCGTGCTCTCGGTCTGGCGGCAGGCGAGAGACCAGATCGATGAGCGAATCGATGAGCGAGCTTGAAGAGCAGATCCAGCCGCCCCAGCCGGGTCGTGCGGCAGGGGCGGGCTTCGCCGGCAAGGTCTCGGCCATCTTCGCCACGAGGGTGGTGATCCTGGGCCTGACGATGCTGACCTCGCTGGTCATAACCCGCCTGCTCGGGACGACTGAGGAACGCGGCGCCTACGTGGCCGTGGTCACTCTGCCCGGCATGCTGTCGGCGATGGCGATGCTGGGACTGCCCGGCGCCGTCAACTACTACGCCGGCCGCGGCTCTTCGGTGGACAGCCTGATCCGGGCGTCGCTCCTGTTCACGGCTGCCGTCGCGACCGTCCTGGTGACCCTCATCTGGTTCAGCCTCCCGCTCCTCGAGCAGAGCATCCTGCAGGCCGCTCCGGATCACCTGGCGCGCTGGATCCTGATCGTCATCCCGGCCGGCATGCTGACCTCCTTCGGCGGAACGCTTCTCTACGGCCGGCAGGAGGTCAAGGCCTACAACGCCATCCTGCTGGCACAGGCGATCGGTATGCTCATCGGGGCGGTCGTGCTGGTCGGGCTGCTGGACCTGAGCGTGGACGGTGCGGTGGCCAACAGCATCTGCGTCAGCCTGCTGACGGTCGTTGCCATATCGATGGCGCTGCTGCGGCTGCGGGCTCGTGACAGGCGGGGCGGGCCGGCTTCGATACGGGGCCTGGTCGGCTACGGAACGCGGCTGTACCCGGCCAGCGTCAGCGGCTACTTCAACTACCGGGCCGACAACTACATCATCCAGGCCCTGGCGCCGACGGAGGGCGCCGCCAAGTCGAACCTCGGCCTCTACAGCTGGGCGGTGACGATGGCCGAAGTCGTCTTCCTGGTGCCGGAGTCCGTGGCGGCGATGTTCCTGCCGAGAGTGGCCGGCAGCAGCGCCGAAGAGGCGAGCGCGCTGCTGGCCAGGGTGTCTCGGCTCACGCTGCTCGTCTCGACCCTGGTCGCCGCGGCTCTGATCCCGGCCGCGTTTGTCGGCGTGTACCTGATCCTGCCCGGGTATGTCGGCTGCCTGCCGGCCTTCCTGGCCATCCTCCCCGGCGTCATGGCGCTGTGCATGTCCAAAGTCGCGACAAGCTACATCGGCGGCCGGGGCCGGCCCGGGCCGGCATCGATCGGGGCCACGATCGCCCTGGTGGTGAACGTGCCGCTGAACCTCGCCCTGATCCCGGTGCTCGGGATCGTGGGGGCTTCGCTGAGCTCGGTGGTCTCCTACTCGGTGCTGGCCGCCCTGATGGTCTGGTACGCCGGCCGGATCTCGGGCCAGCCCCTGGCGGCCCTGTGTGTTCCCAGGCGTGAGGACGTGGCGCTCGTGGCCGTGGGGCTGGCAAGGGCTCTGGCTCTATCGGGCGGCGCCGCTCGCGCCGCGGCGGCGCGCTTGCCCTTTGCGAGGAGGGCGCGGTGAGCGAGTCGATGGCCGAGCTGGGCGACGCCATGGAGTCGGTGCAGCAGCCCATCTCGGCGGTGCCGCCGGGTTTCGCCGACAAGGTGGCTGCCGTCTTCGCCACTCGGGTCGCGATTCTGGGCGTGACGATCCTGACCGCCCTGGTCATCACTCACCTGCTCAGCCCGGAGGAGCGGGGCTCGTACGTTGCCGTGGTCACGCTGCCCGGCATGCTGGCCGCTCTGGCCACCTTTGGGTTGCCCGGCGCGGTCCAGTACCAGTCGGGCCGGGGCACGTCGATTGCCAGCCTGGTCCGGGCTTCGCTGATCTTCACCGTCGCCATATCGGCCGCGGTCGTCTCCATCGTCTGGTTCAGCCTGCCGTTCCTCGAGCAGTCGATCCTGCGCGCCGCCCCCGACAACCTGGCCCGCGTGATGCTGATCGTCGTCCCCTCCGGGCTGCTGGCCTCGTTCGGCGGGATGATCCTGTACGGCCGCCAGGAGGTTCGGATCTACAACGCCATCCTCCTGCTGCAGGCCATCGGGGCGCTCACCGGGGCGGTCCTGCTGGTCGGCGTGCTGGACCTCGGCGTGGCCGGCGCTGCCGCCACCAGCGTGGTCGTCAGCCTGGGCCTGGCGACGGCGGTAACGGCCGAGGTGGTGCGCCTTGCGATGCGCGACAGGAAGGGCGACGGCGCGCGCCTCCGCAGCCTCGCCGGCTACGGCCTGCGCCTCTACCCGTCCAGCATCAGCGGCTACTTCAACTATCGGGCCGACGCCAGCATCATCCAGGCGGTGGCGCCCAGCGCGGCGATGGCGAAGCTCAACCTCGGTCTGTACAGCTGGGCGGTGACGATGGCCGAGGTGGTGTTCCTCGTGCCTGATTCGGTGGCCTCCCTGTTCATGCCCCGGGTCGCCGGCAGCAGCCACGAGCAAGCCAGCGCGATGCTCGGGGGTGTTATCCGGGTGACGCTGGTGGTCTCGACGCTGGTCGCGCTGCTGATGATCCCCGTGGCCTTCATCGGCGTCCCTCTGCTCGTGCCGCAGTACTGGGATTGCCTGCCCGCCTTCTTGCTCCTGCTGCCGGGTGTCATCGCCCTGAGCCTGGCCAAGGTGGCCACCGGCTATGTCGGGGGGCGGGGCCGGCCGGGGCCCGCGTCGATGGCCGCGACTATGGCCCTGATCGTCAACGTGCCGCTGAACATAGCCCTCATTCCGCTCATCGGCATCGTCGGGGCCTCGGTCAGTTCCGTAGCGTCCTACTCCGCTCTGGCGATCCTCATGATCTGGTACGCCAGCCGGATCTCCGGCCAGCCGCTGCGGGACCTGTGCATTCCGAGACGCGCCGACGTGGCGCTCGTCGTCGGAGCGATCCGGGCCGCCGCCGGCTCGGGGGCGGCCGCTGGGGTGCTGGCCGGCCGGGCGGGCCTGGGGACGAAAGCGGAGCCGAAGCCGC
>CAZFLI010000184.1:0-3322 GCA_964519845.1 uncultured Anaerolineaceae bacterium | reverse complement strand
CTTGGCTGATTGGGGCGGGTTGGCCTGGGGCAGTCCGTCCGAACCCGGCGACTATACGGTGTGGGTTACCTGCACAGCTCCGGCCCCGGATGGCCGTGACGCGACTTCCTCGCCCATCGCCGTCAGGTGGGTGAGCCCGCCGCCGACACCGGCCCCCACGCCCGTGCCGAGCTGATCCGCCCGCGAGTTCGGCCGCCCCGGCGTCAGGCTGTGGGGTCGGGGATGAAGTAGCCGGTCAGATCGAAGATGAAGTGCGTCGTTGACGACGACGTCTGGCCGGCGTAGGCGACCTTCAGCTTTCCGTCCGGTGTCACCGGCACTACCAGGCCGTTGGCCCGGTTGTCCCTGACCGGGAAGTTGAGCGTGGAGACCGTCGGCGGCCAGGTCAGGGCCGGCGCCAGGACCACGTAGCCGCGGGTGGTCTGACGGGTGACCGTGGCGTTGCCGCTCACGGCGACGGTTCCGGCCGGCAGGGCCGAGGCCAGCGAGAAGGTGGCCACGACCGAGTGTCGCAGCGGCCCGCTCAGGCCCAGGCCGCGCCTGGTGTCCACCATCCGCAGCGGGTCGATGGCCACGTAGACCGCCCCCGCGGAGCCCGGCTGGTAGTAGCCGGTCACGTCGAAGATGAGGTTCGTGGTGGCCCTGGACGATCCCGAGGACGGCATGTAGACCGCCGCCAGCGTGCCGTCGGGGCCGAGCTTGACGGTCACGTTGTTGGCCCGGTTGTCCCCGGCCGGGAAGTTGAGGGTCGAGAAGGACGGCGTGCCGCTGAGCGTCGGAGCGAGGGCGACATAACCCTTCTCCGACTGGCCGGTGACCGTCAGGTTGCCGGTGACCGCGACCGCCGATGAGGGCACGGCCGCGCCGACCGGGAAGGTGCGGGGCACGGCGGCCACGAACTTGCCGGAGAGGCCGCCGGTGCCGTGGCGGGTGTCCATGGCTCGGTAGGGCGACAGAGGGTGGTAGCCGGCCTGGCCGAAGTCGGGCGCGAAGTAGCCGGTGATGTCGAAGATGACGTGCGTCTGGGCGCCCGACGAGCCGATGAAGGTCGCCTGCAGCTGGCCCAAGGTCGAAAGGGCGACGGTCACTCCGTTGGCCCGGTTGTCGCCGGACGGGAAGTTCATGGTCGAGAAGGTGGGGGCGGCCGGCACGACCGGGCCGAGGGCCAGGTAGCCGGCGCTGGTCTGGCCGGTGATGGTCAGGTTGCCGGTCACGGCGATGGCCCCGACCGGGACGCCGCCGCTGCCGGTCACCCCGAAGGTGCGCGGCTTGCCGGAGGCGAACTTGCCGGAGAGGCCGCCGGTGCCGTGGCGCGTGTCGAGCAGCCGAAACGGATCCAGAGGCACGTACGTGCCGCCGGCCCGGACGGTGAAGGTGGCCGCATCGGGGTTCCAGGCCAGCGGATCGCCCCCGCCGGCCGGTTCGACGCCGATGCGCACGGTGTAGGTGCCGGTCGAGGCCGAGAGGCCGGCCGGCCAGCTGTCTACGAAGGTGCGCTCGACTCCCGCCGTCAGGGCGACCGAATCGTGCGTCCAGGAAGTCACCAGCGTGCCGGTGGGGCCGATCAACTCCACGTCCAGCAGGACCGTGGCATCCTCGGCGGCGGTGATGTGGGTGGTGATCGTCTGGCTCGTCCCGCGCAGGATCATCGCCGCGCCGGCCGTGGCCGAGGTCGTGTAGGCGGCGCCCGGCAGGGTCACCGCCCCGGCCGAGTAGTAGAGACCGGCCTGGTGACGGAAGTAGCCACCGTCGTCGTCGGCGCTGTATGAGGTCTGCGTGTTGCCGTTGATGGCGGGCGGATTGGTGGTGCCGTCGCCCATCGCGTCGCTGGCGGAGGTGGTGCCGTCCGCGCCGCCGCCGTAGAGCAGCGCGATCACGCCGGCGTCCACGGTCGCCTGCAGGTTGGCCTCGGCGCCGTCGCCCAGCCACCATTCGACGTGGTTGTCCTGGTAGTGGCCCCAGCTGTTGTTCATGGCCCGCATCTTGGTGTTGCCCAGGGGGATCTGCCACATCACCATGCGCAGGCCGGAGTCGCGGACGAAGCGCCCGATCCAGCGGTCCCAGCGGGCGTAGTCGGCGGCGTCCCACCAGCTCTGGCCGCCGTCGCCGTTGATGATCCGGTCGAAGTCCGCGTCGCGGTCGGCCGGGTCGCCGAACGAAAGGTCGAAGGCGGCGCCGAGCGAAGCCTCGAAGGCGGCGGCGCGGTCGGCCAACGCGTCGATCTCGCTCAGCGGGGTGTTCTGCCAGATCGGGTCCGTCATCGTGCCCCAGGCGCTCATGTGGTAGCCGAGCAGCACGTTGGGGGCGTACATGTCGCGCAGCCGCACGAAAGCCTGGGCGAAGCCGGCGGCGTTGTTGGGCAGGCCGGCCACGTCGCCGTCGCCGCTGCTGGCGACCGCGGCCGGGATGGTGGCCGCGTTGTCCCCGCTCGCCGCCTGCTGGATGTAGCCCCACAGGTCCGGCTCGACATCGATGACGATCGTCTCCGAGTAGGCGCCCAGATGCTGGAACAGCAGCCGGACGTCGGCCCAGTAGGCCTGCATCGTGGCGGCGTTGTTGAGGTTGTACAGGTCCGCCTCGTCCTCGTCCATCGTGCCGGCGTAGTAGGCGTCCACGCCGGGCTTGGACTGCAGCATCTGGTAGTAGGGGAAGACGGGGGTCATGCCCACCGCGATCGATTCGTCCACGTAGTAGTCGGCGAACTTGGCGCCGCTGTTCCAGGTGGCCCAGCCGGAGCCGGTGTTCACGCCGCCGGCCAGGTACTGGTAGCGGAACGCGAAATCGCCGCTGGCGTGCAGGGACGCCGCGCCGCCGGGGTAGTCGGTCAGCCCCAGCTCGAGGTTCTGCGAGGGCCAGTCCTCCGGGAGCGGCGGCAGGGCGGCGATTGCGGCCGTCGCGGGGGCGACGGGTGAGGGGGCGGCGGCGGTGGCCGTGGCCAGAGCCGGCAGGGGCGCCGCCACCGGAGGCGCGGCGGCCAGCCCAAAGGCGAGGATAACGGCCAGCGTGACGAGTTTCGGGCGCGCCGGCCATCGCCCGGTGGTGGCTTTCATGAGCACAGGTTACTTGCCTGGGGGCTCGGTGGGCCATCCGAAAGGAGGTCTATCAATCTGCACGGGGCCGGATTCAGCAGCCGGACGGCATTGTCATCAGGCCGTCGTTCTCGGTAGGACGCACCGCGAGCGATCGCAGCTGGGAGCAAGCCCGGGTGCGTCGCGCCGCCGGGCCGGGGGCGGGCGAGGGTCACGGGGCGGGGGCCGCGGGGCGCCGGGCCGCCGGCCGCGGGGCGCGGGGCGGGCGAGGGGCGGGCGCCGGGCGCCGGCCG
>CAZFLI010000183.1:1819-3344 GCA_964519845.1 uncultured Anaerolineaceae bacterium | reverse complement strand
TGGCCGAATCTATGAAGCTCGTCCGTCCTTCCATCGAACACCTCGCGAGCTACAAGGCCGCGCTCCAGCGGGGCTGGGCGCTGAATGGCGGACCCGAGGCCGCACAAGAAGAGCTGCGCCAGATCGAGAGGGACCCCTCCCTGTTCCTCGCCCGCAAGGAAGATCGTGAGGCTCTTGGCGGCCCCATCACGCTTCCCGATGGCACTCTCGTTCCGAGGCTCCCCGGTTTCCACAGGTGGCTCTGGGACGGCGAGTTCTGCGGGGCGATCAGCTTCAGATGGCAGCCCGGGACGACCGAGCTACCGCCTCGCTGTCTCGGTCATATCGGTTATGCGGTCGTTCCCTGGAAACAGCGCCTGGGTTACGCGACCGAAGCGCTCAGACAGATTCTTCCGGAGGCCATCGCGCTCGGCATGCCCTTCGTCGAGGTGACGACCGACCCCACCAATATCGCCTCGCAGAAGGTCATCGAGCGAAACGGCGGGGTCTTGTACGAAACCTTCGTCAAGCCCATCCAATTCGGCTCCACGCCCGCTCTGCGCTACCGTATCTACCTATCTCACGGCGAGGTGGAACAGTGATCCGTATTGGACTTCTCGGCCCTGACGATGCCCCAGAGCTCTTCGAGGGCATCGTCCGTAGCCGTGCTCTCCATGAGCCCTGGATGACGCCGGTGGCCGCAGAAGCGGACGTTCGGGAGTCCCTGAGCCAGCCACCGAACGTCCGTCTCGGCTATGGAATCCGTGAGGACTCGGGCCAGCTGGCGGGCGTGGTCAACATCAACTCGATCATCCGTGGCGCCTTCCAGAATGGATTCCTCGGCTACTACGCGATCTCGCCGTATGAGGGACGCGGGTTCATGCGGGCGGGCCTGATCGCGGTATTGGATCGGGCGTTCGGCGAACACGAGCTCCACAGAGTCGAGGCGAACATCCAGCCTGAGAACGTCCGCTCGGTGCAGCTCGTGCAGAGTCTGGGCTTCCGCATGGAGGGCCACTCTCCGCGATACCTGCGGATCAACGGCGAGTGGAAGGACCATGATCGGTATGCGCTGACGGCCGAGGAATGGCCGGCTTCCGGCGACCGCACAACAGGCGAATCAGGCTGACGAACCTCGGCAAGGAAGCATGCGCCTCCTGCATCCCGCAGGGAGAGCCCGCAATCCCTACGGGTTGGGGTCCTGCCAGACCCGGCCCCAGTAGTGTCGCCTGGACACGAGCAGCCTTCCGTTGACCCAGAGTTCGGCAAGACGCGGCCCGGCCAGCGGGGTCAGCAGTGCCCTCCTGTCCGCAACTGGGACCAGATGCTTCACGGGCAGGTTCATCGGCCCGGATGGGAAGGGAATGACCTCGACCAGGCGGTACGCCCGATCGAGGGATTCCCGGTACTCCTCCGCGCGCCCCGGAACCCCGCAGGCCGGGCCCGCAGGATCTTCGTCGCTACTCCTTCAGCTCACTCTCGTCCAGGCGGACTCCAGCATGTTGTTGATTATCAGCTTCCCCGACGGGTCCAGGTAGTAGGTTGA
>CAZFLI010000183.1:0-1809 GCA_964519845.1 uncultured Anaerolineaceae bacterium | reverse complement strand
CCTGGTCGGTCATCTTCAGTGTCGTCTCTGTTGCCTCATACGTTCCATGCGCACCGGCCAGGAACTCGTCTGGATCGTCGTATCTCGCTTCGATCGTGTAGGTGCCATCTGGATTCAGGGCGAAGTGCTCTGTGACTGGTTTGCCGTCTAGCGCACTGTGCCTCTCCCACTCGCCAACGAGCTGCGGAAGGTCCGACGGGGCACTGCTGGGTGTTTCAGCCACTGTGGGCGATGGGGTGGGCGATGGAGTGGGTGCCTCCGTCTTCGCCGGCGTTGGCGTTGGCGTTGGCGTTGGCGTGCTCTGCGTGGAACCGCAACCCGAAAGCAGGGCGGCGCCGGCCACCAGGACCACAAAAAGCAGTACACGGCGAGTTGCGTTCACCACCCACCTCCATTCGACGGACGCTGGATCAGGCCCAATGTAGCAGCCCCAACACCGGTCCGACAAAGGGATGACCGCCATCCGCCCAGGGAGTGACTTCGAGAGTCGGTGGAATGGCCTCGGTCAGGAGGTCGGCGTCGGGCCGGTACTTGGCTTGCGCTCTCAGGCGCCGCAGGCTGCCTTCCGCGCAGGCCGAGGTTCATGTTCTTGCGTGCCCTACACGGCCGAACCATCTGTTGACCGTGGCTGCGTACTCGGCGTACTCGGCGCCGAACTTGGCCGCGAGGTATCGCTCCTCCGGGAGGATCAGGACGTAGAGGCAGGCGACCATCGAGACCGGCAGCGTCACCAGCACCCAGAGCACGTCGAACGTCAGGCCGACGCCCGCCAGGGCAACCACCGCGGCGAGGTAGAGAGGGTTCCGAGTTGTCGCGAACACGCCCGTCGTGACGAGCCGGCTCGTGGGCCGGCCGGGGTCGGTGGGTTGCCCAAAACGGGCCAACTCGCGACGAGCCATGACGATGACCCCGAGTCCGGCCGCGATGAGAGCCAGCCCTGCGGGGATGGACCCCTGTCTGATCGGTCCCTGCGGCAGGGCGAGCGGGACCACGAACTGCATGCCGATGCCGACGAGGAATGGGACCCCGAACACGACCTCCGCTATCTCCCAGCGGCTCTTGTGCGCCGCGTCTGAGTTCATCATTCGGCCCTACCTGCCTCGAAGTCGGCCGCGGCTTCGCCGTCTAGGTCGAACCGAGGTCGCGCCGGGACGTCGTGGTATTCGGCCGCGATCCGCGCATCCAGGCACAGGCTCATCATCCCCGACGATACCAGGCGACTCGATCTCCGAATCGGCGACCGCGTCCGTCCCGCGAGCGATGCGGGCGACATGCGCGCCCCTTGACGCAGGTGCCGGGAACGGCCGACGCTTGGGCCCTGGCGAGGAGGCTGCCGGCCCGGCAGCCCACCGCAAGGGAGGCAGTGGACGGCATGAGGGTGAGCGAAGAAGACCGTGGCCTCGTCGGGCTGTGGGCCGCCGATTGCGCCGAGCGGGTGCTGCCGCTGTTCGAGGCGATCGCCCCATCGGACACCCGCCCGCGCGATGCCATCGAGGGCATCCGGGCGTGGGCGCGCGGCGACATGCGGCCCGGCCCGCTGCGCTCGGTCGCGCTGGCGGCACTCGCGGCCGCCCGCGAGGTGAAGGATCCGGCCGCCACCGCCGCCGCTCGCGCCGCGGGCTCTGCGGCAACGGCCGCCTTCATGCACGCGCCCGAAACCATGGGCACGGAGAAGCACTGCCTCGGTGCCGCGATGTACGCGGCGCGGGCTCGCGAACTGGCGTCGCCCGACGATCCCGACGCCGGCGGCGACGAGATCCGCTGGGCGGTGAAGCACGCATCGGCGGCAGTCCGCGGGATCGTGCGGGG
>CAZFLI010000182.1:0-3347 GCA_964519845.1 uncultured Anaerolineaceae bacterium | reverse complement strand
GGTGGCGCCAAGCTGGCGGATGGCCTGCAGCGCGCCCTGGAACCCGGCGAGCTGACCGTCGTGGTCAACACGGGCGACGATCTGGAACGCCACTCGCTGGCCGTGTGTCCGGATCACGACACCGTTCTCTACACCCTGGCCGGCATCGCCGACCCGGTTCAGGGCTGGGGTATCGCCGGAGAGTCGTGGACGGCCATTGAGCAGCTTGCCCGGCTGGGCGCCGACACCTGGTTCCGCCTGGGCGACCGGGACATCGCGACCCACCTGTTTCGAACCGCCCGACTGCGCGACGGCGTCCGGCCGACCGAGATCGCCCTTCAGCTGGCGCGGGCGCTCGGGGTCCAGAGCACGATCCTTCCCATGGCCGACCAGCCGGTTCGAACCCGGGTCCGAACCGACGACGGCTGGCTGAGCTTCCAGGACTACTTCGTCCGCCTCCACCAGGAGCCCGAGGTCCAGGAGGTTGCCTTCGAAGGGGTGGATCGAGCCCGGCCAACGCCGGAGATCGTCGCCGCCTTCGGCTCGGCCGATGTCGTCGTCATCGCGCCTTCCAACCCGATCGTCTCGATCGGGCCGATTCTGGCCGTACCGGGAATGCGCGAGACGATCGCCGGCGCGCGGGCACGCGGCGTGCGGGTCGTGGCCGTTTCCGGGATCGTTGCCGGGAAGGCGCTGCGCGGCCCCGCCGATCGGATGATGGCCGGCCTGGGCGAGGAGGCGACGGCCCTGGGCGTGGCCCGGCGGTACGCGGCAACGGGGCTGCTCGACGTCTTCGTCCTGGACGAGCAGGACCGCTCTCTGGCGGGCGGCGTGGCCGCCCTGGGCGTGGAGGTCGTGGTGGCCGACACGATCATGACCGACGATGCGGCGCGCCTTCGCCTGGCTCGGGAGGTTCTGGCCGCGGCGGGGGCGCGGGCATGACCGCGGACCTGACCCACATCGTGGCCGTCGTGCCGGTCCGCTCGCTCAGCGGCGCCAAGTCGCGCCTGGGCGAGCCGCTCGACGCCGAGGAGCGCGCCGAGCTGGTGTCGGCTCTTCTGCGCCGGGTGGTGACGGCAGCGCTGGGCTCCGATCGTCTGGCCGGAGCGGTCGTCGTCTCGCCCGATGACGGCCTGCTCGATCGCGCCGGCGAGCTGGGCGCGAGGGTCGTTCGGCAGGACGGCGACGGACTCAACGAAGGGCTGGTTGAGGCTCGGGCGCGGGTCCTGAGCCAGGGCGCCACCGCCGTGCTGATCCTCCCGGCCGACCTGCCGGGGGCGACGACGGAGGCGATCGACGGGCTGGTCGAGTCGGCCGAGCGGGCGTCCCGCCGCAAGCCCGGCCGTCCTTTGGTGGCGCTGGCCCCGGATCGCCATGGAACCGGCACGAATGCGCTGCTGGTCTCGCCGCCGGGAGCGATCGAGTTCCGTTTCGGCGAGGGCAGCCGGGCGGCTCACCGGGCGGAGGCCGAGCGGGTCGGCGCCGCCTACGTCGAGACCGACGGCCCGCTGGCGTTCGACCTGGACACGCCCGACGACCTGCTCGCGGCCGACCTGGCCGGCCTGGACCACGAGGCCGGGAGATGAGCGCGCCCGGCACCGGGTCCGCCGAGGGCCGGCTCGAGGTCTTCGCCCTGGGCGGCATCCCGGAGGTGCGCCCCGGCGATGATCTGCCGGCCCTCCTGGTGGCGGCCACTCGGTCCGCCGGCGTCCTGCCCCTGCGCGAGGACGACGTGCTGGTCGTCACCCAGAAGGTCGTGTCGAAGGCCGAGGGGGCGATCGTCGACCTGACGACCGTCGAGCCGCGCCCGGAGGCCGTCGAGTTCGCGCGGCGCTGGGACCGCGACCCTCGCCAGCTGGAAGTGGTGCTGCGCGAGGCCCGCCGAGTCGTTCGCATGACGAATGGGGTTGTCATCACCGAGACGCCGCACGGCTTCATCTGCGCCAACGGCGGCGTGGACGCCTCGAACGTGGGGCCGGAGAGCGGCAACGTCGCGACCCTGCTCCCGTCCGACCCCGACGCCTCGGCCGATCGCATCAGGGCCGCCGTCCGCGAGGCGTTCGGAGTGGACGTGCCGGTGATCGTCTCGGACAGCTTCGGCCGCCCCTGGCGCTGGGGCATCACCGACGTGGCCATCGGCGTCAGCGGCCTGCGGCCGATCGACGACCTGCGCGGCAGCCCCGACGCCGACGGCCGCATCATGAAGAGCACCATCCGCGCCACTGCCGACGAGATCGCCACAGCCGCCGAGCTGGCCATGGGCAAGATCGCCCGCCGCCCCGCGGCGATCGTCCGTGGCGCGAGCCCGACTCGCGGCGAAGGCCGCATCGCCGACTGCCTGATGCCCGCCGAGTACGACCTCTTCCGGTGAGCCGCCCCGGGTCGGGCGTGCCGGGCGAGCCGCTGAGCGCCCGCCTGCCGGCCGATGGCCCGATCGACCTTCGGCTCACCCTCGGTCCCCTGCAGACCGGCCGCGAAGACCCCTCGGTCGCCTTTCGGCCGGACGGCTTCTGGCTCGCCCGCCGCACCGCCGAGGGCCCGGCCACGCTGCGCCTGCGGGCCGAGCAAGATGCCATCCTGGCCGACGCCTGGGGGCCCGGCGCCGCCCTTGCCCTCGAGGCCGCCCCCGGTCTGGCCGGCCTGCTGGACGACCCCTCCGCCCTCGTCCCGAAGCATCCCCTCGTCCGTGAGCTGGCAGGCCGCTTCGCCGGCCTTCGCCTGCCCCGCACCGGGCAGCTGCTGCCTGCCCTGCTGCCGGCCGTGACCGGCCAGAAGGTGACCGTCATCGAAGCCCACCGAGCCTATCGGAGCCTCGTCCGCCGGCTGGGAGAGGCGGCCCCCGGACCGCTCTTGCTCTTCCTTCCGCCCGACCCGGCCCGCCTGGCGGCACTCCCCTACTTCGAGTTCCACCCGCTGGGCCTGGAGCGGCGGCGGGCCGAGGTGATTTGTCGCCTCGGCGCCGAAGCCGGCCGGATCGAGTCGTGGCTGGCGCTCGGCCCGGAGGAGGCTCGCACCCGGCTGCGAACGATTCCGGGTGTCGGCCCGTGGACGGCCGCCGAGGCCACGCGCGCCGCCTTCGGCGATCCGGACGCGGTCAGCCTGGGCGACGCCCACCTGCCGGATCTGGTGGCCTGGGCCCTGGCCCGCGAGCCGCGCGCCGATGACGCCCGCATGCTCGAGCTGCTGGCCCCCTACCCCGGCCAGCGAGCCCGCGTCATCCGACTGCTCGAAGTCTCGGCCATCAAGATCCCGCGCTTCGGCCCCCGCTTCACCCCCCGGCGCATCGAACGGACCTAGAGTCCGCGCCGGGCGCCGCCGGGCTCAGAAGGTGACGTCGTTCACGAAGTAGCCGCTGACGTCGAAGACGG
>CAZFLI010000181.1:0-3402 GCA_964519845.1 uncultured Anaerolineaceae bacterium | reverse complement strand
GGACCTGGAGGCCTTCCTCTCCGGACGGCGGGGAGCGGCCGTCCGCCTGCGCGTACCGCGGCGCGGTGAGAAGCGGGAGCTGCTGGAGCTGGCCGCGCGGAACGCCGCGGACTCGCTGGCCCGAGAGCACGCCCGCTGGCTGGCCGACCAGGGGAAGACGCTGGCGGCGCTGGAGGAGCTCGCGGAGGCGTTGCAGCTGCCGTCGTTGCCCACGCGAATCGAGTGCTACGACATAAGCAATACCGCCGGCGCGCAGTCGGTGGGCAGCATGGTCGTCTTCGAGGAGGGCCGCCCTCGGACGGGGGAGTACCGTCGTTTCCGGATCAAAGCCGTGTCAGGCCCAAACGACTACGCCAGCCTCCAGGAGGTTCTGCGTCGGCGCTTCATGCGGGCCAGATCCGGAGAGGAGGGGAGCGAAGAGGAGTGGCGCTGGCGTATGCCGGACCTGGTCGTCATCGATGGCGGCAAGGGCCAACTCTCGTCCGCCAGGGAGATCCTGGACGGGTTGGGTTACACGGATCTGGCCGCGGTTGGGCTGGCCAAGGAGCGCGAGGAGATCTTCCTGACCGCGCGCGATGAGCCGGTATTGCTGCCGGCCACGTCTCCGGCGCTGTACTTGATGCAGCGCCTTCGCGACGAGGCTCATCGCTTCGCCATCGCCTATCATCGCTCGCTGCGAGCCAAAGCCGCCACCCGCTCGACTTTCGATGACCTGCCCGGCGTGGGCCCGAAGAGGCGGGCGGCCCTGCTACGAGTGTTTGGATCGGCGAAACGAGTCCGGGAGGCGCCGCTCGGTCAGATCGCGGCTGTGCCGGGCATCGGTGAGGCGCTGGCGGCCAGGATCAAGGCCGGTCTGGAGAGCCGGGGCTGACGGCCTCGCTCGGCCAGCGTGGCCCGGCCACGCGCGCGTCCGCGCAACCCTGCTATCATCCCGGCTCGTGCGAAGATTCATTCCCATCCTGATCATCATCCTCGGCGCGCTCGCCATCTACATCGACCTGCCCGGCTCCAAGTTCATGATCCTGAGCACGCCTGACGGTGGCATGACTCAGCCTCTCGAGACGAAGCTCGGCCTTGATCTGAAGGGCGGGCTCCAGATCAAGTACGGGGTCAAGGAGGGGTACTCGCCGACCTCGTCGGACATGGATGTGATTCGTTCCATCATGGAGAACCGCATCAATGCGACCGGTGCGGGCGAGATCGTCGTTCAGACCGTCGGCAGCAACCAGATCCTGATCGAGGTGCCCGACGTCAAGGATCCGGACGCGATTCGGCAGCTGGTTGGGAAGACCGGCACCCTGCAGTTTGTCCTCCTGCCGCCCGAGACCTACGGGGATGCGAATACCGCCGGAGCGAAGGCGCCACCTGGCGAGGGCGAGCTCATCGACCCGGCGCTGCCGGTCCAGTTCGCCGGAGGCGATCTGGATGCGAGCAAGATCAGAGCTCGATACGACACCACCTACGGCTGGGTCGTCGACTTCGGGTTCAAGGGCGACGCCGCCACCAAGTTCGGGGACTGGACGGGCGAGCATGTGAACGACTACTTCGCCATCGTCCTGGATGGAAAGGTAGTCTCCGCGCCTTCCATCAACAGCAAGATCGAGGGCGGCTCCGGCTTCATTCACGGGAGCTTCACGGCCGCCTCGGCCAAGGAGCTGGCGACCATCCTCCAGTACGGCGCCCTGCCGTACCCGGTCGACGAGCTCGAGCACAGGGAGATACCGGCCACGCTCGGTCAGAGCTTCCTCAACCAGACCCTCTTCGCCGGCGCGGTCGGCGTCCTGCTGGTCATGCTGTTCATGCTCGTCTACTACCGCCTGCCGGGCATTGTGGCGAACATGGCCCTGGTCTACTACGCCCTGGTCGTGTTGGCCGTATTCCGCATCATCCCCGTCACGCTCACCCTGGCCGGCATCGCCGGGTTCGTCCTATCGGTAGGCATGGCGGTGGATGCCAACATACTGATCTTCGAGCGGACCAAGGAGGAGCTGCGGGCCGGAAAGACCCTCATCGCGGCCACCGAGGCCGGCTTCAACAGGGCCTGGAACTCGATCTTCGACTCGAACGTGTCGAGCATGATCACCGCCGGCATCCTGTACTTCTTCGGTTCGCCCACGGTACGCGGCTTCGCGCTGGTCCTCATGGTCGGCGTGGCGACATCCATGTTCAGCGCCATTACGGTATCGCGGACGCTGCTGCGAACGGTTGTCAGGCAGCGGTTCGCGGAGAGAGCCTGGTTGTTCGGCGTCAGCAACGAGGAGTTCCAGGCACGCGCCCTGCCCGGTCGCTACCGCAGGGAGGCCCGCCGCCGTGTTTGACATCATCGGTAAGCGGAACTGGTTCTTCCTGTTCTCCGGCCTAGTCCTGATTCCCGGTCTCATCTTCATCGCCCTGACGCCCATCACGAATGGCAAGCAGGGCCTGCAGTTCTCGGTCGACTACACGGGCGGCACGGTCTGGGAGATCAAGTTCGAGAACCCCAACGCCTCCGCGGGGGACGTGGCGCGCGTGCTGGTGGCCAACGGCATCGTCGAGCCCGAGGTAGCGCAGGACACGGCCGGCTACTTCAAGATCCGGATGAAGGAGACGAATCTCCTGCCGGCACCGACGCTGCCTCCGGCGGAGTCGCCTTCAGGCAGCGCCAGCCCGGGTGCCTCCGAGAGCTCGTCGCCGACGGCCAGTCTCAGTGCGACCGCCGACGCTTCGGCCAGTCCTACGCCCAGCTCCACGCCGACGGCCTCTCCGACCGCCGTGCCGACGCCCGTCCCCACGCCGCTGCCGGCCGGCTGCGTGCGCCGGCTCCCCGAGGTTGGCAAGGTCGCCGAGCTGGCGGTTGCCCTTCAGGCCGACCCCAAGCTGGGCCCGATCCAATGCACCCGCGAGCAGACGACGGTCGGCGCCATCGTGAGCGGCGAGATGATCCAGCAGACGATCCTGCTGATCCTGTTCGGCTCGATCGGGATCCTCATCTGGATCGGACTGCGGTTCCACAGCATCAAATTTGGCGCTACCGCGCTGGCCGCCCTGATCCATGACGTGATAGTGGTCGTCGGCATCTTCGCCATCCTGGGGACGCTGTTCAGGGTGCAGATCGACTCGTTGTTCGTGACCGCCATGCTGACCGTCATCGGCTTCAGCGTGCACGACACGATCGTCGTCTTCGACAGGATTCGGGAGAACAAGACCCGCCACGCCGGCGAGCCCTTCGACCAGATCGTCAACCACTCGATCCTGCAAACCTTCGGACGGTCCATCAACACCAGCTTCACCGTTGTCTTGACGCTGACGGCGCTGCTGCTCTTTGCCGGCGCGTCGATCCAGTACTTCGTGCTGGCGCTGCTGATCGGGATCGTCTCGGGCACCTACTCGTCGATCTTCAACGCCAGTCCGCTCCTGGTGATC
>CAZFLI010000180.1:0-3420 GCA_964519845.1 uncultured Anaerolineaceae bacterium | reverse complement strand
CTTGCGCAAGTACGCAACTAGCTGCTAGAGTAGCGACCTCCGGCCGGCCGCGCCGGAGGACGGATGAGGCCGCAATGTACGCGTTCCTGAGCCACAAATCGCAGCCCCTGGAGATCGGTGTCGCCGCTGCGGAGGCGCTGCTCCGCGACGGCGAGGCCTACCTCCTCGATGTCCGCCAGGGTTGGGAGTGGCGGCGGGGCCACGTGCAGGGCGCGATTCACGTGCCGCTCGACCAGCTGCCGACGCTGGTGTGGAAGCTGCCGCGCGACAAGCCGCTGGCGATCATCTGCCAGCACGGCGAGCGTAGCCTGGCGGCCGCCCACTTCCTGGCCGCCCGCGACTTCGAAGGAGTGGCATCGGTGGCGGGCGGAACGGTGGCCTGGGCTCGCTCGGGCCGAGCGCTGGTGCGTGACTGAGCCATGACACTTCACGATCGAGCCGATGCCGACAAGCGGCGTCTGGCCTGGGACGAGCGCCACCGGGCCGGCGATTTTGAGGGGCACGGGCCGAACCCGACGCTCGCGGCCGCTCTGGCGGAGGGCGATCCGTCGGGCCCGCCCGGCACCGCCCTGGAACTGGCCTGCGGCAGCGGCACGAACGCCGTCTGGCTGGCCGGCCGAGGCTGGAATGTCACGGCCGTCGATTGGTCGCCGATCGGCCTGGAGAACGGGCGGGCCAAGGCCGCCGAAACGGGCGTTTCCATCGAGTGGCTGGAGCGCGATCTCTTCTCCTGGCTGCCGCCCGCGCGAGCGTTCGACCTTGTCGTTATCGTCTACCTGCACCTGCCGCCCCAGGAACGGAGCCCCGTGTACTCTCATGCCGCGGCGGCCGTGGCGCCGGGAGGGCGCCTGGTCATCATCGGCCACGACCGGCTCCAGGCTCTCGAAGGCGTGCCCGGGCCGGACCCGGACCGGCTGTTCACCGCCGGCGAGATCGCCGCTCCGCTGGTTGCCGCCGATCCGGAGTTGCGGGTCGAGCAGGAGCGCGTCGTGCGCCGCGTCGCCCCGCCCGAACACGGGCCCATCGATGCCCTATTGACCCTGCGCCGCCAGGGACCAGCCGAGGAGTTGCCACAGTGAGCACCAAGACCGCAGCCGTGAACTACGACGGAACCGGGCTTCGCTTCACGGCCCGGTCGGGATCGGGCCACCAGATCGTCCTCGACAACGCCGAGGGCAACGCCGGACCGCGGCCGGCGGAGCTGGTGCCCATGGCCCTGGGAAGCTGCACGGCCATGGACGTCATCTCGATCCTGCAGAAGAAGCGCCAGGTCGTCACCCGCTATGAGGTCTCGGTCGAGGCGGAGCAGCGCGAAGGGCAGCCGGCCATCTTCACCCGGGCCGTGGTCGTTCACCTGGTCGAAGGCCCCGAGATCGACGAAGCCGCCGTTCGCCGGGCCATCGAGCTGTCTGCTGCCAAGTACTGTTCGGTCGGCGCGACCCTCGCGTCCGGCCCCGTCGAGATCCACCATCGCTACCGCATCGTGGTGCCGGGTGCTCCGCCGATCGAGGCCGAGGCGGTCGTCGAGGGTCCGAACGCCGACCCCGACGCGGCGGCGCGCAGCGTCACCGCTGCCGGCTAGAAGACGAGGATGCGCCGCCTGCCAGACCTGGGGCCGCACGGCGAGGGCTGGTTCGCGATCCAGCTGGTCCTGTTCGCGGCCGTCTGGGCGGCGGCAGGCCTGGGACCGGCCTGGGGCGGTTGGCCTCGCCTGGCCGGTGCGATCCTCGGCGGTCTTCTGGCGGCTGCCGGCGCGGGCCTCGCGATCCGCGGGCTGGTGGACCTGCGCCGGAACTTGACGCCGTTCCCCAGACCCCTCCCCGGCGCTCGGCTGGTCGACGGCGGGGCTTACCGGCTCGTCCGCCATCCCGTCTACGGTGGGCTGGTGGTGGGTGCCGTGGGCTGGGGCCTCATCACGGCCTCACCCATGGCGGTCGCCGCGGCACTCCTGCTGGGCGCCTTCTTCGATCTCAAGGCCAGGCGCGAGGAGGCCTGGCTGATGGAGAGCATCGAGGGCTACGCGGCCTATCGGGCGCGGACTCGCAAGCTGTTCCCCTGGCTGTACTGAGGCGGTCGTGAGGCCGGCGGCCTAGCGGTTGACGTAGACCAGCTGCCGCCCGGAAGCCACCCAGGCAGCCATGCCGCCGTCGAGATTCCAGACGTCCGTGTAGCCGAGGTCCAGCAGGGTCTGGGCCGCGATTCTGCTGGTGTTCCCCGAGTGGCAGTAGACCAGGATTCTGGCCCCCTTGTCCGCGGGAAGCTCCGACGCGCGGGCCGCGAGCTGGTCGTACGGGATGTACAGGTCGGTGCCCTGGATCTCGCCTTCGTACGGCGTCTTCACGTTGAGCAGCGTGAATTCCTGGTGTGACAGCATCTGATCGAGCTGGTCGGGCGTGACGTTGGTCCAGCTGCCGCCCCGGCCCTGCACGACGACGCCGAAGCTGGTCGGGTTGGCGGTCGAGGGGGTGGTCTGCGCGGCCTGCGTTTGGCCGCCGGCGAGCCAGGTGAACGTGATATCGGCCACGATCACCACGACGGCAAGCGCCAGCAGGATCACGACTATGGCAGCAATCGGTAGCGAGTCGCGGCCGCCTGTAGTCCCGCGCCGCGGCGGCGACGGCCTGCCGGTCGGCTGTCCGTCGGCGGGTCGCGACGCGGCGTGCCGTCTGCGCTTCTTGCTGGCCATATGCTCCGCTGCTCCTCTCCGTCACTCTCTGCCCGGCTGCCGAGAGCTTACGTCCTCAGCTGCGAAGGCGAAGGGCGAAGAGCGCCAGCGGCCGGTAGAAGACGTGGGCGAACTTGCCGAACGGAACCAGCAGGACCAGGGCCATGGCCACCGCGACGTGGACCAGGAACATCGGATAGCCCCAGGCCGGCGCCTCGGGCAGGTAGAGCCCCAACTCCAGGGCGAAGCCGGTCACTCCGGCTACCCAGAGCAGGACCAGGAGCGTCCAGTCGGACGTCGTCGAGTGTTTGCTGGAGCGGTCGCTGCGACGCAGCCTGCGGACGATCAGGATCGTCGTGCCGTAGATGAGAGACAGTCCGGCCAGCGTGCCGAGCAGGCGCACGGGATACCAGATCGCGACCGGAGTACCGGTGGCCTTGATGCCGAGCACGTCCAGGCCGTAGTCGAGGATGGTCGCGCCCAGCAATCCCAGGAAGCCCCACATCGTGGCGAAGTGCACGAACCATCGCTGCAGATACCACGGCCGCGTTTCGGTGGCGTCCGCGCAATCCGCGCGGAACCGAGCCTGGGCCAGCGACTCGGTGGCGATCGCATACCAGGCCGCGCCGGCCGTCTTGCGAACGCTCGGCCGTGGCGCCCTCGACCTGGGACTGCGCAGCATCCGCCTGACCACGTTCATGAGGCCCAGCAGCGCCGCGATGCCCATGATGGCCATGACCGCTATGCCCAGATCG
>CAZFLI010000179.1:2418-3543 GCA_964519845.1 uncultured Anaerolineaceae bacterium | reverse complement strand
CCCCGTTGCCCGCGCCCCGTTGCCCGCGCCCCGTTGCCCGCGCCCCGTTGCCCGCGCCCCGTTGCCCGCAGATGTACGCAGGGTGCGACCAGAGTCCGGCTCTTTCGCCTGAGCGGGCGTTCGTGAAGCCGCGTCTCGCCGGCCGTACCGGCTGCTCGGCGCAGGGGCCCATGAATCGGCCCAGATACGCGGCGGTTTATCGCGAGTTGCGATGATCGAGCCGGACTCGGCTGGGCGGTTGCCCGCCGGTGGGGGAGAAGACGACATGGCTCGAGAGCTGAGGCCCGGCACGTACGCACCTCGCGAACATCCGCGCGATGGGCGGGCCCGGCGCGCCGCCCAATCTCTCGAGCGAGAGCTGGGTGCCGCTGCGGCGTCGATCGGTGCTGCCATTCGAGCTGAGCGGACAAGACGGCGCATGACCTTGCGAGCGTTGGGCGAAGCAGCCGGAATGAGCCATTCGGCCATCGGCGGCATCGAGGCCGGGCGCGTGGCGTCGCTCGAGTCGTATCTGAGGCTGGCCCGGGCGCTCGGACTCAGGGCGCAGTTCGAGCTGGCGGAGCGGAAGGCCCTCGGCGCGAGGGCCAGGGACGCGGTCCACGCCGCGATGGGCGAGTTCGAGGCCGCCCACTTCGGCGCCCTTGGATTCGGGGTGCGGTTGGACGAGCCATACCAGCACTACCAGTTCGCCGGGCGCGCTGACTTCGTGGCCTGGTCTCCGCGCACCCGGGACCTGCTCCACATCGAAAACAAGACCGCCTTCCCGGATCTGCAGGATGCGTTCGGGTCATTCGGTGCCAAGCGCACGTATCTGGGCCCGGAACTGGCGCGCCGGTTCGGCATCGGCCGCTGGCGGAGCGAGACGCACATCCTGGCGGTCATCTGGTCGACCGAGGCGCTGGCGGCCGTCAGGCGACATCGAGCCAGCTTCGAGGCTCTCGGCGCCGATCCCGAGGGCGCCCTGATGGCCTGGTGGTCGGGCGAATGCCCGGCGCCGGGCGGGCACGGCGGCGCAATCGTGCTTGACCCAGCGCAGCGGCGATCGGTCGCCCGGCACTGGACTTCAATCGGCGAGGCCGTTTCCGGGCGGGCACGGTATGGCAACTACGCCAGGGCAGCGGAAGC
>CAZFLI010000179.1:0-2318 GCA_964519845.1 uncultured Anaerolineaceae bacterium | reverse complement strand
ACGGCGCCCCGGCCAGACGCCGCCCCCCGGCGCCCCGGCCAAACGCCGGAAGGGGCCGACTACTTGACCGGCCAGACGATCTCGGTGCGCAGGGCGCCCGGATCGGTGACCTCCCCGGGGTCCGTGATGTAGATCTCGCGCGGCGGGCCGGCCGTCTCGTGGCCGTGCTCCTGGACCCACTCGGCCAGGGCGCGGTAGGCCGAGCCGACATCCTCGTAGCGGCCGGCGTGCATGGTCGCGGCCACCAGGCCGCCCGGGACCGTGGCGGCGACCACTCTCCCGGCCGGCTCGATCGGTTCCGCCACCGGCATGGCAATCTCGACGTCCAGCTCGGCCTCCTCGGCGTCGGCGAAGTGGTAGATGGCCAGGGGCGGTCCGGCGAAACGCACTCCCTGTTCGGGTACGACCCGGCAGATCTCTCCGATGGCCTCGCCTATGTATGGCCCCAGATTCTCCCAGGCAACCGGCCCCCGGATAGAGGCGGCCTGCTGAGGCTCTGTCTGACGCAGGTGGATCTCGTATGTCATCGGTGGCTCCTCGCTCAGCATCGAGTCGAGGAGGGCGATCGCGTGGTGCTGCCGCTGCGTCGAGTCGCGCAGCCGGTCGCGGTGGCCGGCCAGGACCTCCCTGGTCCGCTCCGGGTCGCCGGCCAGCACCAACCTGATCTCCGGCAGAGGCATCTCCAGGTAGCGCAGCATGCGGATCCGTTCCGCATCGGCGGCCTGGGCCACGGAGTAGTAGCGGTAGCCGGTGTCCGGGTCGACGGCCGCCGGCGTCAGCAGGCCCAGTTCGTCGTAGTGGCGCAAGGCCGGGATCGAGAGCCGGCAGACCTGTGAGAACCGGCCTATCGGCAGCAGGTTGCGCATTCGCCCTCCAGCTCATGTTTCGGACGCGCCGAGCGTGGGCCCTCAGGTTGCCTGAGAGTCAAGGGTCGCCGCCAGGTCGGCTGCCAGGATGGCCGCCAGTTCGCGGGCGTTGGTCGAGCCGTAGTTGGCGTAGCAGTTGTTCATCAGGACGTGCATCTCGCGCGCCTCTTCGGCCGCCTCGCGGATGCGTGTGGCCCAGTCGCCGAGCTCCTCAGGGGAGTAGAGGTAGCGGAACCGCTCCACCGTGGCGATGCCCTTCGCCTCCCAGGTCTCCGTGCGCCGGCCGTGGAAGCGGACGATCGCCAGCTCGGGCGAGGTGACCGCGGTCAGCGGCGGCACGCTGCTCTTCAGCCCCTGCGGGCCATCAACCATGACGAAGGGGATGGCGTTGTCGGCCAGGAATCGCAGGGTGCGCTCCAGGTTCTTCTCGTTGAACCAGGTCTCGTTGCGGAATTCCACCGCCGAACGGACTTCGCCCAACCGCTCGCGCGCCGCCAGGATCTCGTCCCGGTTCTCACCGAGGGGGAAGAACCAGCGTGGGTACTGCAGCAGGACCGAGCCCAGCTGGCCGGCGGCCCGCAGCGGCTCCAGCCCGGCCAGGTACGAATCCCAGACGGCGTCGCGCAACTCGGCCGGCAGATCCTTCGCATACAGACGAGGCTTCGCCGCCAGCTCGTCCGGGAGTGCTTCGCGGATGGCTTTCGGCAGGCGCTTCGTCTCGCTCGGCTGGCCGGTCATCAGGGCGTGGGCCTTGGCGTCGAACAGGAAATCGGGCGGCGTCCGCTCAACCCAGGCCTGGGCCACCTTGGGGGAGGGGAGGGCGTAGTACGTAGCGTCGATCTCGACGATGGGGAAGGTGGATGCGTAGTAGGCCAGGCGCTCTTCCGCCGAATCGGCGCCCCGCGGGTAGAAGACGCCCGAGGCGATCATCGTCGGGTCGGTCCAGGACGCCGTGCCGATGCGGATCGTGGAGCCGCCCGGAGTCGCCAGCGGCAGGGCCGCGGCCCCGGCCACTGGCAGGGCTCGCTCGCCGGCCACGTCCGGGCCCGGGTCGTGCGGGCTCGCCTCGGCGTCAGGTGGCAGTGGCAGTCTCGGCATGGCTTCAGCATGCCCCATCCGGGGCCCGGGACGCCAGCCTGTGCTCTCTCCGAAGCCGCTCCGGCCCGTCCGACTTCTCCCCTTGTTGTGGGGAAACGCCGTCGCGACAACATGACGGTTGATGTCAGGAATCCGGAGCGAAGATAGGGTACGCTGCCGGCATGCGAGCGAGCCGGCTGATCTCTGTACTCCTGCTCCTTCAGACCCGCGGACGGCTCACCGCCCGGCAGCTGGCCGATGAGCTGGAGGTCTCTGTCAGGACCGTCTATCGCGACGTGGAGGAGCTGAGCGCGTCGGGCATCCCGATCTTCGCCGATCGCGGCGTTCACGGCGGGTTCCAGCTCGTGGAGGGCT
>CAZFLI010000178.1:0-3594 GCA_964519845.1 uncultured Anaerolineaceae bacterium | reverse complement strand
CGGCCGAAGAGGCCACGATGCCCTTCATGCCCATGCCCGCCTCGGTCAGGCCGAGATGCAGCGGGTAGTCGCAGCGCGCCGCCAGGCGGCGATAGACCTCGACCAGATCCGCCACGCCGGAGACCTTGGCCGAGAGCACGATGCGGTCGTGGGCCAGCCCGGTCTCCTCGGCCAGCTCGGCCGAACGCAGGGCGCTTTCGACCATCGCCTCGATCATCACCTCGCGCGAAGGCCTCGGCTCCGGGAGCCGGGCGTTGGCGTCCATCAGCTCGGCCAGGATGGCCTCGTCGAGCGAGCCCCAGTTGACGCCGATGCGGACGGGCTTCTCATTCTCGATCGCGACGCGGACGATGGCCGCGAAGTGCTCGTCGTGGTGACGGCCGGGGCCCACGTTACCGGGGTTGATGCGGTACTTGGCCAGGGCCTTTGCCGCTTCTGGGAAATCGGCCAGCAGCTTGTGGCCGTTGTAGTGGAAGTCGCCCACGATCGGCACGCCCGCGCCCAGGCCGCGAACCTTGCGGACGATCTCCGGGACGGCCGCCGCGGCCGCCGTGTTGTTGACGGTGATGCGCACCAGTTCAGAGCCGGCAAGCGCGAGCTGTGCCACCTGGATGGCCGTGGCGTCGGCGTCGGCGGTGTCCGTGTTGGTCATCGACTGAACGACGATCGGCTGATCGCCGCCGACGGCGACAGCGCCTATCTGCACGGCCACGGATCGGCGCCGCGGCCAGGCAGCGGTCCCCGACATTGCTCAGCCGCCGCCCAGGCGTATGACGTCGAAGAAGGTGATCCAGCCCAGGAATACGAACAGCAGGATGAAGCCGATCACGTTGGTCAGGATCTCGTACGTCGTGACACCCTTCACACCGAAGACACGCTTGATGATCTGGATTGCCATCTTGCCGCCGTCGAAGGGCGGGATCGGCAGGAAGTTGATGAGCGCCAGGTTGGCGGATAGGAGGGCGGCCACCAGGAGCAGGATCACGAAGCCATAGTCGAACAGCACGACGCCGACGATCTGGGTTATGCCGACCGGCCCGGACACCCCAGAGGGGGCCTCGGTCGGCTGGGTGGCGATGTGGGCACCCAGGTCGCCGAGCGCCTTCGCGATCAGCGTCAGCGAATTCCACGTCTGGTCGGCGGCGGTCCCGGCAGCCGTGACCGGGTCCGTGCTGCCGTAGGTGACCACGTAGTGCCAGAGGCAGGGGCTCTTGGTCGTATCCCGGCAGGCCTGGATGCCCAGCTTCCCATCCGAGTTGATAGCCACCTGCGCCGTCTGGTGCTGTCCATCCAGATCGACGTAGCCGAGAGTGACCGTCTGTCCCTCGTGCTCGTCGATGGCCGACATGATGCTGTCGCTGTTCATGAACCCATAGTGCGAACCGTTGATCGATTCGACGGTGATGCCGTCGGGAAGGCCCGCTGCCGCGGCGCCGCCTCCGGGCGTGATGTAGACGCCCTGGAGCGCCTCGCTCGGCGCGGCCAGCCAGGCGACCATGAAGAAGAGCAGGAACGCCGTGAGGACGTTCATCGTCACCCCGGCGGCCAACACCACCAGCTGCTTGGGCAGGCCAGCCCGAGCGAACGACCGCGGGTCCTCTGAGTCCGTCTCTTCGCCCTCGAACCGGCAGAACCCGCCGATCGGCAGGTAGTTGACGGTGTAGATGGTCTCGCCGTCGTCGTGCAGGACCTTCGCTCGAGGCGGGAAGCCGATCCCGAACTCCAGGACCCTGATGCCGAACGCCCGGCCCGTGACGAAGTGCCCCAGCTCATGCAGGAGCACGAGGATGCCCAGCACCAGCAGGGTCACCGCGATTGCCAGTGCGGTGAACAGGATCCCTTGGAGCGTCACCGGGCAGCCTCCGCAAATGCTCGAACCTGAGAGTCCAGATGGATGAGTTCGTCCAGGCCCGGCTCATCCGGCTCAGCCGAGCCGAACTTCCGGATCGCTGCCTCGAGGACCCGCGGAATGCCCGCAAAGCTCAACTTGCCGCCGAGGAACCGGGCGACCGCCACCTCGTCGGCCGAGATGAGCGCCGTGCTGGCCCGAGGCCCGGCCAGGCCGGCCTCCCGGGCGATCCGCAGAGCCGGGAAGCGCTCCTCGTCCGGGGCGCGGAAGTCCAGCCGGCCGGCGGCCACCAGGTCCGGAGCTGCGGCCGGCGAGGACCGCCGCGCCGGGTATGTCAGGGCGTACTGGATGGGAAGTCGCATGTCGGGTGTCCCGAGCTGAGCCTTGATCGAGCCGTCCACGAACTCCACCGCGGAGTGGACGACGCTCTGAGGATGAATGACGACCGAGATGGCCAAGAGGGGCACATCGTACAGCCAGCGCGCTTCGATGATCTCCAGCCCCTTATTGGCCAGCGTCGCGGAATCGATGGTGATTTTGGCACCCATGGTCCATGTCGGATGGCGGAGCGCTTGCGCGGGAGTGACGGTCGCGAGATCCGAGACGCTCGCCTCCAGGAACGGGCCGCCCGAGGCGGTCAGCAGCAGACGGGCGATACCGCGGTGCTGCTCCCCCGCCAGGCACTGCCAGATGGCGGAGTGCTCCGAGTCGATCGGCCGCAGCCAGGCCAGGGGTGTGCTCAGGGATCCGCCCCGGGCGGACTCGCGCTCGGCCAGGCCGCGGGCCAGGGGCATCACCAGGTGGCCGCCGGCGACCAGCGTCTCCTTGTTGGCCGTGGCCACGATCTTGCCCGCCTTCAAGGCCGCGAGAACGGATCGCAAGGCCACCAGCCCACCCGTAGCCACCAGCACCAGATCCACGTCGTCACGCGAGGCGATCTCCTCGAGGGCGTTGGGGCCCGACAGGCGCGCCGTACCGGCCGGGAGATCCAGGCGGTCGCAGGCTGCCTGGTCCGGCAGCGAAACCAGCGCCGGGGCCAGCAGCCGGGCCTGCTCCTCCAGAACCTGGGCCTGCCGCCCCGTGGCCAGGGCCGTGACCCGGAACGCGTCTGGCAGGCGCGAGAGGACATCCACCGCCTGGCGGCCGATGGAGCCGCCGCTGCCCAGGATCGCCACCCTCACCGGGGCGCCCGTCACGCCGGCCGGGGCAGCGTCGCCCTCAGCGGATGAACGCGGCGACATAGAGGGCGGCCGCAGGTGCGGCGAAGAGGAACGAATCCACGCGGTCCAGTATGCCGCCGTGGCCGGGAATGAGCCCCCCTGAGTCCTTCATGCCGGCGGCGCGCTTCAGCATCGATTCGGCCAGATCGCCGGCCTGGGCCACGAGTCCGACGGCCGGCCCCAGGGCCAGGCCGAGGACCGGCGGCTGGCCCAGTGCCCAGAAGCCGGCACCGGCCACGGCCGTGCAGGCCGCCAGCCCACCGAACAGGCCCCAGTAGCTCTTGGAGGGCGAGATGTGGGAGAGGAACTTGCGTTTGCCCAGGGCGATCCCCACCAGGTAGGCGCCGGTGTCGTACGACCAGACCAGCAGGATCAGCAGCAGCACCCAGCCCCGCTCGGCGCCCAGCGGCTCCGCCGCGGCGCCTGTCGGGATTGCGGGCGCGGCCAGGCCGAGGCGCACCAGCGCCCCGAGCATCCCCACGTAGACCGCCCCGAACGCGGTCCCCATCCAGGCCGCCAGACCGG
>CAZFLI010000177.1:0-3600 GCA_964519845.1 uncultured Anaerolineaceae bacterium | reverse complement strand
TCGAGCTCGCCGGGCTCGAGCTCCTCGAGCTGATGGCGGCGCTTCTCGCCCTTGGGCGGCACATCCCGCGCCATGAAGAAGCTCTCGGGTGGGACGATCATCCGGCAGCCTGCCTTGCGAAGTCGGCCGGCGGCGTCGCCCGCGGCTGAGCCTGTAAGCAGCGCCGCCATGCGATAGCGAGTGTCGAAGGTGGCGGCCGCGACGCCCTTCAGACTCCCTCGAGCCAGCGAGTCCAGGAACGCACGCAGCGCGGGGCTCGGGCGGTGCCGCTGGGTCGGGCCGCCGACGAAGAGCAGGTCAGGCCGCTCCGGGGTTTGCGCGGTCGCCTCCGCGGCGGACATGAGGCGCACGCTGTCGGGCGTGCCGATGCCGCTTGCGATCGCCTGCGCGACCCGCTTCGTGTTGCCGAACGTCGAGTCGTAGACGATCACCGCCAGCATTCCCAGCCTCCTTCCGCGATCGGCTGCGCCGGCCTCCTTCCCTTGCCGACGCCCGGCGAATCTACCAAGTCACGAGTGCCCGCCGCGTCGGCCGAGCGGCGGAGCCGGATTCATCCTCGCGGAGGGCTGGCGCGCCCGGAGGGACTCGGGCGCGCGAACAGCAACCAGCACACGGACCAGACTGGGCTGGTCTGCGGAGCGAGGAGGAGTCGGCTCCGAGGTTGCCATGCGGGTCGCGAATGTCGCCAACGGAGGGGAGGCCGACTCCGCGGGTTCATCCCCGCCAGACACTCTCCGGAGGCCAACTCAGCCACAGCACGGCGACCAGTACACCCACGTTGACGGCCTGGGCGGCGAGGGTGTTGAACAGAGGCCAGTTCCCGAAGAAGAGGATGATGCCGGCCATCGAGACGGCCGCAGAGGCGACCGCCAGCGATTGCCACCACCCAATCGGAAGGACGCCCCAGAACGACAGCGCAGCCAGCACGAACCCGGCCAGGGCAGCGGCCCAGAACGCGCTCGCCAGGAGGGTGGCCGCCGACGCGGGCAGCGAGGGCACAAGCCAGGACCTGGCCGCCTTCCAGGCACCCGTGCGGCTCGGCCCGAAGCGCTGGATCCAGGCGAGGGCCCCGATGGCTCCGCCGTGGCCCAAGCCGTGGAGAAGCAGGACGCCGCCAATCACGAGCCTGAGCGTCTGATCCGACACGCCGAACCTCGCTGCTGGGGTCAGCTCATCATTCACAATCCTACTAGGGTCGCTCAGACCGCCGACGAGGCCCCTATCGGCAGGTCGGCGGTCGCCCTGCCGATCCCCACCAGTCATGGCGCCCAGAAAGGGGATCTGGCGCGCCTGGAGGGATTCGGGCGCACCAGAACGACAACGAAGCTCGCGTCCAGGGTCTCTCTTGCGAGAGAAACGTCTGCGGCGTAAGCTTTACCCATGAGCACGCGAGTAAAGACCGCCCGCCGACGCGGATACACCAAGGTGAGCGCCAAGAATCAGGTCACGATTCCACAGGACGCCCTCGTTCGAGCGGGACTCAAGGTGGGCGATCGCCTCCGGGCGGAAGCAGGCCGGCCCGGCGAACTGATCCTTATCCGCGAGGAGGATCCGGTCGATCGATTCGCCGGGGCGTTGACGGGCGCCTTCGGTCCCGGCCACCTCGACGAGCTGCGCCGCGAATGGCACTGACGATCCTCGACGCGGGCGTCATCATCGCGATTCTCGATTCGAGCGACGCCCACCATGCCGCTGCAAGGGAGACGGTGACGCAGGCTCGGAGTCGAGGCGAAGAGCTTGCGATCCCAGCCTCCGCATACGCGGAAGTGCTCGTCGGACCCTACCGGCAGGGTGGGAGCGCAGCCGCAAAGGTCGACGAGTTCCTCGCAGCCCTCCCGGCTCGGGTGGCGCCGGCCACTCGAGAGGTTGCCGCCACCGCGGCAAGGCTCAGCGCCATGCACGGGACCAAGCTACGGCTCCCAGACGCCCTGGTCGTAGCCACGGCGATTGAGCTTGGCGCTGCCCTCCTGCTCACCACAGACGCCGGGTGGCCATCTCTGCCAATCCCCGTCACAGTCGTCACGGGCTCGGCCACACCCTGACTCCGAAGGAAGAAGCTCACCGAAGGGCGTCCAGTCAGACGCTGAAGAGGGCAGGGCCCGCCCGCGGATCCACTAGTGGCGCGTATCGGACGGCTGGAGCGGGGCGTGGATTTCGTCGGCCCGGCCGAGGACGTCCAGGAGGTTCTGCGCGACAAGCGCCGGGCCATCGTGGCGCACGACCGATGGAAGTTGGCCAATAAGCGGGCTATCGTAATCGGGAGGTCTCCGGGAGGACTTGAGCGCGCGAATCGGGTTGCGGCCCGGCCGGCACTTGACCGACCGAGCATGCGCGCCGAGGATGGCGCCCTCGACCATGATCGCGATGATTCCGGGGAGGACGACGATGGGGTTTTACAGGAACGACAGGAATGTGTTCACCGCGCTCGCGGCAAACGAGGAGCGGCGCAGGCTTGACGAGGAGGCCGCCAGCGGTCGCCTGCGTGCCGTCGAGGCTAGCGAGGATGCCCGCGCATTGGACGACCAGCGACGCGGCCTGGCCGGCAGGATCCGTAGCCGGATCCGGCGCGTCCTCGGCCGGTGATCGCGGTCACTCGCTGAACCGACCCCCTTGGGACGAGCCAACCCGAAGCCGACGGGGCACAGCTCCGCGATCCGTCGTCGCTGCAACCGCCCCCATAGCCCCGAATCCCGGCGGGCGCATCGCCATTGACGCCGCACCGGACCCTCACGGCGTCCCACCCACGATGTCGCGCGGCTGTGCGTGGTCCGTTGCCACCGCGCCCTCCATCAGCCGGTAGAACAGCAGCCCCCGCGCGGTGCTGCCGCGCCGGGTGAATCGGAACACGAACTCGTCGAGGTAGGCGTCGAGGTGCCGCCAGCGCATCGCGCCGTTGTGCGTGCCGAGCCACCAGCGGTCCAGGTGCGAAGCGAACGAGGTGGAGCCCTGTACGATGGCCAAGGCGTACGACAAGTCCGTCAAGGCCAATCTTGGGTTCCTGACAGTCCTCACGATGCGCCTCAACGGAGTGATGTGTTCGGATGGATTCACGTCGGGTGGAACGACGTGGGCCGACTGGAAGGATTGTCACTTCACTGAGATTGTCCCCATGTACGTCCTGGGCATGCCTTGGTGCGGTGTGTATCACGATGGTTGGGAACGTCCGGAGGCTGGGATGAACGGCACCGTGGCTCCGATCACGTTCCTTTGGGTCTTTGCGGAACCATACGTCCGGCTGCAGTTCTACAGGGCATCGCCTGTCGCGATGTGGTGGCGTTGGTAGGGAGAGGTGGAATGATGAGCGCTCAAGGTTTCATCCATCGACGGCCGATCCTCTTTGTGGTTGTCGTTGCGCTTGTGCTCCTCTTCCTCGTTCTGCCGGTCCTGGGGTGGGTTGTGTATGCGCTGATCTCAGGATCCGGGCAGGTGACCTACTAGCACTCAGGTCATTGGATCGAAAACGCCACGGATAGGCACCGTGGCGTTTTCGATTCTGGGGCTCGCACCGTGGCGCCCCCGGCGGGCCAAGATGCGAGCGTCGGGATCGCGAATCGTGCGGCGCGCACGGGGCCGGTGGCGTGGCCCCATGCCCCCCGGGGG
>CAZFLI010000176.1:0-3667 GCA_964519845.1 uncultured Anaerolineaceae bacterium | reverse complement strand
GGCCAGGGCAAGTACGGCCCCAGGCTGAACATGTCGCTGGTTGAGGCCTACGTCTCGTCTCTGCCGGGAACGGTGCTCACCAAGCCCATCGAGCCGCGCGTGAAGTTCGATGAAACCGGCGTCCCGGTGAGCGTGGAGGGCGGCGAGGACGGCCTGGGCGTTCAGGCATCGGCCACCGCAGAGGCCATCGAGGCCTACCTCTTGAGGCTGGCCGGCGGCGGCAGCCAGGAGCCCTACGTTCCGCTGGCGCTCGGCCCCATCCCGCCTCACATCAGCGTCGGCGATCTGTCCGACCTGACGATCATCGGGGGAGGCGACGGCCAGTGGACGACCACCTTCTACCCGGGCGAGACCAACGGCAACGGCCTGAACATCCGCACTCCCGCAACAATCCTGAACGGCCAGATAGTCGCCCCCGGCGCGCAGTTCAGCTTCCTCACGGCCGTCGGCCCGATCGACGCGGCCCACGGCTACACCTGGGGTGGCGTCATCCTGCACGGCAAGAGCGACCACACCGGAGCGATGGGCGGCGGCATCTGTTCCGCTTCCACCACGATGTTCAACGCGGCCCTGCGGTCCGGCATGCAGATCGATGAGCGCACCGCCCACGCCTACTACATCGACCGGTACCCGGCGGGGCTGGACGCCACGGTCTACGCCGCCGGTGGTTCGGTCACGGATCTGAAGTGGACCAACGACACTCCGTATCCGATCGTCATCCGCGCCTGGGCCACCAACAGGTCGAAGAGCACGATCACCATCCAGCTCTGGAGCCAGCCTCTGGACCGCACGGTCGTGCTGGATTACCCGATCAAGAAGAACAATCTCTCGAGGGCCCTGGACAAGACGGTGTACGTGACAACCCTGCCGCCGGGCGTGAAGAACCGGGCCGAGTACCCGACGGACGGCTTCGACATCGTCCGGACCCGTACGGTTTTCGACGAGGATGGCACGCTGCTCCACTCCGACTCATGGCGGTCGCACTACCTCAGGGTCGATGGCATCCTGGAGATCGGCGCCGCCGCGACGCCGCCGCCCCCCACACCTCCGCCCGCGACACCAACGCCTACGGCCGTCATCGCCCTGCCCCTTCTGGCGCTCTTCCGCCTCGCCTCGGCGATTGGGGACAAGCGCCGCGCGTGAAGGTCCTGTTCATCGGCGGTACCGGGATCATAAGCACCGCCTCGACGCGCCTGGCCGTGGAACGGGGAGTGGAGTTGTTCCTGGTCAATCGCGGCGGCCATCCGGAGCGATCCGACGGTGCGACGACCATCGTCGTCGACGCCCATGACGAGGAGGCCACAGACCGGGCCCTGGCCGGCCATCACTTCGATGTCGTCGTCGATTGGGTCGCCTATACCCCGCAGGACGTCGAGCGCGACATTCGGCTCTTCCTCGGGCGAACGGACCAGTTCGTCTTCATCAGCTCGGCCAGCGCCTATGAGAAGCCGCCCACCCCGTGGCTGATCACCGAGGAGACCCGGCTCCACAACCCGTTCTGGGCCTACTCGCGAGACAAGATCGACTGCGAGGAGCGCCTCTGGCGGGCCCACCGCGAAGACGGCCTCCCGGTCACGGTCGTGCGCCCCTCACTGACCTACGGCGACACGCAGGTTCCTCTGGCAGTCAACAGCTGGGAGCGGCCCTACACCGCCATTGCCCGGCTGCGCGCTGGGAAGCCGCTGATCGTGCCCGGCGATGGAACCTCGCTGTGGACCATCACTCACAACAGCGACTTCGCGGTCGGACTGCTGGGTCTGATAGGCCGGAGCGAGGCAATCGGCCAGGCCTTCAACGTCGTCTCGGACGAGGTGCTCACCTGGGACCAGATCTACCAGCAGACGGCCGCGGCAGCCGGGGCGGAGCCCCGCCTGGTCCACATCGCGTCCGACTTCATCGCGGCCTGCCTGCCCGAGATGTCCGGCTCGCTGCTGGGCGACAAATCGCGCAGCGTCGTCTTCGACACGACCAAGCTCCGCCGCCTGGTGCCCGAATTCCGCACCACCTTGCCCTTCGCCGAAGGGATCCGCCGGACGATCGCCTGGCTCGATGGCGACCCGGCCCGCCGGGAGGTCGATGCCAGAATGGACGAGGACCTGGATCGGCTGGTCGACGCCTATCAGCGCGGACTGGCCGGGGCGAGGTCCGCCCTCGGCCGGGGCTAGCCCCGAGGGCCGACCAGGCCGACCCTACGACTCCTCGCCCAGTTGCCGCTGGACAGTCTGCCAGCGGATCCGGCCGTCGACGAGCGGGTTGTACCTGAACGGATCGGCCGCGGCGCGGCGCTGGGCCGTCCGGCGCTCGCCGCTTCGCCGCTCGCGGCGGACAGCCAAGACGCCCTCCGCCCGGCGCCGGATGTAGGAGCGTCGCTCCGAGGTTCGCCTCTCATCGCGCAGCGACCCCCCGCACCGTGGGCAGAGCCGCTCGGTGGCTGCTAACTGGACGAGGGGAGCGACCGCCGCTACACCACGCCCGCAGCTGGAGCACGCCAGATGAGTCATGGGCTCATGCTAGGCCTCGCCGCGCCCTGCTCAACGATTCGGCGGAATCGTCCCGGACCACAGGCAGTCGTCGCGTCTCCCGCAACAGTACGGTAGACTGCCGGAACCATGATCGGCTAGTTCGCTCCCAAGTCGCGCGCCCCCCGACCGGCTCAAGCCACTCGGGACGCGGCTGCGCTTTCGCGAACCACCACCTCGCCGACCATGGAGACACCCTCTTGTTCCTCGAACTGCAGCGCCTCAACGAGCGGCCCGCCGTGTTCTCGCAGCACACGACCGCCGACCTCTGGACCGACCCCCACACCTCGGCGCAGATGCTGCGCCACCACCTCGACGGGTCCGTGGACATCTCGTCGCACCGGACCGCTTTCATCGAGGCCGCCGTGGCCTGGATCATCGAAAGCTTCGGCCTGGTCGCTGGGTCGCGGGTCCTGGACCTCGGCTGCGGCCCCGGGCTCTACACCCACCGTCTGGCGCGGGCCGGCATCGACGTTACCGGTGTCGACTTCTCGGCCCGTTCGATCGCCTACGCCCGGCGGGCGGCCCATCAGGACGGACTGCCGGTGACCTACGTCGAGGCCGACTACCTGACCTGGGAGCCGGACCGGCCCTACGGTCTGGTGACGATGATCATGCGCGACCTCTGCGCCATCGGGCCCGATCGGCGGCGGTCTCTGCTTGGCAAGATCGAGCGCCTGCTCGAGCCGGGCGGGGCCTTCCTGTTCGACGTCGACTCGCTGGTCGGGCTCGAAGGCCGGAAGGACTCGGCGTCCTACTCCTGCTGGCCCGACGGTGGGTTCTGGTCGCCGAATCCGTACTTCGAGTTCGTCAACGACTTCGTCTACCCGGACGACGCCGCGACGGTGAGCCGCCATGTGATCGTCGAGGCGGACCGAACGCGCACAGTCTGCAACTGGACCCAGCACTTCAGCCCGCAGAGCCTCGGGTTGGAGCTGGAGCGAACTGGACTGCGGATCGGGGCCGTTCTGGGCGACGCGACGGGCCGTCCATTCGACCCGCAGTCGCCGCAGTTCGCGGTCGTCGCCCGCCGTCCCTAGCGTCGCCGCCGAGTCGTCAGTAGCGGTTCTCGCACGACTTGGCCACGACACCTGGCTGGCCGTAGTAGCGGCTGTCCGCGCCAAACAAGTAGACCGACAGGTTGGCCA
>CAZFLI010000175.1:0-3672 GCA_964519845.1 uncultured Anaerolineaceae bacterium | reverse complement strand
CCGATCGGGTGCTGGTGCTGGGCGACGGTCGGATATGCGATGAGATCAAGCTCGGACGCAATGCCGATCACGACGCCCGCCCGTTGATCGCGCGCCTGGCACGTCTGGGCCTCTAGGCCGTGCGACGCCTCTCGTCGCTGGCCTGGCGCAGCCTCCGCGCCCGGCCGCTGCGCAGTTTCCTGACCGTGGCCGGAGTGGCCCTGGGAGTGGCCGTGCTCTTCGCCTCGCTCTCGGCGGGGGCCGCGATGGACGCCGCGGTGGAGCGTGCCGCGGCCGACGAGATGGGACGCGCGGCCGTGCGAGTGGAGGCCCTCGAGGAGCGCGGTCTGGGCCCCGATACGCGGGCCATCATCGCCGCCGCCCCCGGAGTCGGGGTGGCTGCCCCGGCCCTGGAGCGCCGCACGTACCTGGCGGCCGGCCTGGAGCGCGGCCTCGCCGACCAACTGCCGGCCCCGGTAACCGTACTCGGGGTCGACCCGACCCTGGAGCCCCAGCTCCACGACATGCCGCTCGCCGGCGGGCGTCTGCTCGACGCCACGGATACGCGGCGGGCTCTGGTCGCGGCGACACTGGCCGAGGCCGAGGGGCTGCGCCTGGGCGATTCCTTGACCCTCAGCGGCGCCGTGGAATCGGGGCCGCAGGACTTCACGATCGTGGGCATCGTTAGCGGCGACGGTTACGTCCCGGGCGCCGCCGGGCGCCTGGTGATCGTGCCGCTGACCGAGGCCCAGGCCCTGTTCGACACCGGGGGTGTGACGCGGGTGGACCTGGGCCTGCGGCCGGGCGTCTCGACGGGCGACGTGACCGCCCAGCTCGAAGGCTCCATCGACACGGAGCCATACCTCCTGTCGCTGGCTTCGGACACGGCCGACTCGCTGCGCAGCGGGACGTCCGACCTGCGCGCCACCCTGCTGCTGGTGGCTGCAGTCGTGCTCTTCGCCGGTGCGTTCCTGATCTTCAACACGCTCTCGATGACGGTGTCCGAGCGGACCCGCGAAGTGGCCTTGCTCCGGGCGGCCGGCACGACCCGGCCGCAGGTGATGACTCTGATGTTGCTGCAGGCGCTGGCTCTCGGCGTGGCCGGCTCGCTGGCCGGTGTGGCGGCCGGAGTGGGTGCCGCCGCCCTGACCCTGGCATGGGTCGGCTCCACGGCCACCCTGGCCTTCGGCCCTCCCGACCTCGGTCCCGCTTCGGTTGCCGTGGCTCTGGCGATCGGCGTCCTCGTGACTCTGGCTGCCTCCCTCGAGCCGGCCTGGCGGGCCAGCCGGATCACGCCCATCGAAGCCCTGCGGCGCGGCCCGGCAGGCGCGGCCGCCGGCGTCGCCCGGCTGAGGTGGCTGGCTCTCGTCTTTGCCGCTCTGGCGGTCGCCGCGCTCGCCATCTGGCCGCGAGGGGCGGGCGGGTCGGGAGACATTGCCCCCACGACCGCCATCGGCTCAGGGCCGTGGGGCCCACTTGTCGTCTACGGCCTGCTGCTGGCGCTGGTGCTGGCGGTGCCGCGGGTGCTCGGGCCGCTGCTGCGGCTGGTCGGCATCCCGTTCGCCCTGTTCCGGACGCAGGTCCGCCTGGCGCGCAGCTCCCTGGCCCGCGACACCAGCCGCACCGCCCTGACCGCCGGCGCTTTGATGATCGGCCTGGCAATGATGGTCGCGCTGGGGATGGCGGCCCAGAATGTGCGCCGCATCGGCCAGGGCTGGCTGGCCGAGACGATTCCCGGCTCGGAGCTGCTGACCTCGATTCGACCGGTGCCCATCGACAGCGAGATCCGCGACGACATTGCCGCCCTGCCGGGCGTGGAATCGGTCTCGCCGATCGGTCTCTTCGGCGTGCCGTGGGAGGGTGTTCGCCAGGAAGCCGCGGCCGTTGTCGGCAGCGATTTCGCCTCGGACGGGCGCCTCATCTTCCTCGAGGGCGATCCCGCGGCGGCTTTCGCGGCCCTCGACGCGGGCGGCTCGGTCATCGTGCCCCGCTCCTTGCGAGCCGAGGCCGACATTCACGTCGGCGACACGCTGACCTTCGCGACCGGCCCGGAGCCGACGAAGCTGCGCGTCGCAGGGGTGGTGGCGCACTCGATCCCGGGTGATTCTCAAGAGGCGATCCTGATCGGCTGGGCCGACGCGACCACCTCCTTCGGAGTGGCCGGAGCCGACTTCTACGCCGTGCGCTACGACCCCGGCCTCGATGAGTCCGCGCATCCGGCCGTGCATGCCCTGGCTCGGAGCTACGCCCTCGAACCGTCGGACCTGGAGCGAATACGCGGCACCGTCGGAGACGCGCTGGACAGGCTCTTCCGCTTGCTGGACGCCATGGCCTTGATCGCGGTCGTGGTGGCCGGCCTGGGCATGGTCAACACTCTTTCGATGAGCGTTCTGGAGCGGGTGCGCGAGATAGGCGTCTTGCGCGCCATCGGTATGTCCAGCCGCCAGGTGTGGGGGATGGTCGTAGTCGAGGCTGGGCTGCTGGGCATCGCCAGCGCTGTGGTGGGGGCCGTCGTGGGCCTTGTCGTGGGCGGCCTGCTCATCGCCTGGTCGGCCGGCGGACTTGCCGGAGGCTTCGACCCACCCTGGCTATCGATATCGCTGGCGGTCCTCTTCGGCGTCCTGATCAGCATCGCCGCGGCCGTGTATCCGGCCGGCATCGCCAGCCGCCAGTCGATCGTCCAGGCTCTTCAGCACGAGTAGCGGCCGGCCTGTGGCACGCGGCTGGCTGGCGCCCCCGCCGCCTGCTAGACTGGCCCCCCGGGCCAGGAGGAGCGGTCCGATCGCGCGGCTTCTGGGTGCCGCGACCGTCGAAGAGGAAAGCTGGACGCATGCTCGCGACCCCGTCTCTGAGTCGTCTTCCTGCCGCCGAGCGCGGCATCACGATCGGCGACTTCCTGGTTCCCATCCGCATCGGCGAGCGCATGAGCGCCCGGCTCCGCCACGCCGCTCTGATCGCAACCGGGGCCGCCTTGATTGCCCTGACGGCCAATGTGGCGGTCTGGCTGCCGGGCAACTCGATCGTCCCGGTCACCGGCCAGACGCTTTCGGTGCTGCTTGTCGGCGGGGCTCTGGGGCTGCGTCGGAGCCTTCTCTCGGTGGGCCTGTACCTGCTGCTCGGATTCTTCTTGCCTGTCTACGCCGATCACGGGCAGGGCGCGTCTACCATTCTTGGCGTTGGCTCGAGCGGTCTGGTGATGGGCGCTCGCGGCGGATATCTCGTCGGCTTCCTGGCCGCGGCGGCAGTCGTGGGCTGGCTGGCAGAGCAGGGCTGGGATCGGCACGTTACCGGGGCCGTAGCCGCGATGCTGGTCGGCGAGATCGTCATCTACGCCGTGGGTGTGCCCTGGCTGGCCGCGGCCATGAGCTGGTCGCCTGAGCGGGCCATAGCGATGGGGTTCACGCCGTTCGTGATCGGCGACGCCCTGAAGCTCGCCATTGCAGCGGGCATCTTCCCTGCGGCTTGGTGGCTGGTGGGGCGCCGAGCCGACGACCGCTAGAGGCGCTCGGCGCCGGGCGGGCGATACCTTCGTTGTCGTCTGCGCTTCTCGCTCACGCACCCCAGGTGCGCTCGCTCCGGGGCTCGACTCCGCCTCGGTCTCGCCTCGCCGGGCGCCGAGCGCGGCCACGGGGCTAGACCCGGGCGGGCGATACCTTCGTTGTCGTCTGCGCTCCTCGCTCACGCACCCCAGGT
>CAZFLI010000174.1:0-3700 GCA_964519845.1 uncultured Anaerolineaceae bacterium | reverse complement strand
CGAGGCGGTGGTCCTGCTGGGGCTGTCGGGCCGCGGCGACAAGGACCTGGCGGCGCTGGGACTGCGGGAGGCCGGACGATGAGCGCACAGGTCGCGGCGCGCCTGTCCACCTCCGGTGCCGCGCCTTCGGGCGCCGACACCGGCTCCACCCCCGGCGCCCGGCGCATCGCCGCGGCGTTCGAGCGGGCCGCTTCGGACGGCCGCGCGGCTCTGATCCCGTATGTGGTGGCCGGCTATCCCGACCACGAAACCTCGCTGGCCGCCGCCCTGGCCGCCACCGACGCCGGAGCGGACCTGCTCGAAGTAGGGCTGCCTTACTCCGATCCGCTGGCGGACGGAGCCACTCTCCAGCGGGCGACGTCGGCCGCCCTGCGGGCGGGCGCCACCCTGGACGGCTCGGTGGCGCTCCTGCGGGAGATCGCCGCCGCCCGGCCCTCCGTCCCGCTCGTGCCGATGTGCTACGCGAACCAGATCATGGGCGGCGGCGACGGCCGGGTAGTGGCCGGCCGGCTGGCGGAAGCCGGAGCTTCGGGCGTCATCGTGGCCGATCTCACTCCGGACGAGGGCGTGGCGTTCGAATCGGTGGCCCGGGAGGCCGGCCTGGCCGTGGTCTACCTGATCGCCCCCACCACCACGCCCGAGCGGCGGGCGGCGGTGGCCCGGCGCACGGGCGGCTTCCTCTACTGCGTCTCGCTGGTGGGGGTGACCGGTGCGCGGACATCGCTGCCGCCCTCGGTCAAGGCCCTGGTGGCGGCGGCGCGAGCCGATTCACCGGTTCCGGTGGCCGTCGGCTTCGGCGTCAGCAAGCCCGCCCATGTCCGCATGCTCGTCGGCGCGGGCGCGGACGGCGTCATCGTCGCTTCGGCCCTGATCGACGCACTTGGCCCCGACGGCCGCAACGTGGCGGCGATGGCGCGTCTTGTGGGCGAGTTGCGTGGGGCCACGGGGAGAGGCTAGGTTGGCTCCTCGTCCTTGTCGCCCGTCCTGTGGCGCGCCAGCCCGGCCAGGCGTCCCGGCAACAGCCGGCCGACGATGGCCAGCAATACTGCCGCCACGAAGATTCCCAGCAGCGCCGCGACCGTGTAGCTGTGCGTCCGGCGCTTCGGCCCTTCGTCAGTCATGTGAGTCCTTCCGATCATCCCCTTGCCGGCCGGAGCAATCCAGCTCCTCCAGCCGCTTGATAGTCTCGATCAACTGACGATAGATTGCCAGAAGGGCGTCCTGTGGGAAGGGACCTTCGTTGGCCATGGCGACGCGAATCAGTACCTCCCTCTCGCGCTCCGAATCGCCCACCGGCCGGCCGTTTCGGACCTTCGTCTTGCCGGCTTGCAGCCCCAGTCGCGCTCGCCTGTTGAGCAGGCGGACGATCTGCGCGTCCAGTTCGTCGATTTCGGCGCGAAGGCGCGCCAGTTCCTCGACGGTGGGGTCCGGGCCGCTCTCGGGCGGGGTGCGGTCAGTCATCGGCCCCGGCCTCTGAGCGCGTGCTCTGGCGAACTCGACCGGCGATGAACTCCAGGGCCTGCGCGTAGCCCGCGGCACCGCGGCCGACGATCCGCTCCGCGGCAATGTCGTGCAGGAAGTTGACGTGGCGGAACGGCTCGCGGGTGGAGGGATCCGAGAGGTGCACCTCCACGAAGGGCCGGGCCACCCCCAGCAGCGCGTCCCGCAGCGAGACGCTGGTGTGAGTCAGCCCGCCGGCGTTGACGATCGCCCAGTCGAAGTCGCGCCGCTGCAGCCGATCGATCAACTCGCCTTCGTGGTTGGACTGGAACGTCTCGACCGCAAGGCCTATCTCCTTGCCCCGGCTCACCAGGCCTGCGTCGATCTCGGACAGAGTCGTGTGGCCGTAGATCTCCGGCTCGCGAGTGCCGAGCAGGTTCAGGTTCGGCCCGTTGAGGACCAGGACGCGAGTCATCGGCGCGAGACCTCCGGCACTAGACGAAGGGCCGAGGCGAGCCCGGCCTCGATTGCCTCCACCGGGACATCGGGGCGGATGACGACCCCCGTCGCGTCGGGCAGGACCCAGTTGAGCCGGCCCAGGGCGTGCTTCTTGTCGGTCGCCATGTGCCTGTGGACGGCCTCGATCGACACCTTCGGCGGCTCGACGGCCAGGCCCAGGCGATCGAGCAGGGCGTTCACGCGCTCGGCTCGTTCGGGCGGTGTCATGTCCATCGCGCGAGCCATGGCGAAGGCACCCCGCAGACCGTGAGCCACGGCCTCGCCGTGCAGCAGCGCCTTGTAGCCGCCGGCCGCCTCTATCCCGTGGCCGATGGTGTGGCCCAGGTTCAGGGTCATGCGCAGGCCGGCCTCGCGCTCGTCGGCGGTGACCACTTCCACCTTGGCCCAGGCGCAGCGCTCGACGAGTTCGGCCATCGCGCCCGATTCGAACGGCCGCCTGTTGCCGTGGGCGATCGCCGGGCCGTCCTCCTCCAGCAGCTCCAGCAGCCGCTCGTCGCCCAGGACGCCCATCTTGACCGCCTCGCCCAGGGCCGCGCGCAGCTGACGAGGCGGGAGAGTGGCCAGGAAGGCGACGTCGGCGACGAAGGCCACGGGCTGATGGAAGGCCCCGACCAGGTTCTTGCCCTCGGGCAGGTCCACGGCCGTCTTGCCGCCCAGGGCCGCGTCTATCTGGCCCACCAGAGTGGTAGGCACCTGGACGATCGCGATCCCGCGCAGGTAGGCGGCGGCCGCGTATCCGGCGGCGTCGGTCAGCGCTCCTCCACCGATGGCGACCACGGTCTCGCGCCGGTCCACCCGCAGCCTGGCCAGTTCACGGCAGACGCGCTCGACCACCGAGAGGCGCTTGGCGCTCTCACCGCGGGGCAGCATGATCCGCTCCACTGCCCAGCCGTCCGCGGCGAGCTTGTCGGCCACCGCTGCTCCCGCCACCGCCCAGGCCTTCGGCTCCGAGAGCAGGATCGCGCGGCGCGCGCTCTGGCGCCGCAGGGCCTCCGAGATAGCCTCGGCCGCGGTGCCGTGGCCGATCTCGACTCGGCCGATCGCGGTGTCCGCTCGCAGCAGGGCGACCGCGTCGGCGGGGCCTTGTGAGGCCAGGTCCCCGAGGGCGGCGGAGACGCCATCCTGGCCGGCAGTCGCGCTGAGCCGCCGGGCTGGGGCGTAGAAGCGCTCCCGTTCGGCCGCCAGCTCGCGAACCGCGGCCACCGGGTCCTTGCCGGCGATCAAGGGCCGGACGTGGGAGCTGCGGCTGAGGCGCTGGCCCAGGGTCTCGGGCGGGCCGTCGAGCCAGACGGCAACGCGGCCCCGGTACAGTGCCCAGCGGTTGCGCGGGTCCACGACGGTGCCGCCGCCGGTGCTGATCACCCGGCGCAGGTCCGGGTTTGGGTCGGGCGCGCCCAGCGAGGCGACTGCCTCGCGCTCGCGGCGGCGGAAACCGGCCTCGCCCTCCTGGGCGAAGATCTTGGGCACGAGCATGCCGGCCTGGCGCTCCACAACCGAGTCGAGATCCACGAACTCCGCCCCGTGGTGGCGGGCCAGGCGCCGTCCGGCGGCGCTCTTGCCGCTGCCGGGCAGACCGACGAGGACCACGTCCACGGCTCTACTCGCGCCTTCGGCGAGCCGGCCGGGACGAGCCGCCCGGGCCGGCCACCGGCGCGGCCGATCGCTCGCGGAAGCGGGCCAGGTTGTCTTCCAGCTCGACCATCGAATCTCCGCCGAACTTGTCCAGCACGAAGTCGGCCAG
>CAZFLI010000173.1:1411-3716 GCA_964519845.1 uncultured Anaerolineaceae bacterium | reverse complement strand
CATAACGCCACACTCTTTCCCTACACGACGCTCTTCCGATTGTGGCGGCCGATGTCGCCGGTCTTGTACCAGCCGTCCGGGGTGAACGCCGCCGCCGTAGCGACCGGATCCCGCCAGTAGCCGCCGAACAGCGTCGGCCCCGAAACCAGGATCTCGCCGTCCTCCGCCAGCCTCACTTTCACCGGGGGGATCGTCCGCCCCACGGTGCCGAGGCCGTGGTCGCGCGGGCTCGTGGCCGAGGCCGCGCCGCATTCGGTGGCGCCGTAGCCTTCCATCACCACGACCCCAATGTCTTCCCAGGCCTGCTGCAGCGCGGGGGGCAGGAACGCCGCGGCCGAGACGATCAGGTTCAGAGAGCCGCCCAACTGCTTGTGGACGCTGCGGAAGACGGCCCGCCGCCAGGAGTAGGGGAGGCGCCGGGCGATCCGGCGCATCCGATTGAAGGCGGCCAGCTTGCCGGCTGCCCGGACCTCGCGTTCGATCGCCTGCCAGAAGACCTCGATGATCTGCGGCACCAGGACCAGCGACGTGGTCCGATGGTCGCGGATGGTCTCGAAGACCACGCGCGGGTTTCGACTCCGCACGTACAGGACATGCGCCCCCACGCTCGAGGCGTAGAAGACGGTCACGATCTGCTCCATCAGGTGCGACAGCGGCAGCAGGGAGACGACTCGGTGCTCCTGCTCCGGCATGAGGTTGTGTCCGGCCTCCACCGTGCCCAGGATGTTCCGGTGGCTGAGCATCACCCCCTTGGGGCTGCCGCTCGTGCCAGAAGTGAAGACGATCTCGGCCAGGTCGTCGGTGGAAGGCCTGCGCCAGCCGTTGACCTGCTTGTCCCAATCCTCGGGGAAGGTGGCATCGGGCTCGGAGCAGAGGCGGTCCACCGTCGTGGTCGGGAAGCGTTCGAGCCCGGCGTCGCCTGGGTCTGGGGCGTCGCGCCCCGTGCCCAGGGCCAGGTGGCGGGCATCGGCCTGGCCGACGATCCGCTCTATCGAACCGGGGGCCATGCGCAGGTCCAGCGGCACCAGGATCACGCCTGCCCGCATCGCCCCGAAGTAGAGCGCCGGAACGGCCGGGCTCGAAGGCGCCCAGGTGAGCAGCCGATCGCCCGGCTGCAGGCCAAGCGCCCGCAGCCGCCAGGCGACGATCCGGCTCCGCCTCGACAGTTCGCGGTAGTCCCAGGTCTCGACCGACCCGTCGTCGTTGCGCATGCTGAAGGCCGGCCGCGCGCCATAGCGCGTCTCGCCCAGATCGACGATGTCCAGAACGCTCTCGAGCCGTTCCATCGCGTCATCCTAGCCGAGCGCCGGAGCGCCGCAATCCGCCGGCTGCGCGCGTCGTGTTATGGCCGGACCGTAGGGATAGACTCGGCAGGCTTCCAGCAGAGGCGCGGAGGGGCAGCATGAACCGATATCGAATCTGGCCGCTGGGTGCAATCCTGGCGCTCGTGGTCGCGGGCTGCGGCTCGACGGCCGCATCACCCACGCCGAATGTCGCCGCCATGAGGGCGGCCATCGTGGCCGATTTCCCGGTCCTGGACGGCTCCACGTCCGACCACCCGCTGGGACGTCTGCTGGTCTGCGACCTGCTGGGTGCGGAATGCGCCTGGTCGGCTCCTGCCGATGCGAACGTGGAGCGGACGTTCGTCCCCGCGGCGACCGTGCCGGAGGATGTTGCCAGGCAGATCCTGGCCGTCAAGTTCAACACCACGCACGGCGCCTACCTGAATCTGATCGACGGCAAGGCGGACATCATCCTGGAGGCCCGCCGGCCCTCGGTCGACGAGCTGGCGGCGGCCGAGGCCGCGAACGTCGAGCTGGAGGTCACGCCGATCGCCCTCGACGCATTCGTCTTCCTGGCGAACGAGCAGAACCCCGTCGACAGTCTGCCGCTGGCGACGATCCGCGACATCTACGCCGGCAAGACCACCACCTGGAAGCAGGCCGGTGTGGACGTCGGCGATGCCGCGGCGCTCATTCACGCCTACCAGCGCGAGCGCAACTCCGGCAGCCAGGAGCTGATGATGAGCCTGGTGATGAAGGAATTGCCGATGCTCGAGGCTCCGAACATGATCGTGAAGACCATGCTCGGCCCCTTCAACGCCATCGGCGGCGATCCGCTGACGGGCGCCGGCGGCGACCCCCTCGGCTTCGGCTACTCGGTCTACTTCTACGCCGCGGTGATGTTCGACAACGAGCGCGTCCAGATCATCGGCGTGGACGGCGTCAAGCCGGACGCGCGGACGATCGCCTCGCGGACCTACCCTCTGGCGGCGGACGTCTATGCAGTCACCATCAAGGGCGCG
>CAZFLI010000173.1:0-1311 GCA_964519845.1 uncultured Anaerolineaceae bacterium | reverse complement strand
TCACCACGAACAGTTCCAGCTGCTCGACAGTCGGGTGGACGCAGGCCAGATCCTGGGCCAGGACGTCGAGGCGGGCCATGAGGACGCCGTCGTCCGTGTCCGAATCCTGGTGGGCCTCGATCTGCACCTGGACGGCCACGTCTGACGCTGAATCGTCCCAGCGGGTCCCGGCGACGATGCCGCCGCCGATGATGATGTAGGCGGCGGTGTTGTCCCCTTCGGGGCCCAGGTGCGCCGTCAAGGCCGAGCGGGCCTGGGGCCAGGTGCACGATCCCGACGGGGCGGACGCGGCCACGCGCGGCAGGGCGAAGCGTCCCGGAGCCGGGCCGGCGCCGCTGCGCGCGACCGACTCGACGAGGTCGGCCGTGGTCGGGGCCTGCAAGCCCAGGAACGCCCGGGCCGGGATGATGTCGTAGTACCAGCTCGCGTACTGCGTGTCGACGATCATCGGGTTGACGTTCTCGAAGACCTGCGCCACGCACGGGATCTGGTCGACGATCTGGTAGGAGAGCGTCAGGCCGGTCTCGAGCGCCTGGCTGCTGCCGGCGGAGGGGCCGGCCGGGGCGGCCTGGTCGATCTGGGGATCGACCAGCCAGACCGACAGCGTCAGCGCGCCGTTGATGGTCAGGTAGTGGGTCTCGTAGATTCGTCCGGCCAGCATTTCCTGCACCCGGCTGCGGACGCCGTCGGCGTTGCAGGTCTCGGGCGTGAGCAGCCGGGAGGGCGTGGCCGCGGCAGCAGTGGCGGTCGGCGAGGGTGAAGGGGTGGCCGGCCGGCCGCCCGAACAACCGGCTCCGGCCAGCGCGACCACGGCCCCCAGGCTCGCCAGTGTCGATGCCCTCATCCAGTCCCTCCTCGTGGCGGATTCTAGCCGCGGCCGGCGCTGTCGGCGGCCGGGGCCGAGACGGCCGATCCGGACTGCCGTGCAGGAGGAGCGACGGCCGGAGGGTCATCTGCGTGTTGCCCAGTTCGGCCTTCCTTCGGGCCGTCCGGGCGGGTGGTTCGGTGGACAACAGGCGCCGCCGCGGGCTACACTCCGCCCGCCTGTCGACGGACTGTGTGCTCGCCCGTGCGTTCGCGCCCGCGCGAGCCGCCAGGACCGTGGCTGAGCCCGCAAGGAGGTGAGTTCCGGATTGGCAGAAGTCCGCGTGGGTGAGAACGAAAGCTTCGAGAGTGCCCTGCGCAGGTTCAACAAGAAGATCCAGCAGAGCGGAATCCTGGCCGAGGCCCGTCGCCGCGAGCATTACGAGAAGCCGAGCGTGAAGCGCAAGCGCAAGGAAGCGAAGCGCAAGAAGGTCGCCCGCCAGCAGC
>CAZFLI010000172.1:0-3756 GCA_964519845.1 uncultured Anaerolineaceae bacterium | reverse complement strand
AGCGTCAGCTGGCAGCCGTCGCAGGAGGCGAACTTGGCGACGGCGACGCGCGGCCTGACGGCCTTCCCCGTAGAGGCCATCACACGCCCTCCCGAACGTAGAGGTCGCCGAGCTCGCTGAGGTGGAACACGGGTCCGTCCTGGCAGACGAAGAAGGGCCCCGTCTGGCAGTGGCCGCACAGGCCGATGCCGCATTCCATGTGGCGCTCCATCGAGACGCAGATGCGCTCCTGCGGGACGCCGCGTGAGATCAGCGACTGCACCGAGGCCTGCATCATCCGCTCAGGTCCCACGACGTAGGCCGTGATGCGGCTGCAGTCGCAGGTCATCGTGTCGAAGAGAGTAGTGACCACTCCCACCCGGCCCTTCCAGTCAACTCCGGCGCGGTCCACGGTCACGGCCACGGTGATCGCCTTGTTGGCCGACCACTTCGCCAGGTCCTGGCGGAAGAGCTGGTCCTCCGGGGTGCGGGAGCCGTAGTAGAGAGTCACCGACTCGAACTTCTCGCGGTTGGCGATCATTGCCTCGACCAGGCCGCGCAGCGGCGCCAGGCCGACGCCGCCGGCAACGACGACGGCATGGCGGCCGAAGGCGTCCTCGATTGGCCAGAAGGTGCCGAGGGGCCCGCGCAGGCCGACCCTGGCGCCGGGATGAAGGTTGGCCAGGGCGGTCGAGGTGGGGCCCACCGCCCGGATGGAAAGCTCGATGCTGGACGAGCCGATACGGGAAATGGAGATGGGCACCGCCGGGAAGCCCGGCAGGGCGACCATCACGAACTGCCCGGGGCGGGCGGCCGGGAAGGCCGGGTCCAGGTCCGTCAGAGTCAGAGTGGTGGTGTCCGCGGTCTCTTCCTTGACCGTGGCCAGCCGGGCCGGCGAGAAGGCTCCGGGGCTGGCGGCGACCGGTTCCACGGCCACCGGCCGCTCGATCGGCGGAATGATCGGGGCCAGCGCCTGCAGTTCGTCGCGGACATCGATCGCGACCGGGCACCAGGCGATGCAGCGGCCGCAGCCGACGCAGCCGAAGGTGTCGAACTGATCGACCCACGTGGAGAACTTGTGGGTCAGCCACTGGCGGTAGCGGTCGCGCGGCCGGGCCCGGAAGTCGCCGCCGGCGACCCTGGCGAAGTTGACGTCGAAGCAGGAATCCCAGGTCCGCTCGGTGACGCTGAGGCGCCCCTCCATGTCCGAGCGTTCCACCGACGCGGTGCAGAAGCAGGTGGGGCAGGCCATGGTGCAGTTGCCGCATTCTACGCAGCGATCGGCCACGACGCCCCAGTGTGGGTTCTCCAGCTGGTGCTTCAGGCGCTCATCGATGCCGGCCATCGGCAGCGGCTCGCCCATTCCGGTCCGCACCGCCTCGACGCTGTCTACGGCCGCGCCCGTTTCGGCGTGGGTGGGCCGCCGCGTTGGCAGATGCGAGACGATCGCGGCCCCCGAAGGTGATCCCACCTGGACCACGAAACCCGCCTCGATCTCGGTGAGCAAGATGTCGTAGCCGCTCCGAACCGCCGGCCCCGTCCCCATCGACGAGCAGAAGCAGGTGCTGGAGTAGGTGGTGCACTGGACCGCGACGATGAGGGCCGCCTTGCGGCGGGCTCGGAAGTCCTCGTCGGTGAACTTGCCGCCCAGGAAGACCCGGTCCTGGATCGAGAGAGCGGCGATCTCGCAGGCCCGGACTCCCAGGAAGGCCAGCTCCGGAACTTCGGCGGGGGGCTGGTCGAAGGTGACGTTGCCGGTCCGGCTGGCCTGGGCCACCGGCAGCCGGGGCGGGAAGGTGAATCGCTTCCAGGAGGTGGGGCCCACTGTGTAACCGAACAGTCGCTCGTCCGACCGCTCCGTAATCCGATAGCGCCCGGCCGATTGCTCGTCGCCGCGCCCGATCGGGAGCATGGCCGCCGAATCGATCTCGTCGTAGACGATGGCCCCGTCGCGGACCGTGGGGCCGATGACCTTGCGCCCACTCTCGCGCAGGGCGGCAATGAGCGCGTCCATATCCGAACGCGCCAGGAACCACTGCCTGGCGGCGGCCGCCGGGCTTGGGGCCGGTTCCGGGATCACGTGAACAGATCGAGCAGCTGGAGCCGGGTGGCGCGCAACCGGCGCGCGACGGCCTGCAGCACGCGTGGATACAGGCTGGCCGCCAGGCCGTGATCAGCCTTGAGGGCAGCCCGGAGCGTCGCGCCGTCTATGACCAGGGCCCGGCTGGCTTCGGTAGCCACCACCGTGGACTGGGCCGTCGTGGCAGGCAGGCAGGCCGACCAGCCGAAGATGTCACCCGACTCGACGCTCAGGATGGTGACCAGGCCGCGCTCGGGGACCAACGTCCGCAGGGCCAGGCGCCCCGAGATCACGATCCCCAGTTCGCTGGCCTCGTCGCCTTCGTGCAGGATGACCTCCTCGGGCTCGAACTCGACCAGCGAGCCGAGGCTGGCCAGCTTCTCCTGGGTCTCGGGGGACAGCTCCGACCCGAACCAGGTGTGGTTGAGCATGGCGATAACGGAGACGTTCTCGTCCATGGTGGCAGGATGCCCGCCTCGGGCGGTGCGGGGGAGTGCCATCAGGTCGAGGGCGGTGGGCCATTCGGCCCCGCCGCACCCTCGGGTCGCTAGACTTCGGGCATGGACTTGAGGCGGCGGCCCTCGTCGGTACTGGCGATCGTGGCGGCGATCATGATCGTCGGCGGAGTGGCCGCGATCGCGATCGACTCCGGCCTGACCGGAGCCGGTCCGCAGCCGGAATGGCAGACCCGGACTCCTCCCCTGGGAAGCGGCACCTGGCCCGGACATACGCCCAGTGGTTCGATCGCCATCCCAACCGGGCAGAGCCAGACGCCTGTTCCCTCCCTCCCGTCGGCCTCGCCCAGGCAATCGCCCACGCGCCGGCCGGCCGGGTTCGCCGTTGTCGGCGGCGCCCTCGTCTACTACACCGCGGACGGAACCTCTGTGCCGGTGCCGCCGATTGCCGGGCTTCGGTCGGCCCTGGTCGGCGACAAGGCGGTCTACTACGCCCTGTCGGGCAACCGCTACAACCTGGTGATCGGCTCCTACGCCGGCGAGTTCAGGCCGGAGGTGACGATGCAGCAGGAGGATGGTTCGACTGCCCAGACCGGCGGCGCCGTGGTCGTGGGGCCGGTTGCCGCCCGTCTCATCGGCGACGCGCTGGCGGCCATGCCCGTGGCCTCCGGACGCTGGATCGTGGCCCTGCCGATCGACATCCGCTCGTCCAACCGGCGAGTGGACGTGACCTTCGACAGCTTCGGCCTGCACGGTTGGTCCGACACTCCCCGCGTCGCCGTCCACTTCGTGGGCCAGCTGCCGGTGGTCAACGTCATCCCGGGCAACACCGGATATCACGTGCTGGTGGAGCAGCTCGGCGTCACGACGTGGCAGGTCATCGACCCGCTGCGGCTCACCCTCTCCCCCGCGGAGCTGGATGCCGACCACCTCATGAGCGAGCTACTCGTCTACGGCAGCGGCACCACCAACACCGGCCGGGACGTTCTCGTCGATCGGCGCGTCGACGTGGGCCGGACGATGCTGACGGCGGCGGACGAGGTGAGTGTCTCGCTGGTGGTACGGGGAAGCCGGGCCGATCTTGGTCCCGACCGGGTCCTTCAGATCGGGGACGTGCCGGTGTTCGTGGCGTCCTCCTGAGGTAGGGCCCGAGGCAGTCGAGAATCAATCCCCAGGATGATCTCGCCCGGAACCGCGCGGGCTAGACTGAAGCGACAACGACCGCGGAGATTGAGATGTCCA
>CAZFLI010000171.1:0-3821 GCA_964519845.1 uncultured Anaerolineaceae bacterium | reverse complement strand
GGCGGACCCGCTTGATCGCTGACGGCGTGCGGGCGCCGGTCCAGCCTCGGGGCGTTTTGGCCAAGTTCGAAGTCCTCTTTTCGTTCGTCGTGTGGCGACAGGCAGCAGGAATAGGGGCGCCGCCCGGCGCGACGTGTGATGGTACCAGAGTCCGCGCCACAGGGGCGGGCGCCGCGACCACCATAGAGCCTATGGCGGCCTGCGCGCCGCCGACGCACAATAGTCCCAAGCGGCCGCAGTGCCGCACCGCCTCGGGAGGCCTTGAATGAAGATCATCGACGTCGAAGGCATCGGACCCACGTTCACCGCCAAGCTGCAGAAGGCGGGGGTCCAGACGACCGATGACCTGTTGAAGATGGGCGGCAAGCCCAAGGGCCGGCAGGACCTGGAGAAGGCAACCGGCATCTCCCACTCCAAGATCCTCGAGTGGGTCAACCACGTCGACCTCTATCGAATCGAAGGCATCGGCTCCGAGTACTCTGACCTGCTTGAAGAAGCCGGGGTCGACACGGTGGTCGAGCTGGCCCAGCGCGTGCCGGCGAACCTGGCCGCCAAGCTGGCCGAGATCAACGCCAAGAAGAAGCTCGTCCGCCGCGTGCCCGGGGAGGTCACCGTGGCCGAGTGGGTCAAGCAGGCTAAGAAGCTGCCCCGCGTCGTCGAGTACTAGACCCGGAGGCGGCTCGGCCGCTCAGGCATCGCCGAAGGGGCGCCGAACCCGCGCCCCTTCCCGTACTCGCCTGCCGGACGCGGATGCGCCGCAGTGGGAGCTCAGGAAGAGCCCACCTTCGTCCATCGGAGGAATCGCTCGGCCGTCGCTCCCTGAACGACCAGTGTGAAGAGCACGATTCCGAAGGTGATTCCCTGAAGAAGCTCCCGATCGGGCATGCCTTTGGGTATCGATAGCGCCAGCGCAGTCGCCACCGCGCCGCGCAGCCCCGTCCAGTTCATGACGTGGAGCCACGAAAGCGGCAGCGGAGGAACGCGCCTGCCCGGGAGAACGCGCCTGCTCGGTAGCGAGAGCCGGGCCGCTCCGCCCAGCATCCCGTAGACGACGATGGCCCGGCCGACGAATACCGCCACCACGCCCCAGGCGATCCAGACCGCGGTCTCGGCGAGGGTGCCGAGCGGGATGGCGAGCCCGACGAGCAGGAACGTCGCTCCGGTCAAGACGTAGGCCAGGAACTCCCAGACGACGTCGATCGCCTCCTGCGCGCGCCGGCTCAGGCCCTCCCGACGTCCGTAGTTGCCGAGAACGATTCCGGCCGCGACGCTGGCAATGATGCCCGACTGATGAAGGAGATCGGCGACCAGGAACGTCCCATACGCCGCCAGCAGCGTCAAGGTCAGTTCAATCAAGTGATCGCTCGTCGTCTTCAGGGTGCGCGAGATGAGGAAGCCGGACAGGGCCCCGATGGCGATGCTGCCGAAGAGGCCGACGGCGAACTGAACGATGTATTCGGGCGGGGTCGGCGGCTGAGGCCCGAGCGCCGCGACGGCTACCACGAACACGAGTGCGGCCGTGCCGTCGTTGAAGAGACTCTCGGCATCGACCAGGGTGATGAGCCGCGTCGGCGCCGACAGCCGGCGCATGGTGCTCACGACGGCCACCGGGTCGGTCGCCGACACGATCGCCCCGACGAGGAAGGCCTCGCTCAAAGGAAGTCCGGTCGCGAGATTGAGTATTAGCGCGACGACGACAGCCGTGACGAGCACTCCGGGTACGGCGAGCAGGGCCACTCCTCCGAACGTCCGGCGTAGCTCATCGCCATCGAGTCGGTAGGCTGCCTCGAAGACGAGGCCGGGCAGGAGGACTTTCACGACGAGATCCGGCGGCTCCTCGATGGTCCCGTGGATGGGCAGCGCCGATATCCCGAGCCCGACCAGCACGAGAACGGCGGTGTACGGGAGCCGCAGCCTGCCCGAGACGAGCGCCACGAACGGCATCGCCACAAGGAACGCCACGAAGAGAGCAAGGATGTTGGCTGGAGTGGTCCCGGGCATGCCGACATAGTAGGACGCAGGTAAGTGGCGAGGCCCGGCGAAGGACTCTCCGGCGATACGCGGCCGGTCCTTGGTTATGCTTCTGCGGTGAATCCGGAACGCAGCAGCCGCATCAGTCAGGACCGCCTGCGCAATTTCAGCATCATCGCCCACATCGACCATGGGAAGACCACGCTCTCGGACAGGCTCCTGGAGCAGACCCATACGATCGACGCGCGGCAGATGACAAGCCAGGTCCTCGATTCGATGGACCTGGAGCGCGAGCACGGCATCACCATCAAGGCCCGGGCGGTGCGGCTCGAGTACACGGCCGGGGACGGCCTGACGTACGGCCTGAACCTGATCGACACACCCGGCCACGTCGACTTCAGCTACGAGGTCAGCCGCAGCCTGCAGGCCTGCGACGGGGCCATCCTGGTGGTGGACGCGACGCAAGGGATCGAGGCGCAGACGCTGGCCAACGTCCACCTGGCTCTCAAGCAGAACCTGACGATCATCCCGGTCCTCAACAAGATCGACCTCCCGTCGGCCCAGACGGACGTGGTCATCGAGGAGCTGGAGAACGTCCTGGCGATGCCCCGCGAGGAGGTCTTGCTGGCTTCGGCCAAGGACGGGACCGGCGTGGCGGAGATCCTGGAGGCGATCGTCAACCGGGTGCCGCCGCCCAAGGGCGATCCCGAGGCCCCGCTCCGAGCCCTGATCTTCGACTCCCACTACGACTCCTACAAGGGCGTGATCGTCTACGTCCGGCTGGCCGAGGGGACTCTGCGCGAGGGCGACAAGATCAAGCTGATGGGTTCGGGAGCGGATGCCGAGCTGGTCGAAATGGGCTTCTTCCGACCCCAGCTGGTGCCAGTAGACGAGTTGCGGGCCGGCGACGTGGGCTACGTGGCGACCGGGCTGAAGAGTGTCCGCGAAGCCCAGGTCGGGGACACAATCACCGTCGCCTCCAATCCCGCCGCGCAGCCGCTGCCGGGCTACCAGCCCGCCAAGAGCCTGGTCTTCGCCGGCATCTACCCGATCGTCGGATCGGACTACCCGATGCTGCGCGACGCCATGGAGAAGCTCCACCTCAACGACGCCAGCTTCAGCTTCGAGCCCGAAAGCTCGGTCGCTCTGGGCTTCGGCTTCCGCTGCGGCTTCCTGGGCCTGCTGCACATGGAGATCGTGCAGGAGCGTTTGGAGCGCGAGTTCGGCCAGGAACTGATCGCCTCGGCGCCTTCGGTCGAGTACAAGTGCGTGCTGATGCACGGCCAGGGGATCGTGGAGGTGGACAACCCGTCCAAGATGCCGGACGCGGGCGAGATCGAGGAGATCCAGGAGCCGTGGGTCAAGCTCGGCATCGTCACGCCCTCGAGCTACATCGGCACCCTGATGGAGCTGGCCACCAATCGCCGCGGCACCTTCCTGGACATGGAGTATCTCGACCCCAAGCGCGTGCTGCTCAACTTCGAGTTGCCGCTGGCCGAGGTCATCGTCGACTTCTACGACCAGCTCAAGACCCGAACCCAGGGCTACGCCTCGATGGACTACGAGGAGATCGGCTACCGGGCGGCCAACCTGGTCAAGGTGGACGTCCTGGTGGCCGGCGATCCGGTCGACGCGCTGTCGGTCATCGTCCACCGCGAGAGGGCGCAGGCGATCGGGCGCCAGCTGGTTCACCGCCTGCGCGGCCTGATCCCGCGCCAGATGTTCGACGTCGCGGTGCAGGCCGCCATCGGCTCCAACGTGATCTCTCGAGAAACCGTGGTGGCGCTGCGCAAGAACGTCCTGGCCAAGTGCTACGGCGGCGACATCACCCGCAAGCGCAAGCTGCTGGA
>CAZFLI010000170.1:0-3953 GCA_964519845.1 uncultured Anaerolineaceae bacterium | reverse complement strand
TCGCCGGCAGGCGGCGAGCCACCCAGACCAAACCAACGATGACCGCCAGGCTGGCCAGGATGTAGCCGCCCTCGACCGGCCGCTGGTAGCCGAGCAGGAAGAACAGGTGGACGCCGACGTAGCCGACGGCCGCCTTCTTGAGCCAGCGGCCGCTCACCCACGGCTCGCGGCGGCGGGCCGGGTAGGCCAGCATCACCAGGAAGATGGGGATGGCGATGCTGATGACGGCGTGGTACAGCGACAGGTGGACGTCCCAGACCCAGTTGGTCCCGCCGGCCCAGCCGTAGTCGCCGAGCGGCTGCACCGCCGACGCGGTCCGGTCAAAGTACGTCCTGACGGCGATCCCTTCCTCGGCGATCCCGTAGGCCACGCCCAGCGCCAGGATGGTGGGCCAGCCCTTGCCCCACCGGAGCGTGTACTCGCGGATGATGATGGCCCCGCCGCCGTACATCAGCATCAGCACCCAGCCCCAGATCGGGTAGACGAACCAGGGCGTCGCCCCGGAGCACATCTCGGCCACGACCGGCGAGAGCACGTACAGGGCCATGCCGGCGCCCAGCGCCCGGCGTCCCGGGCGGCGGAAGGCGAGGCGGAAGGGGAGGCGAGGGACGGGCTGGGGAGGCCAGGCTCGGGCGTTCACGTCGTCATGCTCGCTCAGGTGCGGAGGGCTGCCAGCAGGGCCACTCCGATGAAGATGACCACGACGCCGACGCGCTGCAAGTGGGACAGCCGCTCGCCGAAGACCAGGAACGCCGTCACCGCCGCCACGGCCCCGAACTGGCTGGCCAGCACGGCGGCCACGGCGATGCTCTCCTGGGCGCCCATGACGAACGAGGCGTTGCCGAACAGCTCGGACGCGCCCATGGCCGCGACCAGGGGGACGGCGCCGCGCGAGAGGCGCAGGCGGCCGCTGAGAGCCAGCGGCAGCGCGACCGCGACCACGCCCATGATTCGGGCGGGCATGACGGCCGCGAATGGGGTGAAGCTGTCGCCGAGCCGGGCCGTACTGAAGATCGAGAGCCCGAAGCAGAGAGCCCCGAGCGAGCCGTACACGATGGCCTTGCGCTCGTCGCCCGGTCCAGAGTGCGCGGCCGGCTGGCCGCCGCCGGCCAGGGCTACCACCACCACACCGACGGCGATCAGGCCCAGCATCACCGCCACCGGCACCGAAAGCAGCTCGCCGGCGATCACCGAGAAGACGGCCGCCATCGCCCCCTCCGTCGAGGAGAGGGCCGCCACCACTCCCACCTTGCCGATTCGAAGGCCGCGGAAGACAAGCAGCAAGCCGACCACACTGCCCAGGCTCGAACCCGCCGCCCAGAAGGCCAGCTCGGACGTGAAGGCCGGCAGGGGCCCGGAGGCCAGGGCCAGGGGCGTGCCGGCCAGCGTCCCGATGAGGGCGATCCAGGCCAGCGTGGAGGCGGCGCCGATCATCCGGCTGGAGCGCCCAGAGAGGAGCGCCGTCGTAGCCCACATGGCTGCGGCGCCGAGGCCGCCCGCGATGGCAATCATGGGCGCAGTCTGAGGCCAACGGTCCGGGAGCGCTCAGGCCGGCGGCGCGAGCCCGATTCGGCCTCGATTGCGCCGCACTCCTACCCGGCCGCCACGGCCTTCAGGACCCGGCAGGCGCGGAGCGTGACCCACTTGCTGGGCCGGCCCGGGACGTCCACGTCGCGGACCATCTTGCCCGCGTAGGCGTAGCGGTTGGCCCACCGCCCTTCGCCGTCCTGCTGGGCCGTCAGCCACTCGACGGCGGGGCCCAGCCGGGAGTCTCCCGCCGCGCCGGCCTCGCACAGCGCCTCGAGCACCTGGAGCACGTCCGTGACGTAGCCGACCGGGAAGCCGAGCTTGAACCACGAGCCGTTGGGCCTGGCATTGTCCGGCGGCATGGGGTAGTCGGCCACGGCCGGGTCGCGGCTCAGCAGAAAGGCCACGCCCTGTTCGAGGGCCCGAGCCACGGCCGGGCTGCGCCGGTCGGACGGCACGCGCGCCAGGGCCAGGACCGCCTTGGCCGCTCCCCAGGCGCACGGTTCGCCGTAGTTGGCGCCGCAGCGAAAGCCCGGCCCGGGCGTGGTCGCGTTCCAACGCTCCATGCCCTCCCCGGTGATGGCCGCCGCCTGCCAGGCCAGCGCCCGCTGCACCCGCTCGTCCGCCAGCATGCCGAACCCGATCAGCGCCCGCAGGAGATTGCCGTTGAGGCAGTGAATCGCGCCCGAGGGAATGCCGCCCACCGCCAACCCGCCGTTGCCGGCCTGGGTGTGGCCGAGCATGTACTCGCAGCCGAGCCTGATGCGCGGATCCGAGCCGTCGGCGCCCATCTGGTCCAGGAAGATCAGGTTCCAGACCGTGCCCGAGTACTTGGGACCGTAGCCGGCTCCGGGCTTGACCCACCAGCCTTCGGGGTCCTGGGCTGCCAGGATGGGGGCGATCGGTTCGGAGGCCATGGCGGCTCTCCGCGCGGCGGCCGTTTCGGGGTCGCCGGCCGGCCGATCGAGCAGGTCGCGCAGGGCCAGGTGGCGCACCGCCGGCGTCGATTCCTCCAGCAGCCACGGCAGCGGGTCGCCCCCGACCGCATCGGTCCAGCGGCTCATTGCCTCTCCTCCGCACTTGACTCCAGCCGACACCACTGTAACCTCTCCCGTGCAGGCGACCCGCCTGCCGGGGTTTCATCCGCCTACAGACTCACTAGGTCGGATGTCGGACCAGGACGGGTCGTTTGAGGTGGTTATGGGCCGTTTGGGTGACCCCCCCGGACCACTGGCTCATTGCGTTGGGCGCCCGTTGGACGGACCTTCATACATCATGGTCGCCATGTGCCGTCTCCTGCCGCTGTTCGACCGCGCACGACGCGGGAGCGCGTCATGAGCCTGAACACCGAAGCCCCCGCCCTCATCCAGTACGCCTGCGAGCGCTGCAAGACGAGGTTCGTCCTGCCGCCCTCCAGCCGGAAGTTGAGCCCTCCCGGGCGCATCAAAGCGACCATGACGGCCATCGGCCGGATGCTCCGCTACCACGAGGGCTACTCGGTCACCTACGACGGCGTGCGGCGCCAGATGCTGGCCAAGATGGACGACGATGCCTATCAGTCGTTCGTCCAGAGCTTCAAGTTCTGCCATGAGTGCCGCCAGTTCGTTTGCTCGGAGTGCTGGAGCAACTCGCGCAAGACCTGCCTGGGCTGCTTCGCCAAGGCGGCCGGCACCTCCAAGCAGAAGCCGCCCTACGCGCCCGACGGACCGGTCGTCCCGCGGCCGACGCCGGCCTTCGTCACGGCCAGGCGCAAGCGCCGCGTTTCCACCCAGGCCAGCCTGCTGGTGATGGCGGCCGCCGTCCTGCTGCTGGTCGTGGAGCTGGCCATCGCCCTGCCGGGGCAGACGAACGGCAACCAGAACCCCAGCGCCAGCACCCCGGTCGCCGGAGTCACCCAGACCGGCACGCCCGAGCCCACCCCCACGGCCGACGCGACCGCCACGCCAACGCCGACCGCCACGCCGAGCCCTTCGCCCACCGAGAGCCCGACCGAGTCGCCCTCGCCCACCCCTGCCCCGACTCCCACCCCCAGGCCGGCCACCCCCAAGCCCACGGCCTTCCCGCTGGCCATCAAGTGCAACGGCAAGACTGGGGAGTTCGCTCTTGCGGATGGCGTCGCCGTCACCTGCACGTGGTCCAACTACAACTCCGGCATCGTCTACACCTCGGCCAGCTGGTACAACAGCGCCTACGGAGCGGCCGTCGTGAAGTCCGGGACGAGCTACTCGTACACCTTCGACTGCGTGTTGGGCCCGGGCGTCATCAAGCTCAAGGTCATCCACAACGGCGTGACGAGCCAGTCGAACCTCATCACCATCGGGCCCACGAGCTGCCCGTGATCCTAGCCGGCTGAGCCCGGCCCCGGCGGATCTCCCCACGTTCCTCGACCGCGTTTCGGCGCGCGCGCACACTCGGCGCGGGTGATG
>CAZFLI010000169.1:0-4001 GCA_964519845.1 uncultured Anaerolineaceae bacterium | reverse complement strand
GTCGAGCATCTGCCCGACCGCGTCCTGGTCTACACGGCCGACGGCGACGCGACGGCCGCCGCCGCCTACGAACGCGGCCTGCGTCCGGCCAGCGTGCTTGTCCGGCGCAGCACCCTGGAGGACGTCTTCCTGCGGCTGACCGGCCGCAGCCTGGTGGACTGATGGCCGCCCCGATCGCCGGGCTGTGGTCGCACCCCGGCCTGCGCGAGCTGGAGCACGACCTGCTGGCGTTCCGCCGAAACTGGCGCAGCTACTTGCTTTCGGGCCTCACCCAGCCGTTCCTCTACCTGATGTCCATGGGCATCGGGCTGGGCCTGTACGTCGATCGCAGCGGTGGAACGCCGGGTGGCGTTCCGTACCTCGTCTACGTGGCGCCGGCTCTGATCGCGACTCAGGCCATGATGGTCGCGGCCTTCGAGTCGGCCTGGCCGATCATGAGCAAGTTCGTCTGGTCCAAGACCTACTTCGCAGCCCTGAACACTCCCCTCGGGGCGACCGATCTGCTGGCCGGCGACCTGCTCTGGGTCGCCTTCCGACTGACCTTGCTGTCCTGCCTCTTCATCGTCCCGGTATTCGCGCTGGGGGCCGTCGTCTCGCCGCTGGCCGTCATGGCCATCCCGGTGGCCGTCCTGACCGGCCTCGCCTTCGCCGCACCGATCATGGCCTTCACCGCCACTCAGACACGTGACACCGGCTTCAACGTCCTGTTCCGCTTCGGGATCACGCCGCTCTTCCTGTTCAGCGGCACCTTCTTTCCGATCGAGAAGCTGCCGCTCTTCCTGCAGCCGCTGGCCTGGGTCACGCCCCTCTACCACGGTGTCGCCCTGGCCCGCTCGCTCGCCCTGGGCAACCTTGCGCCGGCCGAGAACCTTGCCCATCTGGGCTTCCTGGCGGCCGTCGTGGTCGCTGGGGTGGCGGCCGGCCGGCTCACCTACCGGCGCCGGCTGTTGGTCTGATGATCGGCGTCCGCAGCCTCCGTCTCCGCAGCCTGCCCGGCACCGTCCTCGGCTCGCTGACGCGCCCGGGCCGGATGGTCGAGCGCAATCTGCTCGTGTACCGGCGCACGGCAATGGTCGTGATCTCCGGCTTCTTCGAGCCGCTCTTCTACCTCTTCTCGATGGGCTACGGGGTAGGGGCCCTTATCGGCAAGGTGCCGCTCGACAATGGCCAGGAGGTCCCCTACGCGGTCTTCATCGCGCCGGCGCTGCTGGCGACGGCGGCCATGAACGGCGCCATATACGAGACGACCCACAACTTCTTTGAGAAGCTCAAGTACGCCAAGCTCTACGACGCCATCATCTCCACGCCCATGGCCATCGGCGACGTAGCTCGCGGCGAGATCATGTGGGCCCTGCTACGCGGCAGCATGTACGTCGTCGGCTTCCTGGCGGTGGTGAGTCTGCTGGGCGTGCTGGGCCTGGGGCTGATCGCCTCGCCCCTGGGAATCCTGGCGTTCCCCGCGGCGATGCTCGTCGGCGCGGCATTCGCCTCGGCCGGCATGGCGGCGACCACTTTCGTGCGGCGCTGGCAGGACTTCGACTACATCCAGCTGGCGATCATGCCGATGTTCCTCTTCTCGGCCACCTTCTACCCGATCTCCGCCTACCCGCCGGCTTTGCAGGCGGTGGTCCAGGGAACGCCGCTCTACCGAGGCGTCCACCTGATCCGAGTTCTGACCACCGGTACGCCGGACGTCTGGATCGCGCTCGACGTCGCCTACCTGACGGCCATGACCGCGATCTGCATGGTCATCGTCTCGAGGCGGATGAACCGGCTGCTGATGTCCTGACGGCCGTCGCGGGCCTGCGGGCGCCGCCCAGACTCCGCCTCCCGTATCCTTGTCGGCCAGATGGCAACCGAGCGCAGCTACTACGAGATCCTGGGCGTCGAGCGCACCGCCGGCGACGCCGAGATCAAGCGCGCCTTCCGCAAGCTGGCCCAGCAGTGGCACCCCGACGTGAGCGCCGAACCGGAGGCGCACGAGCGGTTCAAGGAGATCAACGAGGCCTACCAGGTTCTCTCGGATCCGCAACGGCGCCAGATCTACGACGTCATGGGCCGGGCAGGGCTGGGCGACATGGGCGGCTCGCCGTTCGGCCAGGGATTCGCCGGCTTCGGCGATCTCTTCGACGCCTTCTTCGCCGGCATGGGCGGGATGGGCGGGGCGGCCGGAAGGAGGCAACGGCGGCCGGTCGGCTCGGACCTGCGCTACGACCTGCGCATCAAGTTCGAGGAGGCCGTCCGAGGCATCGAGCGCGAGATCGAGTTCGACCTGCTGGACACCTGCGAGAAGTGCGGCGGGACGGGCGCGAGCGAAGGCAGCACGCCCGTTTCGTGCACCGCCTGCGGAGGCCGGGGCGAGATCCGATCGGTGCGCCAGACGATGCTCGGCCAGATGGTCAACGTCACGGCCTGCAAGACGTGCCGCGGCGAGGGGCGCGTGGTGGAGGATCCCTGCAAGACGTGCCGGGGCGAGGGGCGGACCCGCCGGCGCAAGCAGCTGCGGGTATCGATCCCGGCCGGCATAGACGAAGGCCACCAGATCCGCCTCTCCGGCGAGGGCGAGGCGGCGCCGCGCGGCGGCCAGCCGGGCAGCCTGTACGTGGCCGTTCACATCAACCCGCACCCTGCCCTGCGCCGCGAGGGCACGGAGCTGTACCACGACCTGCACGTGTCGATGGCGCAGGCCGCGCTGGGGGCACGGCTGCGCATCGCCACGATCGACGGCGAGGAAGAGGTAGAGGTTCGGCCGGGCACGCAGCCCGGGACCGAGATCCGGATGCGGGGCAGGGGCGTACCGCATCTGCGCCGCCCGGGCACGCGCGGCGACCTCCACGTCCTGGTCCATGTCGACGTCCCCACGCGGCTTTCCAAGAAGCAGCGCCAGCTGCTGGAAGAGCTGGCGGCCGAGTCGGACGAGACGGTGCTGCCGGGCGGGGTCTTCGATCGGGTGAAGGATGCCCTCGGCTGACCGCGGAGCCGAAGGGGCGGCCGGCGGCGGGGCGGAAGGGGCGGCCGAAGGGGCGGCCGAATCCCTGGACCTCGGCGCTCTCGGGCCGGGCGTCTGGGTCGAGCTGTCGGTGGCCGCCGACATCGAGGCCGTGGAGGCCGTCAGCGAGATCCTGACCCGCCACGCCCCCGGCGGCACCAGTGTCGAGCCCGGCTTCGGGCTGGTGGACGAAGGGCTGGGCGCGGTCGTCGATCCGACCCGGCCGGCGATCGTTCGGGCCTACCTGCCGGGGATCGACGCGGACGGCGCCCGGCAGGCGATCGAGGAGGCGTCGAAGGCGCTCGGCCACCTGCAGGCATTCGGGCTGCGGCCGATCGGCGACCTGGCGGTTCGCCTCGTGCGCGAGGCCGACTGGGCCGAAGCCTGGAAGAGCTACTTCCCGGTGCTGCGGGTCGGCCGGCGGCTGGTCATCCGCCCGACGTGGCGCCGCCATCGGCGGCAGACCGGCGACGTGGTGCTGTCCATGGACCCGGGAATGGCCTTCGGCACGGGGCTGCATCCCACCACGCGACTGTGCCTGGCCGCCCTGGAGACCCTCGCCGATGAGGGGCTGCTGGCCGGGGCGCCGGGCTCGGGCGGCGCGCGTGTCCTCGACGTGGGTTGCGGCTCGGGCATCCTGGCCATCGCCGCCGGCAAGCTCGGGGCTCGGCAACTGCTGGGCGTGGACCCGGACCCCATCGCCGTGGAGGCCACCGCGGCCAACGCCCGCCTGAACGGCCTGGCGCGCCGCCTCAAGGTCAGCCGCGGCAGCGTCCCCACCGGCGAGCCGCCCTACGACCTGGTACTGGCCAACCTCATCGCCTCGCTCCTGGTCCAGCTGGCGCCGCTGCTGGCCGCCGAGATGGCGCCGGGCGCCCGGCTCCTTGCCTCGGGCATCTTCCACGACCGCGAAGGGGACGTCCGCACGTCCTTCCACGCAGCCGGCCTCACTCTCGCCCGCCGCTGGGCCGAGGACGACTGGGTCGCGCTGGAGGCGCTGCGGGGCTAGGGC
>CAZFLI010000168.1:0-4064 GCA_964519845.1 uncultured Anaerolineaceae bacterium | reverse complement strand
AGGTTGCCGTAGCCCAGGTCCTCATACAACTTGAGGGCTCGGGTCGCGGCCGGCAGTTCGTCCACCCCACGGGCGCCGTAGATGCGGACGGCCACCGCCTCGATCTTCTCGCGCAGCGGGAGGTCGTCCGGGTACAGCAGCTGGAAGTCGGGCGCCCCTTCCTGGGCCGCGTCCCAGACGGCCCGGGCCAGGTCTTCCGCCCCGGCTCCGCCCTCGGCGAAGTGGCGGCTGACGACGACGTCGCGTGCCCCGGCGGCCATGGCCACTTCCCGGATTGCAGCCACTTCGGCATCGGTGTCGCCGGGGTAGCTGTTGACGGCCACGACCACCGGCACGTGGAAGTGGCGGACGTTCTCGATCTGGGCAGCCAGGTTGGCCGAGCCCTTGCGGACGGCCTCGACGTTCTCTCGCTCGAGCGCGGGGTCGAGCGGCCGGCCGGCCACGATCCGCCCCACGCCGCCGTGCATCTTGAGTGCTCGAACCGTGGCGACCATGACCGCCGCATCCGGCCGCAGGCCGCTCTGGCGGCACTTGATGTCGAAGAACTTCTCGGCGCCCATGTCTGCCCCGAAGCCGGCCTCGGTGCAGGCGATCTCGCAGGTGGCGAGCGCCAGCCGGTCGGCCAGGACGCTGTTGTTGCCGTGGGCGATGTTGGCGAAGGGCCCGCAGTGGACGAAGGCGGGCCCGCCCTCCAGGGTCTGCAGCAGATTCGGCTTGATGGCGTCGCGCAGCAGTACGGCCATCGAGCCGGCGCACTTCAGGTCTTCGGCCGTGACCTGCTTGCCGTCGAAGGTGGTTGCGGCGACCATCCGCCCCAGCCGCTGGCGGAGATCCTGCAGGCTCGAGGTCAGCGCCAGCGCCGCCATCACCTCGCTGGCGACCGTGATCTGCCATTCGGTCTCGCGTGGGTAGCCGTTCTCGCGCCCGCCCAGGCCCACGATCGCCCGGCGCACGGCGCGGTCGCTGATGTCCACGACGCGCGGCCAAAGCACGCCCAAAGGGTCGATGTTCAGCGGATTCTTGTGGGTCAGGCTGTTGTCGATGAAGGCGGCCAGCAGGTTGTGAGCCGCCCCCACGGCGTGGTTGTCGCCGGTGAGATGGAGGTTGAAGTCCTCCATCGGGATCACCTGGCTGTAGCCGCCGCCGGCGGCGCCGCCCTTGATGCCGAAGACCGGGCCCAGACTCGGCTGGCGGATACAGACCGCCGCTTTGCGCCCGATTCGATTGAGCCCCTGCACCAGGCCGATGTTGGTGGTCGTCTTGCCCTCACCGAGCGGGGTGGGCGTGATGGCCGTCACGACGACGTACTTGCCGCGCTTGCCTTTCGCCGCCGCCTCCGCCTCCAGGCGCTCGATCGCCGCCAGCGACACTTTGGCCTTGTAGGGCCCGTACTGCTCGACCTCCTCGTCGCGCAGCCCCAGCTCGCGGGCCAGTTCCATGATCGGCCGCATCCTGGCGGCCCGGGCTATCTCCAGGCTCGACGGCAGGGGTTGGGGCTTGCCGCTCATCGAGAGGCTCCCTTCGAGGCAGTGGCCGCAGCTGCCGCAGTGGCCGGGCCGGCCGCTCGCTCCGCCTGATCGGTGGCCGCCCGCAGCAGGTGGCTCAGCAACAGGGCGTTGGTGAGCGGCCCGACGCCGCCCGGGACCGGGGTGATGGCGCCCACGACGGGCGCTACCGATTCGAAGTCCACGTCGCCGACAAGCTTCTCGCCGCCCTGCCCGTCCGGCACCACATTGATGCCGACGTCCACGATCACGACCCCGGGCGAGACCATGTCGCCGCCGATCAAGCCGGGCTTGCCGGTTGCCACGACCAGGATCTCCGCCTCGCGGGTGTGGCGCGCCAGATCGCGGGTCTTCGAATGGAGGACGGTAACGGTGCCGTGCTCGCGCACCAGCAGCAGGGCGGCCGGCTTGCCGACGACGTTCGATCGGCCGACGACGACGACCCGCTTGCCGGCTATCTCGATGTCCGAGCGCTTCAGAATCTCGACCGAGGCCTCAGCTGTGGCCGGCAGGAAGCCGTCGTAGCCGAGCGACAGCAGGCCGGCGTTGCGCGGGTGGATGCCGTCGATGTCCTTGGTCGGGTCGATCGAGTCGATCACCGTGCGCAGCGGGATGTGGGCCGGGAGCGGCATCTGGACGATGATCCCCGCCACAGCCGGATCCTCGTTCAGCCGCTCGATCTCGGTGCAGAGCGCATCCGGCGTCACGTCAGAGCCGATCTCCACGAGGCGGCCCTCCGCGCCCACCTTGGCGCAGGTGCGCAGGATCTGCTGCAGGTATACGGCCGAGGGGGCGTCCGCGCCGACGAGAACGATTGCCAGGACGGGCGTGTAGCCGTGGCGCTCCCTGAAGGCAGTGAAGTCGGCGCACAGGCCGTCGCGGATCCGGGCGGCGATGGGGCTGCCGGCCAGCAGGCGCGGGCCTGTCTCGGCCTCGGGGCTCGCGCCGACCTTGGCCGCCCCGGCCGACCCGGCGGCCTGCGGCGGCTTGGTCCCCTCCGCGGCGCTCACTCGGCCTCCAGCTCCGGCTCAGGCTCGCGGGCCTGCCCCGATAGGACGATCTCGCGGGTCTGATCGGCCAGGGCCGCGATTTCGTGCAGCATCTCGTCCAGCTTCTGGGACATCTCCTCCGAGTACTGTCCGTCCGCCGTGGAGGGCAGGTTGATGCGCACGTTCTCTGCGGCGCCGCGGGCTCCGGCCTCTGCCAGGAGCGCGGCCACCAGCACGTCGCTGGCGGCGTTCACGTTGCTGCGCCCCGCCAGCGCCTCCGCCTCTACCGCGAGAGCGTGGCAGGCCAGGACGATCTCCCACGGGACGTCCGACGCCACGCGGGCCGCGGCCTTGATCGCGGCTCGTCGCGCCTCCGCTTCTTCGTCCGTCCCGCGCGGCATCTTCAGCGCGGCGGCATAGCCTCCGTAGGCGGCGGCGTCACGATCGGCCAGAGCCAGCAGTTCGCCGGCCAGGCGCCTCCCGCTCGTGCCGGCCCTCTGGAGAGTGGCATCGAACGCGGCGTACTTCGGCCGCCCCGTGGAAAGGGCCGCGACCATTGACGCCAGGGAGGCGCCGAGGGCCGCCGCCACTGCCGAAGCCGCTCCTCCTCCGGGAACGGGTTCGGCCGACGACAACTGCTCGACGAACTCGCCGAGGCTCAGGCCGGCAAACGAAACGGCCTCTTGCTGCTTCTCCATGCGGCGATTGTAGGCGGCAATCGCCCATCGCCGTAGCCCACGCGGCGACTACTGCACCGGTCCGGGCTCGTCGTCAACGGCGTCGACCGTCCAGCGGCGGGTCCAGTGGCTGAAGCCGAGCGCCAGCCTGACACCCGGCGTCTCCACCTCGAAGACCGTCCTGGGTCCCTCTTCGGCCCTGAAGGCCGCCGTCTCGCGACGCACGCCGGTGAGCCGCCTCACGGGCAGGCGCCGATCCCCCCAGGTGATTTCGTGGGGCTCCCCATCGATCCAACCGGTCTTGACGTGGACGTCGACCGGCTCCAAGCGGATGAAGGCCATCTCCAAGCTCCTCTTCCTGGCCGTCTTGCCGCTCGGGGCACTGAGCGAGAGAACGGACGTTCGATTGCTTGCGGACTGTAGGCGAACGGACGTTCGATTGTCAAGAGCCTGTCGATCGCTCGCCCGTTCGTGCCCGGATCTTGGGCTGGGCCTGTGACAGCTCGCGTGTCACGGGGGAATCGAGACCGCCGGTCCGGCGCCCGAGCGTGGCGAGACCGCCGGCGCCCGAGCGTGGCGAGACCGCCGGCGCAGTTGTTGGCGAGACCCCGGCGCCCGAGCGCGGCGAGACTGCCGGCGCCCGACCGTTGGCGAGACCGCCGGCGCAGTTGTTGCCCAATGACCATGAGGAGCGCGTTGTTCGAGTCCGGGGCAGCCCGCGAGGCGGAGACCGGTCGCGGCGAGGCCGGGCTTGGGCCCCAAACCCCTCCGAGCACGGCCGAAAGGGCCGCCAGACGGGTCGCGGCGGCGATCAGAGGCCGCCGATGAAGGGAAGCCTTCGCCTTGTGACCATCTGGCGGTCATAGGTCAAGAAACGGCCGGCCGCGCCCGCC
>CAZFLI010000167.1:0-4137 GCA_964519845.1 uncultured Anaerolineaceae bacterium | reverse complement strand
GTGCTCGACTCCGCCTCGGTCTCGCCTCGCCGGGCGCCGAGCGCGGCCACGGGGCTAGACCCGGGCGGGCGATACCTTCGTTGTCGTCTGCGCTCCTCGCTCACGCACCCCAGGTGCGCTCGCTCCGGGGCTCGACTCCGCCTCGGTCTCGCCTCGCCGGGCGCCGAGCGCCGAGGCGAGGCTAGATGCCCGCCCAATCGTCCGGCCCAAGCTCGCCCACGCCGAACAGCGGCAGGCATGGCTCCAGCCCTTCGATCGTGACGGGCACGAAGTCGCGCTTCCACGTCTCGCGGGTGACCCTGAGCCGGCGTTCCACGAGGCGCTTCCCGCTCACGGCCCACACCTCGTCGCCGTTTTCCACGTAGCCGAGCTTGGCCGAGACCCGGGCCGAGGCGGCGTTGCCGGGGAAGTACCCCGACTCGGCTGATTCGGCCCCCAGACCATCGAAAGCGAGGGCCAGAATCGCGGCGCGCATTTCCGTCCCGTAGCCGTGGCCCTGGTGGGCGCGGCCGAGCCAGCTCCCCGAGGCGACCTCCCGCCGAACGGCGAAGTCACGGGCGTGGACGTCCTGGATGCCTACCGGCTTGCCGCCGGCGATGACGGCCAGGCCGAGGGTCCAGTTCGAGGGCGTCCAGCTGCCCCGCGACCGCCACCAATGAAGCAGGAACTGGCGCTCGAAGGCGGGCGAAGGAAGCTCGTGCCAGGGGGAAGCGAAGAAGACCCGGCCCTCTTCCATCACTCCGTCGCGGGCGACCCGCATCAGTTCCAGCAGGTCGTCGTCCGTGGGCAGGCGCAACTCCAGGCGCGGTGTGCGGAGCCGCAGGTTGAACAGGGGCCAGGGGTGGCCGGGCATCGGCCTAGAGCCCCAGACGAGACTGGTCGGCGGCGATCCCGGCCAGGTACACCAGACCGATCGTCAGTGAGACTGCCGAAGACGCGAGGCTATCGCGATCGGTTGGTATGTCACCGCGCAGGCGCCCGGCGGCGGCCAGCAGCTGGGGCGCCAGCATGACGCCGCGCAGGGTGTAGACCGCCCCGATGACCATCAGGCCGGGGCCCAGGAGCGGCAACTCGGCAATCCAGCCGGCCCCGGAGAAGCCGTACGCGGCCCAGACGGCGAACAGGCCCGCCATCGCCAGCGAAACGGCGGCCATGACGGCCGGGCCCGCGGCCAGCAGTTGCTCCGGAGCGCCGAAACGCCGCTGCAGGGCGGGCGAGAACGCAGCCGCGACATGGAAGGCCGCCACGGCCAGACTCATGAGCCCCGCGACTGAGAGAAGACCGCTTGCCACCCTCTTCCTCCTCAACGGATCGTCGCTCGAAGGTACCACACGGAAGCGGCCCTCCGCGGGAACGGCGTCAGGCGGACTTGCGGCGGCGGGCTGGGGCGGCCTCCTCGGCCGGCGCTTCATCGACCGGCGCTTCCTCGGCCGGCACGGCGGTCTGCCTGCGGGTCCCGCCGGCCCTCCGGGTTTCGCCGGCAGGTAGCGCATCCGGCGCGGCTTCGGACCGGGCGGCCCGTGCCGCGGCGACGCTTGCCTCCAGGGCGGCCATCAGATCTCCCAGCGCCGCCGCCGGCGCGGCGGCCGGCTCGGCGGCCTCGGCACCGGCGACCTTGGCCTCGATGACGGCCAGCAGCGCTTCGCGGTATCTGTCTCGGTGGGCTGAGGCGTCGAATTCGCCCGTCATCGTGGCCACCAGCTGCTCGGCCATGGCCACCTCGGCCGGCTTGATCTCCACCTCGCCCTCAGCCGGGGAGAGGTCGGCCGAAGATCGGATCTCGTCGGGCCAGTAGAGAGTGGACAGGAGCATCGTCGAGGCGAAGGGGTCCAGGATGGCCAGCTGCTCGCGATCCCGAAGGACGATCCGGGCGACGGCGCGCAGGCCCTGTTCGGCCAGGACCTGCTTGAGCAGATAGAAGGCCTTGCGCGCCACCGGCTCGGGCTCCAGGTAGTAGGCCTGCTTGGCGAAGCGAGTGGCGTCGGCGTTCGTCGCCAGCGGCACAAACTGCTCGATCTCGATGGCCCGGACGGTCTTGAGCGGCACCGAGGCCAGGTCGTCGTCGGTCACGACGACGTACCGGTTCGGGGCGATCTCGTAGCCTCGGACGGTCTGGCTGCGCTCGATGTAGGCGTCGTCCGTGGGGCAGTAGGTCTTCATCTGGATCCGGCCGAGGCAGTTGGCGTGGAGCATGTGGAAGCTCACGCCCTTCGACTCGGTGGCCAGGTACATCTTGACGGGGATGGTCACCAGCCCGAACTGGATGGCCCCTTTCCACATCGAACGCGCCATCTGCGGCACCTCGCTCCCGCGGGGCCGGTCTCGGCGGCCCGCGAGGGGGGAGAATAGCTCGCGATGCGCGGCTGTCGAGGGAGTGACTCGAGAGTTGCGCGCTGCGGGCGGGGTCCCGGCCTGGATGCCGTCCCGGACCTCGCCCAGCCGCCGGGCCTACTTCGTCCGCAGCTCCGCCTCCGCTTCGGCGATCCGGACCAGGATGCCGTCGCGCATCTTGTCCAGGCCGGCGTTGACGTCGCGGGCGCTGGTGCCGATAGAGGTCAGCGTGGCTTTCAGAGCGCGGATGGTTTCAAGCTGCTCGCGGACGCCCTTGAGGGCCTCCTCCACGGCCGCGGCATCGACGTCGACGTGGCGCTCGCGGAGCGTCTGCAGGGCCAGCAGGCGGGCCAGTCGGACGGCCGCCTCCAGCGTGGCCGGATCCGGAGTCGCAGGATCGATCACGCAGTAGACGTCGCCGGCGCGAACGTCGAAGGGAGCGATCCCGGCCGGGGCATGCGTTGGCGTGAAGACCACCACGGCCACGGCCGCGTCGCGATTGGTCTTGGCCTCGCGCAACTCGTCGCGCATTCCGCGGCCCGAGACATAGCGGTCCTTGCACTCGACGACGACGCGCAGCTCCGATCCGCCGCAGACGTCCGGGTTGAGAGCCAGGACGAAGTCGCCCTTCTTGGAGGCGATGGTCGCGCCGGCCTCCGTGCCGGTTCGCTCCAGAACGTCGCCCGAGCCGCGGGCGATATCGCCCAGGAGTTCGTCCACGATGGCTTCGAAGTCCGCGCCCTTGGCGGCCGACTTGGCCCGCTCGGCCGACCGCGCGGCGCCGGCAGCCTCCAGGGCGGCCAGGCGTTCGCCGATCCGGTTGAACCCCTCCGTCATCTCGATGCGGAACTGGTGCAGCGGCGAACCCAGGCGAGTCGGATCCAGCAGCTGTGCCAGGCGCGAGGCGTCGCCGTCGAAGTAGGTCCCCAGCAGGACCTTCATCCGCCCGATGGCGCTGTCCCGCTTGGCCTCATCGAAGAGTTCGTCCACGAAGCTGCGAAGCTGGCCTTTGTCGCCCAGGAATCTTTCCAGGGTTCGCGGCAGCCGGCCCTCGCCGTCGGCGAAGTTCTGGCGCAGCAGGTTGTCCAGGGCCGTGGCCGCCCTCTCGTTGGCGGCCTCCGTCTGGCGCAGCAGGCCCTGGAACTCGGCCCGTACGGCGTCCACGTTGACCGTCACGCCGACACCGGCGATTGCCGTCAGGCCGACTCGCAGCGCCCGCTCCACGAGCAGAGCCCGCTCTTCGGGCGTTCGCTCGGCGACGAAGGCAGCCAGGGCGTGGTCGTCCAGCACCAGGCGCTCGACCGTGATCCGGTCGTCCTCGATGCGGACTTCGGCGTGGCTCGGCTGAGGGAGAGCGACCAGCTTGGCAGTATCCATGCTCGTATTCTGCGCCCCGGGAGTGTCAGCTAGCGTGACATTCGCGGCCGGACTCCGGCCCGGCACGGCGCGGCGCCGCCTGGCGCGGGTACCATGGCGAGCCATACCAGCAGCCTCGAGGCCCGCCGCATGAAGATTGATTGCCCCTTCACAGCCATCGACTGGAGCGCCGTGGAGCCCGTCGAGCAGGCCGGCGCCACCGGCACCTCGTTCTGGCGAACGCTGGAGATGGGCGGCGTCCGCGTCCGAATGGGGGAGTTCGGGGCCGGCTACTCGGCCCCCGATTGGTGCCCGCGCGGCCACGCTGTTCTGATCCTGGAGGGCGAGCTGGTGACCGAGCTGCAGGCTGGCAGGAGCGTCGTGCAGGGTCCCGGTATGGGCATTTGCGTCGGCGATGGGCACCCGCACCGCTCCTCCACGCGAACCGGG
>CAZFLI010000166.1:0-4141 GCA_964519845.1 uncultured Anaerolineaceae bacterium | reverse complement strand
CTGCCAGGACGAGGACGGCCCCGGCCGCATGGGCGGCCTGCCCGGCGGCATGCCCGGCCTTCAGCAGGGCGGCATCTACGGCTCGGCCTACGCATCCGTGGTCAGCGGGAGCGTGAAGGCGGTGGACGTATCGTCCCTGACAATCGAGCTGGCCAACGGACGCTCGATGGCGATCGGGCTCAACGGCAAGACCAGGTACCGCGTCGCGGGTGCTTCGGGCGCCGCCGGCGCAGCCGACGTGAAGGTCGGGGCGACGGTCACGATCGGGCTCATCCGAGGCAAGACGCCGACGGCCGGCCTCGTGGTCATCCAGAACCGTTAGCCGGGCGCGCACCTCCTTCTTCAGAAGTCCTTCAGGTCGGCCTGTCATAAGTGCAGACGCGTCCACGATCGCGCCTCCGCACCGGCAGCAGGACGCTGACCGCCAGCGACATCCTCATCACCGGCCCCTAGCCTGTGGCTCGGGCCCGTGCCGCGGGCCGGTCCCTGGGGCAGTCTTCAGGTTGGCTTCAGCTAGGGGCACCATACATGTAGCATCGTCACGGCCCCGAGGAGTCCGACTTGCACCTGCTCATCATCGAGGACGACGCACGGCTCAGCCGCCTGCTGCGGCGTCTGCTGACTCAGGACCGACATCTTGTCGAGACGGCGGCGACGGCCGAGGAGGGCCTCGAGGTGGCAACGTCCGGCCTCGAACTGGACGCGATCATCCTCGACGTCGGCCTGCCCGACAGGTCCGGCTTCGAGGTCGCCCGGCTGCTGCGCAAGCAGGGCCGGTCCGTGCCGATCCTGATGCTGACCGCCCGCGACGCCGTCGGCGACAGGGTCGAAGGGCTGGATGCGGGAGCGGACGACTATCTGGTGAAGCCGTTCGCGCTCGAGGAGCTGCTGGCTCGGCTGCGGGCCCTGGGGCGCCGTCCACCGGCCCGAAAGATCGCTCTCAAGGCCGGCCCGTTCGAGCTGGACGAGGCGGCGCGGCGGGTCACCGTCGAGGGCCGGCCGGTCAAGCTGAGCCAGCGCGAGTTCGCGATCCTGGAGTGCTTGCTGAGACGGCCGGGACAGGTGCTTTCGCGGGACCAGCTGCTCGACTACGCCTGGCCGTACGGCGTGGCTCTGACGCCCAACACCGTGGAGGCGTACATCCATCTGCTGCGCGACAAGGTTGGGCCGGCCGCGGCCACCCGAATCGAGACGGTCCGCGGCGTCGGCTACAGGCTGAGCGAGGGGTGATCGGGTGAGGCTCGGGGCACCGGAGCGTCTGCGACATCTCCGCCGCCGTTCGGGCCGGGCTACGCCGGATATCTCGTCGCCGTCGATCGACGATGCGCATCTGCTGCGCGGAACGCGGCTGCGGCTCATGGCCTGGAGCGGCGGCATCACGCTCGGCGTTCTCGTGGTGCTGGGATTCATCGTCTACTCGGCGGTCTCCAGCGTCTTCGTGGCCGACAGCGCCGGCCGCCTGCGCGATTTTGCCGACATCTACAAGGGTCTCATTTCGGGCGAGCGGCCGACCTTCCCCGACCAGCCGCTGGACCCCGCCTTCGGCAACCGCCAGGCGGGTCTCTTCATCGTCATCGTCGACGGCGACGGCCAGGTCCTGGTTCGGACGCGGGCCTTGCCCCCCGGAATGCCGGTCGCCTCCGGCCTCGAGGCGGTCGCCGGCGGGGGAACGGACTTGCGCGAGGTGGTGACCGGGAACGGCGTCCCGCTGCGCGTCTACACGGAGTCGACGACCGATCGTCTGGGCAACGAGCTGGCCGTCCAAACGGCCGCCGACCGGACCGAGGAGGTCAACCTGCTCAACCTGCTCCTGGCGGTTCTGATCGTCGGCGGCGCAGCCGCCTTCCTGGCCGCGCTGGCGGCAGGCTACCTGTATTCGGGCCGGGCCCTGGTGCCGATCCGCGATTCGATCGTGCGCCGGCAGGCCGCTCTGCAACGGCAGCGCGAATTCGCGGCCAACGCCAGCCATGAGCTGCGGACGCCCCTGACGGTCATCCGGGCCAGCGCCGAGGATCTGAGGCGTAACCGGCGCAAGCGCGTCGAGGAGGTCGGCGCCGCCCTGGAGGACATCGAGGCCGAGGTTCGGACGGTGACCGCCCTGGTGGACGACATGCTCCTGCTGGCTCGAACCGACTCGGGCACCGTCGAGCTCGACTGCCGGCCGCTCGATCTGTCGGACGCGGCCGCCGAGGCAGTCTCGCCGCTCACGGCCCTGGCTCTCGAGCAGGGCGTCTCGATCGTTCTCGATCTGATGCCGGCCCCGATCGAAGGTGACCCGGGCCGGCTGCGGCAGCTGGTGACGATACTGGTCGACAACGCCGTCAGGCACAGCCCTCGAGGCTCGAAGGTAGAGGTACGTGTCCATCCCGACGGCACCGGCGCGGTCCTCGAGGTCCTCGATACCGGCCCCGGCATCAAGGCGGAGGACTTGCCCCGATTGTGGGATCGCTTCTGGCGGGCCGACGACGCGCCGGCGGGCGGGACGGGCCTGGGGCTGGCCATCGCCCGCTGGATCGTCGACCAGCACGCTGGCGAAGTCGGCGCGGAGAGCCGACCCGAGGGCGGAGCTCGCTTCTGGGCTCGGATCGGCGAGCCGCGGGTCGGGGGCCGGCGCGCCGGCGGCGGTTCGGGCGGGTCCGGGGGCGAGGACTAGGCCAGCAGCAGCTTCGCCTCGGCGACCAGCCCGACGCAAATGATGACCGCGCGCAGCAGCGGAGGCGGCAGCCGTCGGCCGACGCGTGCTCCGACTTGCCCGCCGAGGATGGCGCCCGTGGCGATCAGCACCACCACATCCCAGTGGACGGGGGCGATGAGCGCGAACAGGATTGCCGCCACTCCGTTGACGACGACGGCCAGGACGTTCTTGAGCGCGTTGAGCCGCTGGATGTGGTCCGGCAGGAACGTTGTCAGCAGGGCGATCATGATGATCCCCTGGCCGGCCCCGAAGTAGCCGCCGTAGATGGCCGTGGCGTAGAGGGTCAGCGTCAGCGGCAGCCCTCTGTCCGCGGCGGCGTGGCGGTGAGCGACCAGCGTCTGCGCCAGCCGCGGCCCGACAACCACGAGCAGCAAGGCGATGCCGATGAGGACGGGCACGACGGCCTCGAAGGCGCCGGGTGCCGCGCGCAGGAGAAGGGCGCCGGTCAGCCCGCCGGCGCCGGCCACCACTGCCAGATGGAGCGCCCTCGAGCGCTGGCCCGTCAACTCGTGGCGATAGGCGACCGACCCGCTCATAGACCCTGGGACCAGGCCCACGGTGTTGGACACGTTGGCGTCGTAGGGGGCGAAGCCGAGGGCCAGGAGAGTCGGGAAGGTGATGAGCGTGCCGGAGCCCACGATGGTGTTGATCGCGCCGGCCGCGCCGCCCGCGGCCAGGATCGCGATGGCTTCCATGGGAGTCATGAGTGCGATCGTATCCCGATGCCGGCGCGGCCGTCGCAGGGCTGGGCTGGGGTGGCCTACGGGGGTCGAACCCGTAACCTGCGGATCCACAGTCCGCTGCTCTGCCGGTTGAGCTAAGGCCACCGCCGCGGGCCCAAGGGGGCGCAGCGTCCTTGCCGGTCGCGCCACAGGGATGGGGCGACGGGGAGTATAGCGGCTGCGTGCCGGCCCGGGTAGGGAGCCGCCGATGCCGGGCCCACGAGCAACGTCGCCCGAGATCCTCTGCCTTCAGCCGGTCCGCGGATGGCGTTCGAAATGGCCCGTTGCCAGGGTGCAACCATGCAGGCTCCGCAGGGTCGAGTGGTACGACCTCGTCCTCCCAAGTGGACCGCCGGGCTCCGATACCCAGGGTGAGGACCTGGTTCTGGTATGAGTCAGGCGCTAGCTGGGAGTCGATCATCACATGTGGGGCCCCTTCACGAAACCTCTCGCCGCCTCTCGCGGATCGCTGCGCCGCCTTCGCATGGCCGGCGTGGCGCTTGCGCTCGCGGCACTGGCGATCACTACGACCGCGGGCCCGGCCTTCGCCTGGGGCGGCGCGGAGTTCAGCCCCGGTGACGAGCAGCTTCTCTTCACGCTGACCAACCAGGATCGAGCCTCTGCCGGCCTCAACGCGCTGGTGAACGACTCGTATCTCCACACCAAGGCCGAATGGCGGGCCCAGGACATGGGCGACCGGGACTACTTCTCCCACCAGATCCCG
>CAZFLI010000165.1:0-4156 GCA_964519845.1 uncultured Anaerolineaceae bacterium | reverse complement strand
GTGGAGGCCTTCCAGCACACCGCCGCCTACGACGCCCGTATCTCCGCCGAGCTGCCCGGCCGCATGGTCGCGGCCGGGGTGAACCTGCCGGATGAAGCGGGCCTGCCGGGGGCGACGGATCCGTATCCGCCTACTCTGGTCGTGGGCCTGGAGAAGGTCGAAACGCTGCGCTACGGCGAGAACCCCCACCAGCAGGCGGCCCGCTATCGCCGTCCGGGCACGAGCCCCTGGGCCGGGCCCTTTGCCGCCGGGGGCAAGATCCTGCAGGGCAAGGCCCTGAGCTACAACAACGTCCTGGACGCCTCAGGCGCCGACGCCATGGCGCGGTCGCTACGCGGCCCGGCCTGCGTCGTCGTCAAGCACACCAACCCCTGCGGAGCGGCCGAACGGGCGACGCTGGAGGACGCCTGGCTCGACGCGCTCGCCGGCGACCCGGTCTCGGCCTACGGCGGCGTCGTGGCCCTGACCCGCGAGGTGGACGCCGCCACGGCGGCGGGCCTGGCGTCGATCTTCCTGGAAGTGATCGTGGCCCCGTCCTACTCGGCCGCGGCTCTCGAGATCCTGTCCAAGAAGGCCAACCTGCGGCTGCTGGAAGACCCGCTGTTGGGCGTCGACGAGCGGGCGCCGCTGCCCTCGCCGACGGCCTCGCTGCGCTCGGCCGGGGGTGCCGTCCTGCTTACCGCTCCGGACGTCCTGCCGGACGATCCCGCAGGGTGGACCGTGGCCACCAGCCGCGCCCCGACGGAGCAGGAGATGCGTGACCTGGATCTGGCCTGGCGCCTCTGTCGGGGGGTCGTGTCGAACGCCATCGTGCTGGTCAAGAACGGCATGGAGGTCGGCCTGGGGTCGGGCCAGACGAGCCGCGTCGACGCCGCTCGCCAGGCCGTCGCCAAGGCCCTGGCCTTCCAGGGCCCCGAGGCCCTGCGCGGCGCCGCCTGTGGCTCCGACGCCTTCTACCCGTTCCCCGACGCGGTCGAGGTCTGCCTGGAGGCCGGCGTCAGTGCCTTCGCCCAGCCGGGCGGCTCGGTCCGCGACGCCCAGGCCATCGAGGCGGCCGAGAATGCCGGGGCCACGATGGTGATCACCGGCGTGCGTCACTTCAGGCACTGAGCGGAGTTGCGGCCGCGGCCTTGCCGGCCCCCTCGGGCGGGTTAGACTGCCGCCATCGCAGTCCGCCGTGGATGGGAGTATGGGGTCCGTGACGCTGGCGATGGGCAGGGATCTGCCGGCCGGGCGAGTTGCCTTGGGCCTGGCGTCCGGCGCCGCCCTGGCGGTGGTCGCGGCCTTGCTGGTCCTGTTCGCTCGGCCGGTCGTGGCGGCCAGTCCGGACCCGTACACCTGCCCCAATGGGTACCACTTCGAGCCGTCCAGCGGCGTCGGTTGCGTCCAGAACCGCCTTCCGCCGAACGCCCGCTACGGCTACACCTCGGCGGCCATCTGCAACGACCCGTACATCGCCGTCTTCGCGGCCGGCCCCAACGCGTACGGCTCTGATCCCAGCGCCAGCTACCTCGTCGAGTGCATCACCCAGGAGGAGGCCGATCGAAGGGCCGCCGCCGGCGCCCCGGCCGCCCTGGGGGCCGGGCCGCTGGACGACCTGGCCGGCATGCTGGCCGAAGGCGACCCCGTCATGCCCGACCCCAAGGACGCGGACACGGGTGGGCTGGCCGCCACGGCGGCGCTGATGGTCTCCGCAGTTGGAGCCGCCCTGGTGACCGGGTCGGCCCTGGGGCCTGCGGCAAAGGGCCCGGCTGCCGGCAGCGAACCACGACCGGGGTGGCCGTCGAGCGGAACCGGCCAGGCTGTCTCGCCACCGGCCGGAGGGCCGGCCGGAGGACCCCCGTCGGGCATCCTCGAGATCCCGTCGCAGGTCGTGGGCGGCCTGACTACGGCCGCGGGCTCCGGCCTGCCTCTGCCGCGGGCCGAACTCGTGTCGGCCGGCCAGAGCATCGCCCGCTCGATGAAGCGCCTGACCGACGACCCGGACCCAATTGGCTACAGCAGCGGTGACCTGGCCCAGTTGCTCGGTGACGCGGCCTCGATCGGAGCACTGGCTACGATCCTGGCGCCGGCCACGGGGCTGGTCTCGCTGGCCGGGGCGGGGGCCGCAACCGCAGCCGACGCGGCGCCGGCGGAAGTGATGGACAGGCTGCGCCGGGGCTTCGGGCAGCTGGGCTACATGCAGGGAGTGCTGGACGAGAACGTAAGTGCCCTGGACGGGCAGCTGTCCGGCCTGGACGGGGCACTGCCGAGCGGGAAGGCCGGCGCCCCGCCCGTTCCGGGTGACCCGACGTCTCTCTCGGACAGGGACCTGCGCGAGATGCGCGCCGCCTGGGCGGCCCACACGGATTTCTTGTTCGATGCCCTGATCGAGGCCCAGGTGGAGATGGGGGACCTGGACAACCGGCGCCGCAACCTGGCTCACCAGATCGACGCTGTGAACGATCTGCTGGCCCGGCTCGACCAGGCCGGCAGGGCTCCGGTGCCGCCTCACCTGGGCGACGCGCTGGTCTATGGGCTGGGCTGGTTCAAGGCCGGCGATCCGGCTCTCATGGCCGCGGCGCTGCGCGAGAGCCGTGCCCAGGCCCGGGCCGCCGGCATGGCGGCCGTGCTGAGGGAGAGCCCCGTCATGGCTCGGGCTTCGGCGATTGCTGCGGCCGGCGCCGTCCGTGCCGCTGGGCAAGCTGCCGAGCCGCCGGACGCGGTTGCGCCGGCGCAACCCGGTCGGAAGGGCAAGCGCGCAGGTCGCGGCAAGGGCGCCCCCTCGATTCCGCAGGCCGAGGTGGCTCCGGTGGCGATGGCCAGGCCCAAGAGCCTGACGTTTGCCGACTGGGCAGCGGCCAACAGCTTCGAAGGCGGACGGATGGGCGTCTTGCAGGCTCTGGCCGGGCTCGAGCGGTGGAGCGGCTTCTACGATGCCCTCACCGGCACGCTACAGCGGCACATAGTCGCGCTGCGCCAGCAGGCGGACACGGCAGGGGCACAGCGCCGGCTCCTCTCCGGGGAGATGCAGCACCGCACGCTGGAGGCGGCGCGATGAACGAGTACCAGGCCGTCGCGGTCTTGAGTGCCTGCCTGGCCCTGCTGGCCGGGCTGTGGGACGCGCTGCGGATACGGCGCCGTCAGCGCTACTCCACCATCGCCCTCCTGGTGGGCGCGGCCGGGCCGGTCGTTTCGCTGGTGCTCTATCTGGTCACCACCAACCTGATGCTCAAGGGTTCGGTGACGGCGGCTCTGGTGGGAGGCGGCGCGGTGCTCGGCGTGGCGGCTGCCTCCTGGTCGCGTCTGACCCGGGCCGAGGGCGGCGCGATCAGGCTCAACGGCGCCGCCTGGCTGCCGCTGCCGGCGGCGCTGGCCGTGGCGGCCGTCCAGTTCTGCGCCGCAGCCGAGACCCTGGCGGGGATGATCGTCGCCATCGCCGCCCTGGAGGCGGCGGCCGGCTTCGGAGCCGGGGCCGCTCTCACCCTCCTGTTGCGCCGCGCGTTGGTGCGTGGTCCACAGGCTGCCGGGGCGGGCACAGCCCCCGGGGCCGACCCGACCTTCGGTCCGGCCTGAGGCGCCGTCTGATCTTCCGGGGGGTCTGCCCGGTATCTTCGCGGCCGTCGGCGAGGGCTGCCGTCCGGTACCATTCGTGAGCTATGAGCGCCGATCGCTACTACATCACCACCGCCATCGCCTACGCCAACAATCGCCCGGGGCTGCACACCCTCTACGAGGTCGTGGGCGCGGACGTCCTGGCCCGCTGGCACCGCATGAAGGGCGATCGGACGCGCTTCCTCACCGGGCTGGACGAGCACTCAGTCAACATCGCCCAGCGCGCCGCGGAGATGGGCAAGACGCCCCGCGAGTTCGTGGATGAGAACGTGGCGCTGTTCAGGGCCGCCGAGGACGCGCTGCTCATCAGCCCCGACCGGTTCATCCGCACGACAGACCCCGATCACATCCGCGCCGCCCAGGAGATGGTCCGGCGGGCCCATGCCAACGGCGACATCTACGTCGGCACCTACGAGGGCTGGTATTGCCCGGCCGAAGGTTTCAAGGCGCCGTCGGACGTGACCGAGACTCCCGATGGTGCCCGCTGCCCGAACCATCCGACGGTGCCGCTGCAGTGGCTGTCGGAGCACAACTGGTTCCTGCGCCTGTCGGCCTACCAGGA
>CAZFLI010000164.1:0-4202 GCA_964519845.1 uncultured Anaerolineaceae bacterium | reverse complement strand
ACGGCGCCGTCGTTCACCCTCGGGCTGATCGCTGGTCGCGTCAGGTCGTGCCGATCCTGGGCGGCCTGGCCGTGGCGACGGCGGTCGGGACCGTCGCCTGGGTCGTCCTGGACAAGGGTCTGACGCTGATTGCATGGCTGGCCGGACTGGTCGGCCTGACCGCGATCGGCCTCATGGACGACCTCTACGGGGTGAGGCCGCGCTATCGCGTTCTGGCCGAGGCGCTGCTCGGCGCCGGCTTCATGTTCGTCGTCTTCGACGACCAGAGGCTGCTGCTGCGGCTGGCCTGGGGTGCGGCCGGCGCGCTGGCAATCCCGATCATGACCAACGCCACAAACCTGGTGGACAATGCCGACGGGCTGGCAACGACGCTCTCGGCGGAGACCGCAGTCACGATTGCCCTCTGCGCGATGGCCGCCGGCATGCAGGGCAACGAGGTCGGCCTGGGGCTGGTGATCACCGGGGCCTGCCTGGGCTTCCTGATCCACAATCGCCCTCCGGCCCGGGTATTCATGGGCGATGCCGGGAGCTTGATGCTCGGCTTCGCGCTGGCCGGCTGCGGGACACTGCTCATTCATGACGCGATCCTTCACCCCAGCCCACAGGCCACGGCCGCGGTGCTGGCCATGCCGCTGGCGGCCTTCGTCCAGTTCGGAGACGTAGCCATGGTTTCGGTTACCCGCCTCCGGCGCGGTGAGTCGCCCTTCAAGGGCGGCGTCGACCACACTTCTCATCGCCTCGTCCGGGCGGGCCTGCAACCTATGGGGATGTTGGTGGTCGTGGGCCTGGCCAGCCTCTCCTGCGGCGGCCTGGCCGTGCTGCTGTCGTGGCTGGCGCCCCACCCGGTCCTCGAGCTGGCAATCGTGGCCGTTGCCGGTCTGCTGGTCCTGGGCGTGGAGACGGTCATTGCCTGGCGGATCCCCCATGAGCCCGCTTCGCCCGCAACGCCGGCCACGCCGGGTGTGGCCTCCCTCGTGGCGGCCACCGCGTCCGGGTCCGAGCGCCCCGCGCCGCGTCCATGAGAGTCCTGGTCACCGGCGGCGCCGGCTTCATCGGTTCGCACCTGGTCGATGCCCACCTCGCCCGGGGTGACGAGGTGGTCGTCGTCGATGACCTCTCCACCGGCCGCCTGGCGAACATCGAGGGCCACGTCTCGGCCGGCCGTATCCGCTTCCTGCAGGGCAAGGCGGAAGACCCCGCCGTAATCGGGCCGGCTTTCGACGGCGTCGAGCTGGTCTACCACCTGGCTGCGGCAGTGGGCGTCTTCACCATCCTCCAGCACCCCCTGGCCTCGTTGCGCACCAACCTGGACGCCTCCTCGGCCGTCTTCGAGCGGGCCGCGCTGACCGGCGCGCGAACCGTCTTCGCCTCCACCAGCGAGGTCTACGGCAAGAACGAGTCCGACAGCCTCAAGGAGACGGACGACACCACCTACGGGGCCACGGCCTTCAGCCGCTGGCTGTACGCGGTCTCGAAGGCGACCGACGAGTTCATGGCCCTGGCCTACTACGAGGAGATGGCCCTGCCGGTGACGGCGGTTCGGCTCTTCAACACGACCGGCCCGCGCCAGACCGGCGCCTACGGGATGGTGGTGCCGAGGTTCGTGCGCCAGGCGCTCTCAGGCCAGCCGCTGACCGTCTTCGGGGACGGGACCCAGATGCGCTGCTTCACCAACGTGGCGGACGTCGTCGCGGCCATGATCGCCCTGGCGGAGGCGCCGGCCGCAGTGGGGCATGTTGTGAACATCGGCAACCCGCGCGAGATCTCAATCCGCGACCTGGCCGCCCTGGTCGTGCGCTTGACGGGGTCGAGCTCGCAGATTCAGCTGATCGACTACTCGGAGGCTTACGACAAGGGCTTCGAGGACATGCGCCGCCGCGTGCCGAACGTGGACCTGCTGCGGAGCCTGGTGGGATTCGCCCCCGAGACGCCGCTCGAAGAGACGATCGCCGAAATCGCGCGGGAGATCGGGGCCGAGGCCGAGCCCTCGGCCTAGCCGGCGTTCGGCGCCGTCCAGCCGGCGCCCAGGCGGAGTACCTGCCCCTCGCGAGTCACGCGCCCGCGCGAGCTGTTGACGGTGTCCACGACCAGTGCCGAGCGAGCGTAGACGGCCGTCCAGTCGATCGAGCTGTGGGCCGTGACCACCACGACCAGGTCCGACTCGGACAGCAGCTTGTCGAGCGAGACCGAGGAGTAGATGACGCCCTCGGTGTCGGCGAATCGGCCGACCAGCGGGTCGTGGTAGGAGATGGCCGCTCCCTTTTCGCGCAGGAAGGTCATGATGCTCGCCGCCGGGGCGTTTCGGGCATCCTGGACGTCCGGCTTGAAAGCCACGCCGATGACGCCAACCCGGGCGTCCTTGAGCGACTGGCCGCGCTGGTTCAGGGCCTCGGACGCCAGTTCCACGACGTGGCGCGGCATGGCCAGGTTGATGTCCCCGGCCAGTTCGATGAAGCGCTCGACAAAATCGAACTCACGGGTCCGCCAGGCCAGGTAGTACGGATCCACCGGGATGCAGTGACCGCCGACCCCCGGGCCCGGCCGGAAGGCCATGAAGCCGAACGGCTTGGTCGCGGCGGCGTCGACCACCTCCCAGACGTCCAGGCCCATCCGTTCGCAGAGCAGGGCGAGCTGGTTCACGAAGGCGATGTTGACGCTGCGGAAGACGTTCTCCAGGAGCTTCGCCAGTTCGGCCGCGTCCGGCGAGGAGAGCGGCACGACGCGGCTGTTGATGTTCTCGAATAGCGCTCTGGCGCGCGCCGTGGCTGCGGGCGTCGAGCCGCCGACCAGCCGGGGCACCTCCCGTCCGGAGCTGGAGGGGTCGCCGGGGTTGACCCGCTCAGGAGCAAAGGCCAGGTCGAAATCGGGCCCGGTGGCCAGGCCGGACTTCTCCAGTTCCTCGCGGAAGGGACCGGTGGTCGTGCCGGGGAACGTGGTGGACTGGAGCACGATCAACTGGCCCTTGCGGAGCGACTTGCTGATGAGCCCGGCTGCCGAAATGACCGGTCCCAGGTCCGGATCCTTGGATTGCGTGATGGGCGTGGGGACGCAGACGACGATGGCGTCGACATCGCTCAGCGGACCCTTCGCCTCGGCCGATCCGATGAATCTGGCGCCCTTCTCCAGGGCGCGCCCGAGTCGGGCGTCGTCTATGTCGTCGATGGGGGAGCGGCCCGAGTTGAGCTCCGCCACGCGGCCCGGGTTGGTGTCAACCCCGGTCACCGACAGCCCCGCCTCCACGAAGGCCACGGCCAGCGGCAGCCCCACGTAGCCCAGACCGATGATCCCGATCGAGCGGTCGCTTGTCACGTGTCCTCCAGGTGTGGCCGGCCGGCGGGCGGCCGTCCCGCCTCCGAATGGTAGCCCGCGCGGACGGCTCGCGCCGGAGGGCGGCGAGGTCCCGGCGCCGGAGTCGGGCGAGCGTACGGTATCGTTGTCGCCGCCTATGCCTGAGACTACCGTTCCCGCTCCGCGCCCTGCGGCACGTGACGACCGCCCGGGGATTCTGCTCTACGGGATGTACGACCTGAAGCGCCTGGATCGGGCGCCGGAGGTCCGGATTGTCGCCATGACGGAGGCGCTGGGCCGGCAGGCCCGGGTGGAGCGGATCACCGGCGGCAGGGTGAGCCGCACCTGGCGAGCCACGCGCTGGCTGCTGGGGGGCGGACCGCGCCGGGTGCGGGCGGTATACGTCGAATCGCCGACCACCAACGCCATGCCCACAGACCTGCTCTTCCTGGCCTTGATGAGGCTCCTCAGGAAGCCGGTGGCGGTCTACTTCCGCGACGCCTACCAGCTGTTCCGCGAGATCTACCCGCGCCGTCGTCGTCTGCAAGTCATCTCGGATTGGCTGTGGCGGATCACGACCCCCCTCCTGGCCCGCCTGGCCACCCGGCGGTTCGCCGCCTCGACCGGCCTGGCGAAGGTGCTGAAGCTGCGCGAGGGCATGCCGCTCGGTCCGGGTGGCGATCCCTCGCTGCCGGACCTGGGCGCCGGAGCGGAGCCGCTGATCGCGTATGTGGGCAGCACCAACCGGGCCGATGGCTTCGGGCTGCTGCTGGAAGCGATGGCCATTGTTCAGGGGCGGTTGCCGGGCAGCCGGCTGCGCGTGATCAGCCCGGCGGAGCCCCCCGCGGCTCTTCCACCGTTCGTAGAGTTCCGGCACGCCCGGCGCGAGGATCTGGCCGAGCCGCTGCGGGAGG
>CAZFLI010000163.1:0-4209 GCA_964519845.1 uncultured Anaerolineaceae bacterium | reverse complement strand
ACAGCGCCTCCCCGTGCTCCTGGCGCTGCTCGGTCAGCCAGTCGAACACGGCCCGTCTGATCTCGATGTCGCGCGAGCCGATCACACGGCCAGGATAGCGGTGTGGACCGATGCGCAGAAGGTCACGTCAACGGCCGTCCGGCTCGGGACCCTTTCGCAATCCGGGCGTGGCGGCCACTGGGCCGCGCCGGTCACCGGGAGAGGGCAGCGCGTCCCTCTATGCGGAAAGCTCGGCCATGAGGCGCGTCAGGAAGTCGTGGACGGCCTGACGGCCGGCAGGGTCCAGACCGGACAGCGCCCGCTCGACCGCGTCCCCACGCCAGCTGTAGGCCCGCTCTATGGCCCCGATGGCGTCCGGAGCCAGGCGAACATGGATGATGCGGCGGTCGGTCGGGTCCGGGTGGCGCTCGACGTAACCGGCCGCGACCAGCTCCTCGACGACCCTGCTGGCCCACCCCGCCGACATGCCCGCCCTGGCGGCGAGCTCGCCCATGGTCAGCGCGCCGGCCACGTACAGATGGATCGCGGCCCGGACACCTTGCCTGGAGACTCGCGGCGCGCCTTTGACATAGTGGCCTGGGGCGTCGGTCGCGGGTCCGGCGATCGCCGGACGCTCGCCGTAGCCGACGTGGATCAACTCCAGGACGAGAGTTGCGACTGCCGAGTCGGTGGCTGAGGGGCTTTGGGCCGGCTTCATCGCCTGATATTATCCTCTTTCAATAGTTTCTAGATTGAAGGAGATGCACGTGGCGGGTCAGGCGACCGATATCTGCGCCGACGGGATGCACGACACCGGCCGCGGCCGCTGGCTCGGCCTGGCGATGCTGAGCCTGGGCGTGGCCATGATCATCGTCGACGCCACGATCGTGAACGTCGCCGTACCGTCGATCATCCGCGAGTTGAAGATCGACTCGACGACGGCCGAGTGGATCAACACCACGTACGCCCTGGTCTTCGCAGCCCTCCTGATCACGCTCGGCCGCATCGGCGACGTTTGGGGCAGGCGGCGACTTTACCTCGCCGGCCTCGGTCTCTTCGTCGCCGCGTCCATGCTGGCGGGTGTCGCGCCCAGCGGGCAGATCCTGATCGCCGCGCGAGTCCTTCAGGGCGTGGGCGGCGCGATGATCCTGCCGGCAACGCAGTCGATCCTCAACACCAACTTCCAGGGGCGCGACCGCGCCATCGCCTTCGGCATCTGGGGCGCAACCATCGGTGGTGTGGCCGCACTCGGGCCCCTGCTCGGCGGCTGGCTGACGACCAACCTGAGCTGGCGCTGGGCCTTCTTCATCAACCTGCCGATCGGCCTGCTGGCAATTGCCGGCACGCTTGCCTACATCTGCGAATCGAAGGACGAGGAATCCAGGCCGGGCTTCGACCTGCCGGGCTTCGTGCTCGTGACTCTCGGTCTCGGCGGCATCGTGTTTGCCCTCATTGAGGGCCGCAACTACGGCTGGTGGGCGCCTAATCATCCATTCGCCGTCCTGGGTTGGGACTGGCCGCTGACGAGTGTGTCGGTCACGCCGTTCGCCATCGGCCTTGGGCTGGCGGGCCTGGTCCTCTTCACCGCGGTCGAGAGGTCTCGCAAACGGCGCGGTTCGTTCTACCTGTTCGACTTCAGCCTCTGGACCTACAAGGGATTCCGATACGGCAACCTGGCGGGGACGATAGTCTCGCTCGGCGAGTTCGGGCTGCTGTTCGCCCTGCCGCTCTTCCTCCAGGCCGATTTGGGTTACTCCGCCTTCGACACCGGGCTGGTCTTCATGGCTCTGGCGGTCGGGGCGTTCTTCTCCGCTCCGCTGGCGGCCGGCTTTGCCAATCGATTCGGCAATCGGCGGGTCGTCACCACCGGCATGCTCCTCGAAGCGGTCGGCATCATGGCCACGTCGCTGCTTCTCGGGCCCGATTTGCCCGGTTGGGCCCTTGTTCCGCCGCTGTTCGTATACGGCATCGGCGTTGGCTTCGCCACGTCTCAGCTGATCAGCCTGGTCCTGTCGGACATCCCGCCGGAGCGCTCCGGCATCGCGTCGGGCGCGAACTCGACGCTGCGACAGGTCGGTTCGGCGCTGGGCATCGCCATTCTGGGAACGGTCTTGTTCTCGGCGTTGTTGAGCGGCACGCAGACCAACCTCGATCGGGCTCTGCCGAACCTGTCGCCGGTCTGCCGCGAGACGGTCGCGTCGCTGGTCGATGCCTCGGGCGGCCAGATCCTGACGGCGATCAAGGATCCGGCCCAATCGAGTGCCGATCAAGCTGCCTTCGCCGGTTCGCTGACTCCGACCCAGAGCGCATGCTTCCGCGATCCGGCCTTCCTCGCGGCGCTGCCGAAGACGGTCGGCCCGATCGAGACCGCGTTCGTGGATGCGGCCCGGCTGACGGGCTTCGTGGCCACCGGCTTCGTCCTGCTCGGCGTTCTGTTCTCGCTGCTGCTGCCCGGCAAGCGTCAGCTGGCGGAGGAAGCGGCCGCCCGGGCCGCCGCCGCTCAAGTCGAGGCCGCGCCGTAGGCCAAGCGGACAAACGATACGCGGCTCACGCGGATGTCCGCCCGCCGACCGGAGTCGACCTCGCCAGGCCGAGACCGGCCGGAGCTACTTCACCAGCATCGCGCGGGTGAGCGTGGAGCCCGGGAGAAGAGCCAGGGTGAAGGGATGCTCGTAGTCGATGTCTTCCAGGCAGCCGACGCTGGCGGGCTCGGCGGCAAGCGACGGGCTCGTCAGATTGCAGGTCGGGTCGAGATAGAACCAGTGATCGCCCGACCGGAACACCACGTAGAAATGCTGGAGCGAGTGGTCGGCCGTCGCGAAGTAGGCAGCCGCAACCCGATCCGGGCTCAGGCCCACCCGGTACGCCAGGGTCACGACGGTCAGGGCCTTCGAATTGCAGGCCCCCCATGGAAGGGTGTGGTATCGGGCATAGGCTCCTGCCATGTTCGCGATGGAAGGCCAATTGTCGCCGGCAAGGCTCTTCAGATAGTCCCAGGCCTCCGGCGCCGTCCCCAGGTACGAAACGTGCTCATGGAGCCAGGCCCACAGCGCCTGCATCGTCCGCCATGCGGTGGCGTCGTCTTCGATCTGGTCCGCCGGCAGCCCGATGTCGCTCAAGAGCGCGGCGATCTCCGCGTTCTCGGCATCGATGTCCGGGTAGTAGTACTCGGGCGGGCTGCCGATCACGCTCCCCTGCCGCCAGCAGCCGTCGGGCTCGCAGTCGTACCTCAGGGTCCCCTCGTAGCGTGTCGGCTCGTCGATCGTGTACGGCACGAACGGGGTGGGGACGGGCGTGGGGCTCGGAGCGAGCGTCGGTGTGGCGAGCGGTTCCGTGGTCGCCGCGGCCGAGGTCGCGCTCGGACTGTGGGCGATCGACTCCGCCGGCGTCCCGCTGCTCGACGCACAGGCGGAGACCAGCCAGAGCGCGCACGCCAGAATCCCGAGGCACGATCGGCTCGTCATTCCTTGTCTCCCGCTCTCGATGGGCACGACGATTCAGCATACAGCCACCCTCAGGCGATGCACGAGATCCGTGCGGCCCGACGCGTTGACCTGCATTTGATTGACAACCTACGATCCGCTGGAGCGTCACAGATCACAGGAGGGCACGAACATGCGGCGGATCCTTGCACTGGGAGTGGCGTCAGCGCTGGCTCTGGCCGCGTGCGGCAGCAGCGCGGCGACCGAGGTGGCCGGAACGGACCTGCCCAGCGCCGCGGCGACGGAGTCGGCCGCGGCCTCCTCAAGCGGCGGAAGTGGGTTGGCGTTCGACGAGGCCGCCTGGGCGCAGCTGCTCCCGACCGACGGCGCGAAGCTGACCTACGTATCCGGCGGGACCGAGCTGGCGGCCCGCTTCGTGGCCTCGGACGATAGCCTCGGCGAGCCACACTCCATGTTCGAGTACTTAGGGGACAAGGGCGGGAACCCGGTCGGCGTGCGGATCTGGGCCGACGTGTCCAAGCCATGGCACCTGGTCTTCTTCGGCATCAACGCCTACCAGAACCAGGGGGACCTGGACCACCCCACCATCAGCTACCGCTACCCGCAGCCGGTGGACGTGCAGGTGGACGTGCAGGTCGGCGAAACACGGAGCCTTGACTTCCAGTCAACCGAGACCATCGTGGGTCTGGGCAGCTCGGAGGGCGAGACCACCGTCAGCTTCACGTTGCTGGAGGCCGACGCATCGGTGGACGTGCCCTACGGGACCGTGACCGGCTGCTACCACCTC
>CAZFLI010000162.1:0-4273 GCA_964519845.1 uncultured Anaerolineaceae bacterium | reverse complement strand
CGCTGCAGTGGCTGTCGGAGCACAACTGGTTCCTGCGCCTGTCGGCCTACCAGGAACGGCTGGAGAAGTACTACGAGGAGCACCCCGAGTTCGTCCAGCCGGACTTCCGCCGCAACGAGATGCTGGGCTTCATCCGCGGCGGCCTGGAGGATTTCTCGATCAGCCGAGCCGGGGCCAGCTGGGGCATCCCCTTTCCGATCATGGCCGACGGTTCGTCCTCGCAGCTGCCGGACGGGAGCTGGGATCCGGCGGCCGGGACGATCTACGTCTGGTACGACGCCCTCATCAACTACGTCACCGGCGCCGGCTTTCCGGACGACGAGGAAGCATTCGCCGGCTGGTGGCCGGCCGATCTGCACGTCATCGGCAAAGACATCGCCCGGTTCCACACCATCTACTGGCCGGCCATGCTCTGGAGCGCCGGTCTGGAGGCGCCACGCCGGGTCTGGGTCCACGGTTGGCTCCTGACCCAGGGCGAGCGGATGAGCAAGAGCCTCGGCAATTTCCTTGACCCGCTGGACGTTGTCCGCTCGCTGGGGGCCGACGGGGCGCGCTACGTGACCCTGCGTGAGGTCGCCTTCGACCGCGATACGGACGTCAGCTGGGACTCCTTCGTCCGCCGCTACAACGCGGACCTGGCGAACGACTTCGGCAATCTGCTGAACCGGACCATCTCGATGGCCAACCGCTACTTCGACGGCGAGCGGCCGGCCGTCGGGCCGAAGGCGGGGCTTGCAGCCGCCTGGGAGGAGGCGCTGGCCGCCTACGCCGGCAAGCTCGAAGGCTGCCTCCTGCACGACGCGCTGGCGGCTCTCTGGGAATTCGTGGGGGCCTCGAACAGGCTGGTGGACTCGGAGCAGCCGTGGGTGCTGGCCAAGGCGGCGAAGGCCGGCGACGCCGAGGCGGGGGCGCGGCTGAAGGCGGTGCTGGGCGACCTCGTGGAAGCCTGCCGGCTGGTTTCGCTGGCGGCGGCGCCGTTCATCCCGCAGGCCGCGCCGAAGGCGCTGGCTCAGCTGGGCTACGGGTACGGGTACGGCGCCGACGGCAACGGCGGACCGGCCATCCTCGACGACCTGCGCTGGGGAGCGAAGGCAGGCGAGGCGGGACGGCTGGGTGCGGCCGAGCCGCTGTTCCCGCGCCTCGAGACAGAGCCCGCCGCCCCGGCAGCCGGCTAGCCGCCGCGAGGCGCCCGGCCCGATGCGCCTGATCGACAGCCACGCCCACCTGCAGGCTCATCCATTCGAGGCCGATCGGTCGGCCGTGGTCGAGCGGGCGTTCGCGGGCGGGCTCGAACGACTCCTGGTGCCCGGCTGGGACGCCGGCTCCTCGGCCGCCGCGGCGGCCATGGCAGAGGCGGACGGGCGCCTCGACGCGGCGGCGGGCATCCATCCCCACGACGCAGCCACGGCCTCCCAGGCCGACTGGGCCGAAATCGTCCGGCTGTCCGGGCAGGTGCGCGTTGTCGCGATAGGGGAGACGGGGCTGGACTACGACCGCCTGCACTCGCCCCGCGAGGCGCAGCTCGCCAACCTGCGACGCCACCTGCGCCTGGCCCTGGACAGCGGCAAGCCGGCCATCCTGCACTGCCGTTCCGCGGCCGGGGCGCGTGACGCCCAGGACGATCTCATCGCCGAGTTGCGGGCCGCCGGCTTCGGGGAAGCGGCCTCGCGGGCCTCCTTCGGGGATCGCCCGCCGGCCGTGCTCCACTCCTTCTCCGGGCCGGTGGACTACGCCGGCGCCGCCCTGGAGATGGGCCTGGCGGTTGCCTTCGGCGGCCTGGTCTTTCGCCGTGGAGAAGAGGCATCGGCCGAAGTGACCCGTCTGGTCCCGGCCGGGCGCCTGCTGATCGAGACCGATTCTCCATATCTGGCGCCACCGGGCGTGCCGCGCCACTCCGGGCCGGGCTTCTCCGGCCGGCGCAACTCCCCGGAGTGGGTCCGCATCACCGCGGAGTGGCTCTGTCAGCAGCGTGGCGAAGCCCCGGATAGCATTGGGGCCGGGCTCGTCGCGGCCTACGACGCCACCTTCCGGAGCCACTCTCCGGAGCGAGGGGAGGGCCGCGCGGAGCCGCCCTCACGCAGCCCAGGAGAACTGCCATGACCGACCGGTCCTTCGTTCGCGCCAACGACGCATCGCGAGAGCGCCTCGCCCGCCTGGCCGCGACGCTCACTTCGGCCCAGCTCGAACTCGATCTCGGCGAGGGCTGGACCGTGGCCTCGGCGCTGGCCCACATGGGCTTCTGGGACCGCTGGCAGGCCGAACGCTGGACGGCGATGCTGGCCGGTGAGTGGCAGGCCCAGGACGACTCGGTCATCGCCTGCGAGCACAGTGCCAACGAGGCGCTTCACCCGTACTGGGCCGCCTCGGCCTCGGCCGACGTCCCGGCCCTCGCGGTCGCCGCGGCGGAGCGGCTGGACGCCCTGGTCGCGCAGGCTCCCGACGATCTCGCGGATGCGCTCGAGGCATCGCCCAGCGCCTATCTCCTGCACCGGCACCGGCATCGCGACCAGCATCTGGACCACATCGAACGTTCGATCGCTTCGGCGGCCGCATCCGCCGCCGATCGCTCGTTCGTGGAGAAGAACGCCGCCAGCCGCCGCCGCCTGGCCACGCTCGTCGAAGGGCTGAGCCCGGCCGATCTGGCGCTGCCGACCGAGCCCACCGAGGAGGGCAGCTGGACGGTGGCCCAAGTGCTGGGCCACCTGTTGTTCTGGGACCGGTCCATGGAGACTCGGTGGCGGCTCGCGTTGGAGAAGGCCGGCGAAAGTGGCCCGGTCGACATCGTGGGCATCCCGATGGGCCTGAGCGAGGCGATCAACCGACCGCTGGCCGACCTCATCGCCGAGTGGGGTCGGGCGGTGGGACCGATGCTCGGCACCGGGGCGCTGGCCGCCGCGGAGGCGGTGGACGCCCTGGCCGAGGCGACGGCGGACCGGCTGCCGGCCGGCGCCCTGGCTGCGCGCCCCAACACGGTCAATCGCTGGGCCCACCGCGGGGACCACCTGGATCAGATAGACAGGGCGCTGAGCGCCGCCGGAGCAGGGAAGGGCCGGTAGCGTCTCGCTTGTCGGCCTACGGCCGCTTGCGCGCCTTCCAGATCTCCTCGCTCGGCCAACGGTGGGCCCATTCGGCCGACATGTACTTCTGCCGCGTGGTGGCGCCCTCTGGGGCCCGAATTTCTATCAAGTCCTCGATCTCGAAGCCGCTGGCCCTCAGCAGCCGCACCATCTCGCCGTGGGGCAGGTGGAACTCCACCGACTCATCGCCCGGCCATTCGTAGCGGAATGCCCCGAACTGGTCGCGCACGAGAAGGTCCGCCGGCGGCAACTCGCCATCGTCGGGGACGCAGAGCATGTACAGGAACGAGTTGCCCAGGAACGACAGACGCCCGCCGGGACGGAGGAGACGGGCGGCCTCGGGGATCCAACGGAACGGATCGCACCAGATCGCCGCCCCGTACTCGGATATCGCCATGTCGAACGAGGCGTCGGGATAGGGGACCGCCTCGGCGTTGCCCAGCAGGAGCGGGAAGTCAAGGCCGTGCTCGGCCTGCAATCGCCGCGCCGTTTCGAGTTGCTTGGGCGAGTTGTCTATGCCGACGGGTCGCGCGCCGAGACGGGCCAACCAGGCCGAGACATAACCCGTGCCGCAGCCCAGGTCGATGACGTCCAGGCCGGCCACGTCGCCCAGCATGTCGACGTCTCTCTCGGGAATGCCCCACGTTCCCCAGGTCGGCTCCTCGGCCTTCCAGCTGCGCTCGCCAGGCTCGACCCAGTCGGGAGCCATGCGGTCCCATTCGGCGCGGTTGCGCAGGACGTAATCGGGCAGATCGGACTCGCTCATCGAGCCACCTCATGAGGGTTGACGGGTAGATGGTAGCCCGCCGCGCCCGCAGTGTCGGCGGCCGGTCCGCGCCGGCCTTGACAGCCCCCGCGGCCCTCGTTAGGCTGTTAGCACTCTCATTGGTAGAGTGCTAATCTGAGGCGAGGCGACCGGCCAAGGCGATGGAAATCGCCGGCCGGCAACGCCCGACCGGGAGCATTCGGGCCCTCTCGACGGCGTCTTGGGCGCGGTCGAGACCCCACAAAGGTCAATCCAGGTAGACCGACGGTGGGCTGGTGCCGCCGTCATCAGGAGGAAACGCGTTGGCAACGGCCACTGCGACCAGCAAGAAGCTCCGCCCCCTCGGCGATCGCGTCGTCATCACGCCCGTCGCTCGTGAAGAGATGACCAAGAGCGGCATCGTCCTGCCGGACACCGCCAAGGAGAAGCC
>CAZFLI010000161.1:0-4332 GCA_964519845.1 uncultured Anaerolineaceae bacterium | reverse complement strand
GGCTGGCCGTAGTAGCGGCTGTCCGCGCCAAACAAGTAGACCGACAGGTTGGCCACCTTGTCGAGCTTGAGACGACTCGTCCACGACCCCCGAGTCTCGGACGAGGGTGGATGGTAGTTGTAGGGCGGCCCCAGCACGCAGTGGGAGATCGTCTTGACGTTCTCGGCGGCGCTGACGTAGTCCTTGGCGTCCTTGAGCGGGAAGTTGGTGGCAATCGAGCGGCCGGCGATGTCCATCAGACCGCCCAGCTGGGGCAGAATCGCCGGGGTCGCCAGCTTCTGTCGCAGGGCTATCATGACCAGCTGCTGGCGCCCGGAGCGGTAGTAGTCGTTGCTGCTCTCCCTCGACCGAGCGTAGCGCAGCGCGGCTGCCCCATCCATGTGAACGAGGCCCGTAGGCACGTAGGTGCAGGTGAATGGGTCGTTGAGCACGCGCGGATTGTTGACGTCGACGCCGCCCACCAGGTCGATCAGTTGGACAAAGCCGGACATGTCGATGGCGGCGTAGTAGTCGACCGGCACTCCGACGAGGTAGCCGACCTCATTGGCCAGGGTCACCATCGGCGAATCCGGCGACCCGAACCTGCCGGCGGCGACGGCCTTGGCCAGGGTGTTGATCTTGAAATTGACCGGCGCCTCGCCGCCCCAGTAGAAGGGGAACGCGGCAGTGTCGCGGGGCACGCTGACCATCGCCACGACACCAGTCTCCAGGTCGATGCTGACCAGCAACAGGGTGTCCGTGAGGGCATGGTTCCGGCCGGCGATGAAATCCACGCCGACCAGCAGGATGGTCATCCGGTTGGGATTGGGGGTTGGGCTCGGGCTCGGGCTCGGCGTCGAGGTGGGTTCGGGCGTCGGGGTGGGGGTGGGCGTCGGGGTGGGCGTGGGCGTCGGGGTGGGCGTGGGGGTGAGCGTCAGCGTGGGGGTGGGGGTGGGCGTCGGGCTGGGGCTGGGCGAGCCGCTCTCGGCCGCGGCCTGCGGCCCTGGTCCGGCCGGCGCGATGTGCCGGGAAAACGCCAGAACCCGGGCCGGCGCGGCGGCCTCCGGCGGGTTGTAGTAGGGCGGGCAGGTGAAGGCGGGATCGACCGTGATCTCGGGGGTTTCCCAGAACTCAGTCTCCCCCGGGACGAAGGACCAGCTATCCGACGGCGATTCAGAGGGCTCGGGCCCGGGCGGATCGGTAGCGTCCAGGAAGTCGTTGGCGGCGATCTGGCGTGAGGTGTTGTAGGCGTCGTAGGCATTCGAGAAGACGACGTCGCCCATGCCCAGAGTCGCGATGATGAGGGCCACCAGGAGGGCCGCCGCCCGCAGGCCGACGCGGCCTGGTCGCGCTACGACGTACGGGTGCGCAACGGCGGCAATCCGCCAGGCAGTGAAGCCGGCGGCCACGGCCATGACCGTCACGGCGTACGACTCGTCCAGCATGCTGGCGGCGAAGTAGACGAAACCCCGGCTGAGTTGCAGGAGCCCCCACAGGAGCACGACCAGCGCGGGCACCGCGAAGACCAGCGCGGAGAGGCGGCGGCCCATGTATAGCTGCCCGATGCCGGGGAACAGGAACGAAAGTGCGGCGGCCGCGGCGGGCGACCGTCGCCTGCTGGCCGCTCGGACGGCAGGCGCGGGCTCTTCGGGCGGCCTGGGCTGCGATGCGGAACGCGACTTTCTGGCCACTGCTCTCGTACTCTCCTGCCCGGGCTACTCCAGTATGACGCCTGGCCGCGGGACCTCGGTTCCCGCGGCCTTCGACGCCTTTGAGGGTCGCGCCGTGACGGTCGAGCCCCGCCGGCTCAGTTGACGCTGAAGGGCGGGTACTGATCGGTGACCAGCAGGACGGCGTAGGCGTTGACGCGAAGAGCCCACCGCATCACGCCCACAACGAAGTCGAACAGGCCCCGCGGATAGCGGCCGGTGATGAGGACGGCGAACCAGGCCACGACGACTGCAACCAAGGCGCAGAGCCCGAGCACGGCCAGGACCAGAAAGTGGGGTATGGCCAGCAGCCACTTGACCAGCGGCAGCCAGCGATTCAAGTCCCGCTCGACGTCCGGGTAGTCGATCTCGACGTGGACCCCCTGCTCCTCGACAGTCGATGGATAGCGGTCTGTGAGGAGAGCCATGTAGGCCCCGACCCGCATCGTGAGGCGCGCCAGCTCCAGGGCGAAGTCGAACCACCATCGCGGGTAGCGCCTCCGGAACAGGATCATCAGCAGCGTGGCGAACCACAGTCCCGTGGACAGCAGGTTGAGGATGATGGCGATGGGGATGACGCAGATGAGCCGGAAGAAAGTCGTGAGCCGATCGAGCCTTTCCGGGTAGTCGATGGTCAGGCGCGCGGCGTAGGAATCGGGTGATGCAGGCACAGGATGCCTCCTCACTTGTCGACGACAACTTGGGCGCGAGCCCGGCCCGGCCTTCCTCGCGATGAAGGCCCGTGCGGCACCGCACCGGGGACGCTGACGAGGATGCGTGCGGCTCCGTCCGCCGTCTACCGCCTGGGGTATGAACCCGCCTGCTACCGGGGGATGACGCCGCACCGGCCGGCCATGGCGGCCCGGCTACGGGTACGCGGCATCGACGCCGAGGGCCGCAGGTCGTGGGCCGAGCCCCGAGATCGGCGGTAGGCAGGCTCTAGGGGCCGCGCTATGATCGGGTTGAGGGCGGCGCCGGCGTGGTCATGAGGCACGGAGAATGAGGCGACACAGGCCAGGGGCAGTATGGGAGGGGCGCCTTCCCCCATCCGCGCGCCGGCCCGGCGCCCGGGCGGGGGGCCAGATCCTGGACCTGACGGACTCCGCCCTGCTGCCCCAGCGGGACCGTCTCCGAGTCCTGGATGCCGACGGGCAAGCCATTGCGAGCCGGCCTCCCCTGGAACGACCGCGGGGCACCCAGATGCCGTGGGGCGGGGAGATCGTGGACGACCTCCTCGACGGCCGTCGCGTCTATCCGGAGCCGCCTCTGAGCAGCCGTCCCGTGGATCGCCTCGGTCGGCTGCTGCGGCGGATGTCTGCCCCGATCTGGCTGTTCGTCCTGCTGGCCGCCGCCCAGGCCGGCCTGGCCGCGGCGGAGCTTGCGTCGTCCGGTTCGGGCTCGATGGCCGGGATGGCGGACCCGGCCATGAGGGCCGTCTACGCCTGCGCCATGGCGCTCCTTCCGGCCGGCGTCCTGATGTGGCGGGCTGACGCGTGGCGCACGGCCAGGCTCGTCCTGGTGGGGGCGGTACTCTGGACCACCTTTCCCGCCGCCGTCGGCCTGGCGATAGGGCTCGTCGGGCACTCGCCGGCCCTCGAGGGGCGACTCGGAGTAGCCCTCGCTCTAGCCGGGGGCATCGCTGCGGCCCTGGCCTGCCTGGGGCCGCTGGCGATCGGATTCGGTCTGGCGCGCGTCCGGCAGACCCGGACCGACTGGCTGTGGCCGCTGACCTGGCGGGCCGCCACGATAGCGGCCATGCTGGCGCTCTCCAGCGTCGGCCAATGGCTGACCCTCGCAGATCGCCGGCCGGCCCAATCGCCGGGCAGCGTCGATGTGCTCCAGGCGCCCGGTTCGATCGCCGGGGCGCTCCAACCATTCGAGTTGGCCGGCCTGGCCATACTGGCCGGCCTGTGCCTGACGGCCGTGCTGGCCGAAGAACCGCAGCGCCGGCTGTGGCAGTGCGCCGCGGCAGGCGCCGGCTTGCTGCTGGCGGTGGGGATCTACGAGTTCTCTGTCGGGGTTCTCAGCAGGACTCCCATCGCTGCCGAACCCTGGGGCCTGGGCAGGCATACGCCGGCGGCGACCGTTGGCCTGGCGGCCGGAGCGGGCCTCATGCTGCTGGCCTTCACCTCGGTAGTCTGGTCCGCGGCCAGGGACGCCCAGGGAGCGGGCCGCGGGGCGCCCGACGAGGTCTTCGCCTGGGGCCCCTACGGCTGGAGTGTCAGCAAGCCGATTCCGATGCACGCCATCGTCGCCGTCGCGGCCGGCAGCGACCACGCCCTGGCTCTGGACGGGCGCGGCCTGGTGGGCGCCTGGGGCGACAACAGCTGCGGTCAGGCGGACGTGCCCGACGGCCTGTCCGGGGTGGTCGGCGTGGCGGCCGGAGACGGTTTCAGCCTGGCTCTCAAGGCGGATGGGACGGTCGTCTCCTGGGGCGCCAACGATCGTGGCCAGGCGGACGTGCCGCACGACCTGGCAGGCGTGACGGCCATCGCCGCCGGGCACGGGTTCGGACTGGCTTTGCGATCGGACGGCACGGTTGTCGCCTGGGGCGATCCGGCCGACGGTGCGGCCCCGGCACCGCCCGGACTGGCCGGCGTGACGGCCATCGCCGCCGGGCACGCGTTCGGACTGGCTCTGCGAT
>CAZFLI010000160.1:0-4373 GCA_964519845.1 uncultured Anaerolineaceae bacterium | reverse complement strand
CGCTCGCCCCGAGCACTGAAGAGGATGTAGTCCAGCGCCTCGGGCGGCAGATCCCTCACCGGCGCGTTGTAGTCCCAGCCGTGCTCGCGGCAGACCGCCTCCACGATCTTGCCGTGCCAGGACGCGTCCATCGGCATGCGCGACCAGGGCGCCAGCGCTCCGCCGGCCAGGGACAGACTCTTGTTCGGGATGATCCGATCCGGGTCGATTTCCAGACGGCTGCCTATACCGGTGCAGGAGGGGCAAGCGCCGTGCGGCGAGTTGAAGCTGAAGCTGCGCGGCTCCAGCTCGTCAACCGTCGTCCCGTCGTAGGGGCAGCTGTATCGCTCGCTGTAGCGGCGCTCGTCGAAGGCCGGCTGCTCCCCGTCCCGCGCGACCGGAGCAACCAGCACGACCCCTTCCCCCAGCCGCAGGGCAGTCTCGACCGAGTCCGCCAGGCGGGCGGCATCCGGCGGCCGGATCGGGGCGCCGGTATCGGGATCCAGTGGCCGGCCGTGATCGTCCGTTCGTGCCCCGGGCGAGACCTCACCCCGCTCGACGACGACGCGATCCACCACGACCTCGATGCTGTGCCGCTTGTACTTGTCGAGGGGCCTCGTCTCCGCGAGATCCATCATCTCGCCGTCGACCCTCACTCGGGCGAAGCCCTGCCGGCGAATCTGCTCGAAGACCCGATCGCCCTCGGTCTTGCGGTCCTTGATCACGGGGCCCAGGACCATGAGGCGAGTCCCCTCCGGCAGCTCGTAGATCTGGTCGACGATCTGCTGGACGCTCTGGCGGCGGATCTCGCGGCCACAGGTGGGGCAATGCGGGTGGCCGATGCGGGCGAACAGCAGGCGCAGGTGGTCGTATATCTCGGTAACCGTGCCCACCGTGGACCGCGGGTTGCGGCTGGCGCCCTTCTGGTCGATCGAAATGGCCGGGCTGAGGCCGTCAATCTGGTCCACGTCCGGCTTCTGCATCTCGCCCAGGAACTGGCGGGCATACGCCGACAGGCTTTCGACATAGCGGCGCTGCCCTTCGGCGTAGATCGTGTCGAAGGCCAGGCTGCTCTTGCCCGAGCCGGACAGCCCGGTAATCACGACCAGGCGATCTCGCGGCATTGCCACGGTCACGTTCTTGAGGTTGTGCTCGCGAGCCCCGCGAACGACCAGCTGTTCCTGCGGCATAGGCCGCCATTGTAGGCCAGATGATCGAAATAGAACAGCCGTTCGCGCACCTAGTGGGCCGGGAACTCGACCTCGCCGGTTTCAAGACGGTAGATTGCGCCGGCAACCTGGAGGCGCCCATCGGCGGCGCGGCGGCGAAGTCCCGGGGACGACTCAAGGATCGAGTCGCGGGTTCCTCGCACGTTGGCCGCCACCGCATCCTCCCAGGCCTGCGGCGACCTCGATCGGCCGGCCCGGCCGACATTGGCACGCACGATCGCGAGCAGATCGCCGAGGCTCCCCGAAGCGGCGGCATTCGGCCGGCCCGGCTCGGGGCCGTCCTCAGCGATGCCCAGCGCGGCAGCCACGGCCGCGCAGCGAGTGTGGCCCAGCACCAGCACCAGCGGGCAATCCCAACGCTCGACGGCCATCTCGATCGAGCCCAGCTCTGCCGGCCCGGCGACGTTGCCTGCGACTCTGACGACGAAGAGGCGGCCGAGCGTCTCGTCGAGGATGATCTCGGGCGCGGCACGGCTGTCGGCGCAGGCCAGGATCACCACGTAGGGATCCGCGACGGCCAGGGCCTCCCTCGTCGCCGACGGGTCCGCGTCATGGCTGATGGCATCGAGAAACCGCCGGTTCCCCTCGCGCAGCCGATCGAGGGCAGCCCGGCCAGACTCGCCGGCGGCCGGTCGCGACTCTTTCCTGCCTTCCATCGGGGGCAGCATAGACGCTCGGCCGGGCGCGTTCCTCCGGCTCCGGCGACAATGGCACTCGATCTGAGCGAGGAGCGGACGTGACGAGAACGAGGGGCACCGGCGCGCCCGAAAGGCCGGATGAAGCAGCTGCATCGCGGGCCAGGCTTGGGCGCGACGCGCTGGTCATCGCCGCCTACGCCCTGCCGGTGGGCCTGGTGTACGGGCTGGCCACGCTGCAGGCGGGGCTCTCCCTTCTCGACACCATCGCGATGTGTCTGCTGGTGCTGGCCGGCGGAGCTCAGTTCGCGGCCGTGGGAATGGTCAAGGACGGCGCGCCATGGCTGGCCATCGCCGGCGTCACGCTCCTGGTGAACGCCCGGCACCTCCTCTACTCCGCCGCGCTGGCGCCCTACCTCACCTCGGTCCGGCGCCGTGAGAAGGTTCTCATGGCCCATTTCCTGACCGACGAATCGTTCGCCCTGTCGCTGGCCCACTTCCGCCGGATCGGACGGTTCGACCGGCGTGGCTTCTGGCTCGCCTCGATGGCAGTGACGATCCCGTGGACGGTCGGTTCGGCGGCCGGGTACCTGGCCGCCGGAGCCGTCGACATCGAGAGGCTGGGCCTCGACATCGCCTTCCCCGCAGCAATGGCCGGCCTCTCGCTGGGGATGGTCTCAGGGCGCCGCGACCTGGCCGCAGCGCTCGGGGCCGTTGCCGTGGCCGTGCCGGTGGGCCTGGTCGGCGGCGCTTCGGTGGGGCTGATCGCGGGTGCGGCCCTCGGGCCGCTGATCGGCCTGGCCGTGCCCCCGACCCCGGGCGAGGAGTCCGGCCAGCCCGAGGCGCCCGAGCCGGCAGCGCAGGTGGGCCTGCCGTGAGCTTCGCCTTCGCACCTCTGGCGCTGCTCATGTGGGCAGCGACATACCCGGCGCGCGCCCTGCCGATGCTCACCCCGGGCATCGAGCGGTTGCCCCGCCCGGCCGTGACGTACCTGCGGCTGGCCGGCCCATCGGCCCTGGCTGCCCTGGCTGCGGTCAACTGCCTGCTCACGGCCGACCGGCCTCCCCGCCTGCTCATCGGGGTCGAACCGCTGGCGGTTCTGGTCTGCGCCCTGATCGTGGCCCGCACGCGGCAGCTTCTCCTCGGAGTGTCGGCCGCCGTTGTCCTGGTCGCGGCGGCGCGGGCTATGGGCGTGGCGGCATGACTGCCTCGCTCGGGCGATCCAGGGCCGCCGTCGTCATGGCCTTCATTGTCTGCGGAATGATGTTCGGATCCTGGGCATCGCGAATTCCGGCGATCAAGGAGCAGGCCGGCCTCGATTCCGTCCAGCTCGGTTTCGCCTTGTTGGGCTCGCCGCTGGGTTCGGTGCTGGCCATGACATTCGCCGGCTACGCCGCCGGCAAGTTCGGCAGTCACAGGATCACGGCGCTGATGCTGCTCATATGCGCGGGGGTACTGCCGTTGATCGCGGCCGCGACGTCGTTCTTCGCGCTTACCGGAGCGTTGTTCCTCTTCGGCGCGGCCTATGGCTCGATGGATGTGTGCATGAACGCCAACGGGCTGGCCATCGAGCGGGCCGGCAGATCGCCGATCATGTCGCGACTGCATGCCAGCTGGAGCATCGGGTCGTTCGTCGGCGCCTTCCTGACGACCATCGCGCTCCAGGCCGGCCTGTCGGTCTTCCAACAGTTCTCGTTTCTGGCAGCCGCGATGGCGGCTTCGGCGGTCATCCTGAACGCGACGATGCTCCCGGAGAGGCACGCCTCCAGAGGCGCGATCTTCACGAGGCCACCTCGCCGCCTGGTGCTGGTCGGGTTCGTCGCGTTGTGCGCTTTGATCGCAGAGGGATCGGTGGGCGATTGGAGCGGCGTCTTCATCACGGAGAAGGTCGGGGGCACCGCCCAGGAGGCGGCACTGGCGATCACGTTCCTTTCCGCGGGGATGGCGGTGGCGCGGCTGGCCGGCGATCGCCTGACCCAGATCCTTGGGCCCGCGCGCGCGGTTTCGCTGGGTGCGCTGGTGTCGGCACTCGGCATGCTCATGGCTCTGGTCGTCGCCCAGCCGCTGGCCGCCATCGTCGGCTTCAGCGCCGTGGGTATGGGCGTCGCAGCCACCTACCCGATCGCCCTCCGCACAGCCGGTTCGCAGCCGGGGATCGCGTCCGGGGTCGGAATCGCGGCGGTGGCGACGATGGGCTCCGCCGGTGCCATGGCGGCGCCACCTCTCATCGGCACCATCGCGGGCGCCGCCGGGTTGCGCGTGGCCCTGGCGATGGTCGTCGCCCTGCTGCTCGTCCTGGCCGCGACGGCCGGTCGCGCGATCGGCTCGGTCGCCTCAATGATCCCAGAGCCGGCAGCCGCTTCGGAGCTGCCGTAGAGTCGCGAGCGGCCGCGGCCTACTCCGCCCGGCGGTCCTGCCAGTAGCTCCAGACGTCGATGTCGGGCACGGCGTACCCGGCGACGGTCAGGATCGTGCAGATCTGGCTGCGGTGGTCGGTGCCGTGGTGGAGGGCCTGGGCGAAGAGCAGGTT
>CAZFLI010000159.1:0-4400 GCA_964519845.1 uncultured Anaerolineaceae bacterium | reverse complement strand
TGCTCCGGCAGCAGCACGATCGTGACGCGCTCCGGGTCCTCCGCCTGCGAGACTTCCAGGTAGCGGACGAAGGGCCGGACGAGCGCCCGGTAGGGCGATTCGACGAGCACCACTCGCACGCCCGGCAGCTGCTTCTCGACGCGCTCGCGGAAGCGCTCGCCTTCGGTTCGGTCCAGCGTGACGTGGACGACCTGGACCTCCTCGCCCATCGTCTGAGCCAGTCTGACGGCCTGGACCGCCGCCCGGCTCATGGCCTGAGCCGCCACTACCACTCGCTGGCGGCGCATCCGCGGGCCGAAGACCAGGTCCGGCTGGACCTCCAGCCCCAGCCCTTCTTTGTCGTACTCGCGGCGGATGAAGAGCATGATCGAGACCAGGATCGGGATGACAACCAGGACGATCCAGGCTCCCTGGGCGAACTTGGAGACGACCACCACGAAGGCCACGATCGCGGTGGTGATCGAGCCGGCTCCGCTGATCAGCACCCCTCGTTGCCAGCCTGGATCGCGGTGCCGCCAGGCGTGGCGGACCATGCCCGCCTGCGAGAGAGTGAAGGAGGTGAAGACGCCGACGGCGTAGAGGCCGATCAGCCCTTCGACCGAGCCGGCGAAGATGACGACCAGCACGATCGACAACAGGGCCAGGGCGACGATCCCGGAGTTGAAGGCCAGACGCTCGCCCCGCAGCGCGAACTGGCGGGGGAAGAAGCCGTCCCGGGCCAGAAAGGACGACAGGCGCGGGAAGTCGGCGAAGCTCGTCTGGGCGGCCAGGATCAGGATGCCGGTGGTGAACAGCTGCAGCAGGTAGTAGAAGGGCGACCCCTCGCCGTACACGGTCCGGGCGATCTGCGACAGCACCGTCTCGCCGGCCCCGCGGTCACCGGTGGGGATGGCGCCCACATGGACGGCCAGGTAGCTGGTGCCGATGAACATGACCCCGAGCAGGACGGCCATGGTGAGCATCGTCTGGCGGGCATTCTTCCACTCGACCGGCTTGAAGGCCGGCACACCGTCGGCCACGGCCTCGGTCCCGGTCATGGCCGAGCAGCCGTCGGCGAAGGCACGGGCCAGCAGCAGCAGGCCGATGTGCTCGGGCTTGATGCCTGTGGCCGGCGTCACGTCCACGACCCGGCCGAGGGTCCCCATCAGAGACTGGCCAACTCCGAGGGCGATCATCAGCAGCATCAGGCCGATGAAGATGTAGGTGGGGCTGGCGAACAGGGTGCCGCTCTCGCGCATGCCGCGCAGGTTGACGGTCATGATGCCCAGGATGAGCAATCCGATTGTCGGCACCGCGTAAGCCTCCAGCGCCGGGAGGGCCGAATACAGGGCCGCCACGCCGGCCGCCATGCTGACCGCAACCGTCAGCACGTAGTCGGTCAGGAGCGAGCCGGCCGCGACCAGGCCTGGCAGAGTCCCCAGGTTCGAGCGGGCCACGATGTAGCTGCCGCCGCCGTTGGGATAGGCCTTGATCGTCTGGCGATAGCTGAAGGTCACCGCCACCAGCAGCAGCACCACTATCAGCGAGATTGGGACCAGGTACGCAAAGGCATCGGGCCCGGCGCCGAGCAGGATGAGCATGCTCGCGCCGCTGGCGTAGGCCACCGAAGACATCACGTCCGAGGCGAACATCGGCAGCGCCTTCCACTTGGGCAGGCGCTCGGCCAGATCGGCCTCGGACGGGAGCGGCCTGCCGAACAGGAGCCCCCGCAGGCGCGCCATGTGGCGCTGGTAGGCCGTTCGCGGTGCCTGCGCCTCCAGCTTGGCCTCGAGAACACCCGGGGCCAGGTAGCGGAAGTAGCGGGCATGCGGCCGATCGACAAGGACGCGGCGGTCGCCCAGCTTGCGGCCGCGCAGGGCGTTGAGCTCAGCCATCGAGCGAGTCGTTCCTCGTCACGGCGATGTCCACCCGACTGCCCGAATGGACGGCGGTCGGCAGGATGAGTACGTCGGCGGCCTCGGCCAGCCGGTAGGCCTGCCAGAGCAGGCCCGGCCAGGATTCGAAGCCGTGCAGGACGATTCGCCGCGCCAGCCCGGATTCCACCAGCGACACCGCCGCCTCGAGGTCGGCGAAGCCCGGCTCGGTGCCCCGGAAGACGATCGTCTCGGGCGCCCGGGCCGCCAGCAGCGAATCCAGATCCAGGGCCGGGGCGGCGACCGCCGGGGCGGCGACCGCTGGAGGGAGCCCGCGGCGGGGGGCGCGCTCTGCGCGGCCGCCCCAGGCATCCAGATGAACAAGGCGGAGAACGCCCCTGGCGAGAGTCATGGCCACACGCTAGGCCACGGCCCCAAGAGGAATCAGGGGGTCCGACGGCCCCGGGCCCTCAACAAGCGCTCAATAGACGGGCCTCGAGAGCCGCCCGCGCTACTCGGCCACGATCCGGTAGCCGACACCCGGCTCGGCGACTATCAACCTGGCCGCGGCGCCGGAGCTATCGGCGGCGGCCAGCTTGCGACGCAGACGGCTGACGTAGACATGGAGATAGTGGCCCTCTTCGGCATAGGCCGATCCCCAGACGGCGCGCAGCAGCCGGCCGGCCGTCACCACTCGCCCGGAGTGGGCCATCAGCACTTTCAGCAGCTCGAACTCGCGGGGCGTCAGATCGATCGCCTCGCCGCCCACGCGAACCTCGTGGCGCGGCACGTCCATCGTCACCGGTCCCAGCCGCAGGCGGCCCTCCGTGTCGCCGGCAGGGCCGGCCGAGCGACGGAGGACGGCCGTCATTCGGGCGTGCAATTCCGGCAGACCGAAGGGCTTGGTGAGGTAGTCGTCCGCCCCGGCCTCCAGGGCGGCCACCCGATCCTCCTCCCGGCCGCGGGCCGAGACGACGATGATCGGCGTGGTCGCTTCGCGGCGAACGCGCAGGATGAACGCCTGGCCGTCCAGATCGGGCAGGCCCAGGTCCAGCAGGATGAGATCGGGGCGCCGGCCATCCCATGCCCGCAGGGCGGAGCGGACGTCGGCCGCCTCGTCAACGTCATGGCCCCGGGCGCGCAGGTTGCCGGCGATCGCCGTTCGTGCGGCCTCGTCGTCCTCGACGATCAGAATCGCCGGGCCGCTCATGAGGCGTTCTCGCCGGGCGCCACGTCCTCGCCGGGCGCCACGTCCTCGCACGGCAACCGCACGGCCACAGCCAGCCCACCCAGCTTGCTCTGTCGCGCCTCGACCGAGCCGGCCATCGCTTCGGCCAGGCCGCGCACGACGGCCAGACCCAGTCCCGAGCCGCCTTCCGTCCGATCGCCGCGGCGGCGCGGCCCCTGGTAGAAGCGCTCGAAGAGGTGGGCCAGGGCAGGGCGCGGAACGCCCGGCCCGCCGTCCTCGACCAGCAGCTCCACGGCGCCCTCGACAGCGGCCGCGCTCACCCTGATCGGCCGGCCGGCGGCGTGTCGGGCTGAGTTCTCCAGCAGGTTCGAGAGGATCTGGTCCAGGAGGAGCCCGTCGGCCCTAACGGCCGGCAGGTCGGCCGGCATGGCGACCTCGACCGTCGCCGGCGCCAGCGTCGGCGCCAGCCGCTCGACCACCGGACCGGCCAGGTCGGCCAGGTCGTAAAGCTCGAGCGAGGGGTGCAGGGCGCCGCCTTCGATCCGGCCCAGGTCCAGCATGTTGCGAACCAGCCGGCTGAGCCGCTGAGCCTCGCGATCGATCGAGCCGGCGGTCGCACGGACCTCCCCCGGCGACGGCGATACGTCCGGATCCATCAGGCTGCCGGCCGCGGCACGGATGCCGGCCAGGGGCGTGCGCAGGTCGTGCGAGACGGAGTCGAGCAGGGCCGATTTCAGGGCGTCGCTCTCGCGCGCCACCTGGACGGCCGTTGCCTCGGCGGCGAGGCGGTCGCGCACCAGGGCCTGGCCGATCTGGTCGGCGGCTGCAGCCAGGAGTCTGGAGTGCGAGCGGCCCGGAAACGGCTGACCCCGCTCGCGGGTGGCCCACACCGAGCCGAGCGTCTCGGTGCCGGACACGATAGGCGCGCGGAAGACGTCCAGGAGCGCCTCCCGTGCGCGGCGGCTGTCCTGACGCGGCTGCGGCCGGGGCTGCAACCGGACCTGCGGCAGGGCCGGCGAGCCTGCCGTATCCCGGACACGGGCCCACGTCGGCAGTTCGTCGGGTGTGCTGGCGTGGAGCAGCCAGCGCGAGGCGAGGGACGGGCGGGGCTCGCCCGGTCGGGTGTCGGCCACGGCTCGCTCCTCAGCGGCGGTGCCGCCGAGCCCTATCCAGACGCGGGCCATCTCGGCCTCGCGCGCCAGCCGGGTGGCCAGCAGCGGCGCCGCCTCCAGGGCCGAGGCCGCCGTGGCGACGTCGCGGCTCATGGCGTACACCGTCCTGGCCTCGGAGGTCCGCAACTCCGCCTCGCGGCGGCGCTGAGTCTGGAGCGCGCTCAGGCGGCCGATAGCGATGCCCAC
>CAZFLI010000158.1:0-4425 GCA_964519845.1 uncultured Anaerolineaceae bacterium | reverse complement strand
GTGCCGCCGGCGATGCCGATGCCCAGGGCCAGCAGGATTGGGGCGATGGTGCTCTGGCTGAGGGAATCGCCGATGCCGGCCAGCGGGCCCATCAGGCCGGACTTGACCGAGTTGATGGCGTCATCGTCGATGGCTGCGCCGTTGGCCCGCTGCTCCTCCATGGCGATGACCGTGCCGTGGATGACGTTGCCGAAGTTGGGCTCGGTGTTGAAGAAGACCAGGTGGCGCTTGAGGGCCGCGCTGATCTCCTCGGGGGTGGTGTAGAGGCGGCGGATGATCGGCGTCATGGCGTGGGCGAAGCCGGTGCCCTGGAGCCGTTCGTAGTTGTAGTTGGCGTGGCTGAAGAAGGTCCAGGTCGCCCAGGAACGGAGGAGGTCGCCGCGGGTGAGGCGGACCTTCGGCTCGGCCTTGGGCTTCTCGGCGGCTTTCGCCTCCGGGGCGGCCGGGGCGGCCGCCGGGTCGCCGGCCCCGATGAAGGCCAGGTGCAGGTAGGCAAGCGCCAGACCGACGGCGGCGATGACCACCAGCGACATTGAGCCGTTCGTGAACGTGTAGAGGATGAAGCCCAGGAAGAAGTAGGGGACCACGGAGCCCCGGAAGATGAAGCGCATGGTCAGGGCGATGCCGATCGCCGGCAGGATGCCGCCGGCGATGATCAGTCCGTTGCTGAACCAGATCGGAGTGCGGTTGAGCCAGTCGGCCACCAGGCCAGGGCCCTGCCAGGCCAGCGCGAAGACCGGCACGAAGCTGATGACGAACAGGAGAATCTGGCTGGGCAGCACGTTCATCAAGGCCACGCCGCGGATGTCGGCTTTCTCCGCGCGCGCGTCGGCCCAGTGAGCAAAGACCGAGTCCACGGCCATCCGGCCGTAGAAGATCAGGATTCCGAGCAGGCCGAGCGGGACGGCCACCGCGACGGCGCTGGCGGGATCCAGGCCGCCGGCCAGGGCGATCGTCGTGCCGACCCAGCCGGCAAACGCGACGTCGCTCGGGTAGCTGCCGCCGGCGCTGATGAAGCCCAGGTAGGGCACGTTGATGGCCGCTCCGATGAGCGTGCCCTCGCCCGGGTGGCCCAGGATGCAGCCGACCAGGAAGCCGGCCACCAGCGGCCGGAAGAGGGTGTAGTAGGCCAGGCCGAAAAGCCACGGGCTGTTGGCCAGGTAGTAGCCGAGGGCGATGAGAGCGGCCTGGCCGACACCGACGCTGATCTTGCCGGTATCGACGGTGGCGGCGGCCGTCCCGTCGGCGGCCAGCGCGGCCGCCGGGACCAGCGCGGCGAAAAGGACGAGCGGCACCAGCGCCGCTCCAACTGCCCCGATCCTCCTGAGCATGTCTCTCCTCTCTTTGGTGCGACCGCGGCAGCAGTCCGCGGTCTAGATGCCCTTATCGAGGGCCCGTAGTCGAATCGGCCGATCGTCGACCACGATCTGGACCTCGACCCGCGTGCCCAACCTCTCCAGCTCCCTCAGCTCCGCAAGCTCTGAGGCGCTGACCGAGATCGTCTTGTGGAGCCGCTTCCGGCCCGGGCCGGCTCCCAGGCCGCCCAGGTTGACGACGTCGATCGGCACCCCGGCCTGGCGCAGTCTCAGCACCGTGCGGGGCGATCTGGCCAGGACCATGACCGGCTCGGCGACGGCGGCCAAATCGATCAGGCGAACCGCCGCTTCGACCACCTCGAGCACCTCTACCGGGACGGCCTGCGGCGCGGCCAGGGTCAGGACCTCTCGCAGGAACTCGTCGCGGGCGGTGGCGTCGTCTGCGATCACGATCCGCTTCGCCCCCAGCGCCCGCAGCCAGACGGCCACCACCTGACCGTGGATCAGGCGATCGTCGATGCGGACGAGCTGCAGACTCACCGTCAGGAAACGCGGCGAGCTCGGTGCCGCTCGCTCTCGGCGATCCCCGCCCGGCCGATCTCGAGCAGCCTCTCCACCAACGGATCCGTCAGTGGCTCCGCCGCGAGGGCCGCTTCGACGACCATCGCCAGGTTGACGCCGCCTACGCAGACGACGCGAGAGGAGCGCCGCGAGATGGCTGCGGCCACGTTGTAGGGTGTGCCGCCCAGCAGATCGCAGAGAACCAGGACGTCCCTCGCGTCGGAGGCGCCGTCGCGGCCGATCGCTGCGCGCAACTCCTCGGCGTAGTGGTCCGGGCTCTCGGAGGCCTGCAGGCCCACAGCGGCGACGTTGGAGATCTCGCCGCAGATCAGTTCTGCCGTCGACAGCAGCGAGGCGGGCAGCGCCCCATGCCCCGCAATGACCACCCGAAACGCTCGCACCGATTGCCTCCCCCCGGCTGGGCCGGGGATACCCGTGGCGGCCCGTCATTGTTGCCTGCAAATATTCTCGCGCGAGGGCTTGCACCGCACGGATTGGCGGTATACTCGCGGCTGCCGGTTCGGGTGTCAAGGCGGGGAGAGCGAGTGACGGAGCAAGGCGGCGACGGCAGGGAGATGCTGCGGCTCGTGGCCGAGTTGTACTACGGGCGCGACATGGGCCAGCCCGAGATCGCGGCGCTGACCGGCTTCTCGGTGTCGAAGGTGTCGCGGCTGCTGGCTTCGGCGCGAGGCGCGGGGGTGGTGCGCATCTCCGTTGAGTCGAGCCCGGGAGAGCCCAGCCCTCTGGCGCGGGCGCTCTCCGAGGCGCTTGGCGTGGGGGTCTGGGTGACGCCCGGCCACGATCGGACGCCGGCCGTGGCGGCCCGGCTCTGCGGTGTGGCGGCAGCTCGCCGCCTGGCCGGTGAGCTGCCCGAGAGCGGGGCCATCGGCCTGACCGGCGGGTACACGGTCGAGTCGCTGGTGGAGGCGCTGCCGGCCTGCAGCCGGCCCAGGTCTGTCGTGGTGCCGCTCGTGGGCGGCTGGGATTCGAGCAACCCGCATCTCAACAGCAACGAGATTGCCCGGCGGATGGCCGAGCGGATCGGGGCCCCCGTTCGCCTGCTGCACGCCCCAGGCTTGCTGGACGACGAAGCCACGACGGCGGCGCTGCTGGCCGACTCGGCGGTGACCGCCACGACTCGCTACTGGGACGAACTGCAGCTGGCCCTGGTGGGCATGAGCGGGGCACCCCGGCAGTCGGCCGGCTACAGCACGGTCATGGACCGCCTGGACGACGCCGGCCGCCGCCGACTGGAGGAGCGCGGAGCGGTGGGCGACGTGGCCGGCCATCTCGTCCGCCTCGACGGCTCGTTCCTGCAGGACGAGTGGGAGCGCCGCACCATCTCCATCCCCATCGACAAGCTGCGGCGCGTGCCGCGAGTGGTCGGGATCGCCGCCGGGTCTAACAAGGTGGAGACGATCGTGGCCGGGGCGCGGACGGGGTTGCTGCACACCCTGATCACCGACGAGCCGACCGCGACCGAGGCCCTGGCGCTTGTGGGAGCGGCGGGCTAGAGAGGAGCTACTCCGCGCCCAGATAGGCCAGGACCGCCAGCACCCGGCGGTGGGCCGTGTCCGACTCGGGCAGCGTCAGCTTGGAGAAGATGCTGCCGATGTGCTTCTCGGCCGCGCCTTCGGTGATGCCGAGAGTGGTGGCGATGCCCAGGTTGGTGCGGCCTTCGGCCATGGCGGCCAGCACTTCGCGCTCGCGGGGAGTCAGCGAAGCCAGTCGGTCGTCGCGCTTTCGGAAGACCATCAACTGGCTGACCACGTCCGGGTCCAGAGCCGTGCCGCCGCCGGCCACGCGATGGAGCGCATCCATGAACTCGGCGATATCCGCCACACGGTCCTTGAGCAGATAGCCGACGCCGCCGGCGCCGTCGGCCAACAGCTCGGTGGCGTACTGGCGCTCCACGTACTGGCTGAGCACCAGGACCGGCGTGCCCGGGATGAGCCGGCGGGCCTCGATGGCGGCCCGCAACCCCTCGTCGCGCTGAGTGGGGGGCATGCGCACGTCCACGACCGAAACGTCCGGCCGATGCTTCTGGACGGCTTCGACGTAGCTGGGGGCGTCGGCCACCTTGGCCACCACGGTACCCCCACTCTCTTCGATGAGCCTGGCCAGGCCCTCGCGAATGAGGGCCGAGTCCTCGGCAATGATCACCCGAAGCTGCTTCTTCTCCACCGCGCGATGATGCACCAATCGAGTGGCATTGGGTGAGCCCAATGCGCGGAGGCTACTCGGTCCCGGTGGGAAGCTCCGCGCGCAGCAGGGTGGGTCCGCCCTGCGGGCTGTCCACCCGCAGCACGCCGTCCAGGGCCTCGACCCGATCTCGCAGGCCGGCCAGGCCGCTGCCTTCGTTGGTGGAGGCTCCGCCTTTGCCGTTGTCCCAGACTTCCACGATCAGCCGCCCGCCCTCGCGCCGACAGCGGATCTCGCAGGCCGAGGCCTCGGCATGCTTGGCGACGTTGGTGAGCGCCTCGGCCACTACGAAGTAGGCCGCCCGTTCCACGGCATGGGGCTGGCGTTCGCCGGCCGGCAGGGTGCT
>CAZFLI010000157.1:0-4431 GCA_964519845.1 uncultured Anaerolineaceae bacterium | reverse complement strand
GCCGAAAGCTCGTAGCGGCCGAAGCTCGGCATGACGTAGGTACCGCTGATCTGACTCTCCACCTGCGCCAGCAAGTTCATCGACATCTCGAGGCCGACCTCGGCCCCGCGCTCGCCGGCTGCGTGCATGGCCCTCCGCTGCTCCTCCGGGATGGTGATGCCGGGCACCTCGTTGTGCAGGAACTCGGCGTGGCGGGCGCTGTGCAGCGGCAGGACGCCCAGCAGGACCGGGACCGGGAAGCCGTCCTGTCCGAAGACCTCATGGGCCCTGGCCAGCATCGACTCCACCTGATCCAGCGAGTAGAGCGGTTGGGTCATGATCAGGTGGGCGCCTGCCGCGAGCTTGCGCTCCAGGCGGGCCCACTCCTTGTCCGGGTTGGCCGAAGTTGGGTCCAGGGCGCAGGCGATGGTGAAGCCGGCACACTGGCCGATCGGAGTCCCGGCCTGATCGGCGCCCCGGTTGAGGCGGCTCATGATCTCGATCAGCCCGATGGCGTCCACATCCCAGACGGCCCGGGCATTGAGCAGGTCGGCTGCCCGGGGCGGATCGCCGGTCAGGGCCAGGATGTTACGGACGCCGAGGGCGTGGGCTCCCAGCAGCTCGGCTTCCAGGGCCATCAGGTTTCGGTCGCGGGTGGTCAGATGGACGAGGCACTCCAGGCCGACCTCCTGCTGGATGCCGAAGGCCACGGCCATGGCTCCCATTCGGACGCGCCCGGTGGCCGAGTCGCTGATGTTGACCACGTCCGCTCCGGCTTCCTGGAGCAGGCGCGCGGCCTCGAGGGTTCGATCGATGCGGATGGATCGCGGCGGGTCGATCTCCACGCTTATGACGAACTCGCCGCCGGCCAGCTTGCCGGCGAAGGGCGTGGGCGGGGGCACCTCCCCCTCGGCACCCTGCTCGCGCCGGGGAGTGCGGGGAGTGGCCGCCACGGCCGTCTCCCGCTCTGCCTCCCCGGGGTTCGGGGCCGCGGCCGCGCCGCGATGGGCAGGAGTGGCGATGGCGTCGATCGCGGCCCGCATGGCCGCGGTATGGCCCGGCGTCGTTCCGCAGCAGCCGCCCACGATCGTGGCCCCGACCTCGAGCATGCGCGGCACCATGCCGGCGAAGTACTCGGGCTCGGCCGAGTAGACCAGGCGACCCTCGACTCGTTGCGGCAGGCCGGCGTTGGGCTGGACCGAACGAGCGACCGTTGCCGTGGGCGGCCCGGTCTTGACCAGCGCCTCGAGGCAGGCCTGCGGGCCGGCGCCGCAATTGACCCCCACGGCGTCCACTCCGGCATCGACGAGCGCCGCGGCCGCAGCTTCGGGAGTGGCCCCGTCCAGCAGGCGCAGATCCTCGCCGAAGGTCATCTGGGCGATGACCGGCAGGTCGCAGGCCCGCTTGATCTCCTCAATGGCCGCCAGGAGCGTGGCCAGGTCGCCGAATGTCTCGCACACGAACAGGTCTACTCCGCCCTCCAGGAGCCCCTCCACCTGCTCGCGGAAGGCGGCCCTGGCCAGCCCCGGGTGCGGACGGTCCAGGACCTGCAGGGTGGGCCCCAGCGGCCCGATGGAACCGGCCACCAGGGCGTCGCGGCCGGCCACGTCACGAGCCTCGCGAGCCAGCTGGGCCGCGCGGCGGTTGATCTGCCCCGCCAGGCCCTCCAGGCCGAACTCGGCCAGGCGGAAGCGGTTAGCGCCGAAGGTGTCGGTTTCGATCGCGTCCGCCCCGGCATCGAGGTAGTCGCGGTGGATCGCCGAGACCACGTCCGGATGGACCAGGACCACTTCCTCCAGGCAGGATCGCTGGGCCACGCCGCGGGCGTAGAGCAGGGTGCCGATGGCGCCGTCGAACAGCAGCGGCCGACGGCGCAGGCGGATGCGGAAACGCTCGCGCTCGGTCAGCGCGCCGGGGGAGCCCGGCCGGGCGGACGCGGCGACGGGCTCGATCCTGTCGGGGGCGGTGGGCGACGTGGGCATGCCGGAAGCGTAGCGGGTCCGGTCGCCTCGAGGCGGCCGGTTGCGGGACGGAGGACGGGCCGGGGCTCCGCTAGAGGAGGCCGACGACCTTGCGCGGCAGAAGAAGCAGATCGATGGCCGTGGCCACGATGCTGATGACGATGGAGGCGACGACCGCGACGCCGATGGCCTCGTAGCTCCACTGGGGCGGGTATCCGCCGACGGTGAACTCGATGTCCAATGCGGTGCTGGTCTGAGCCACCATCCAGGCGGTGCCGAGGAGCATCGAAGCGTTGATGACGAATGCGACCAAACCCATCGTCAGCCAGCCGATCGGCATGGTCAGGACCTTCAGAATCGGCTTCAGATAGCTGTTCACGAGGGCGAAGAGGAAGGCGATCAGCAGGATCTTCGCCCAGTCCTCGGGCTTGTCGCTCTGGAACCTCAGGGTGAACTCCGGGACGACGTTGGCCGCGGCCAGCAGGGCGGCAGCGTTCACGGCGACCTTGAGCAGGAGGTTGATCATCGGCCGTTCCTCCGAGGCTGGGCGCCGCCGTCCGACGGCGCATGGCACGCCCCGATGCTACTCGTCGGCGGCCGTCCGTGTGGGTGAGTTGCGCAGCCTGGCCGTTTCGTCCGGGGATTCCGCGCCATGTTCCGGCCGCTACACTCCTCGTTGAAGCGAAAGGGAGCGGCATGTCCGAGTTCGGTGAGCGTGTCGGGGCTTTCTTGGGGGACTTCTTCCTTCACTACCCCGTTGTCGCGACGGCCATTGGCAACCACGACCACGACGGCACATGGCCCGACCTGAGCGAGGCCGGCCGCGAGGCTCGCCTGGAGTTCATTGCCGGCTGGGATGCGCGGCTGCGAAGCATGCCGGAGGTCTCGCTCTCGGCCGACGAACGAATCGACCGCGAAATCCTGCTGGGCGAACTGGCGGCCCTGCGCTTCGATGAGGCCGAGCTGCGGGAATGGGCCTGGGACCCGCTCGGCTACGTGTATCTGATGGGCGGCGGCATTTTCCCGCTTCTGGCTCGCGATTTCGCCCCGCTGGCGGTCCGCCTGAGGTCGGTGGCTGCTCGGCTGGAACGCCTGCCGGCCGTGATCGAGGGCTCGAAGGCCGGTTTGGGCCGGGTCAACGGCCAGCCGGTCTCCGCGCTCCACCTGGAGATGGCGATCAGGCAACTGCCCGGCATCGGCGCTCTGGCGGAAGACGCCGTGGCCCAGGCCCGGGCCGCGGCCCCCGGCGACGAGGCCGTGGCCGCTCTCTTGCCGCGCCTGGAGAAGGCGGCCGAGAAGGCCGGCGCGGCCGTGGCCGCGTATGGGCGCTGGCTGAAGCGAGACCTCACGCCGCGTTCGCACGGCGAAGGCCGCCTGGGCCGCGATCTCTTCGCGCGCAAGCTCCGCCACACCTTCCGCAGCGACCTCACGGACGAGCAGATCCTGACCCAGGCCCGCCGGGAGTACGACGCCGTTCGCGAGGAGATGATCCGCATCGCTCGCAAGATCTGGCGGCAATGGGTCCCGGGCGAGCCCCTGCCGACCGCCGCACGCGAGGGCTCGCAGGAGGCGGCCGACCAGAAGGTCGTGGCCCTGGTTTCGGCCGCGATCGGGCGGGACCACCACGCGGCCCCGGAGTTGGTCGAGTTCAGCCAGCAGTCGTACCGCGAGATCGTCGAGTTCTGCCGGCGCAAGAAGCTGATCACGGTGCCGGACGAGCCCCTGGAGATCGATTGGACGCCGCCCTTCCTGCGCGAATTCGCCGGCGCGATGCTCGATTCGCCGGGACCGCTGGACAGGGGCCAGAAGGCGTTCTACTTCATCACGCCGCCGCCCGAAGACTGGACGGCCGAGCAGGTTGAGTCGTACCTGGCCGAGGAGAACGACCGGCAGCTACTTCTGACCACGATCCACGAGGGCACTCCCGGCCACTATCTGCAACTGGTCTACTCCAACGGCTGCCCTTCGATCGTCCGGTCGGTCTTCGGCAGCGGCGTCTTCGTTGAGGGCTGGGCGGTCTATGTCACGCAGGTCATGATCGACGCCGGCTTCCACTCCCGCGACCTGGCCCTGCAGCTGATCCACTGGAAGTTCTACCTGCGGGCCGTCATCAACGCCATGTTGGACGTGGGCATCCACGCCGGGTCGATGACCGAAGCAGAGGCCATGGAGCTGATGGTCAAAGGCGGCTTCCAGGAGGAATCCGAAGCCCGCAAGAAGTGGGACCGGGCGCGGCTGACCTCCACCCAGCTGTCCACCTACTTCGTCGGCTCGATGGAGATGTGGAACCTCGAGCGCGAGCTCCGGCAGCGCCTGGCTGCCACCTCGGACGATCCGCGCGGCGCCGGCGCCGTTCCCGAGCCGCGGGTCGTGGGCGGCCTGGGGAAGACGCCGGGCTTCTCCTACAAGGCGCACCTGGAATCGGTCATCGCACACGGCTCGCCGCCCATCCCCATGGTGCGCAGGATCCTCCTGGGCTAGCGGCCGGCCG
>CAZFLI010000156.1:0-4516 GCA_964519845.1 uncultured Anaerolineaceae bacterium | reverse complement strand
GCTATCATCCGCCAATGGCCGCCCTGTCCCGCTCCGACGTGGAGCACGTAGCGCACCTCGCCCGCCTCGGTCTGACCGAGGAGGAGCTGGCGCGCCTGGAGGGGCAACTGAACCACATTCTCGACCAGTACGCGATCCTCCAGACGCTGGAAACGGAGCACATCCCGCCCACCGCGCAGACGATCGAACTGGCCAACATCCTCCGGGAGGACGCGGCCCAGCCCTGCCTGAGCGTCGACGAAGCCCTGGCCAACGCCCCCGAGCGTGACGGCGGCCACTTCGTCGTGCCGGCGATCCTGGGCGGGGGAGAAGGGGGCGCGTAGTCGATGGGGGATCCGACTCGTCTTCATGCCCACGAGATGGCCGCGCTCCTGCGAGCCGGCGAGGCGACCTCGCGCCAGCTGACCGAAGCCCACCTGGCCGTGGCGGAGAGGCAGAATCGGGCCCTCCACGCCTGGCTGGTCATCTACCGTGAGAACGCGCTCGCCCAGGCCGACGCCGCCGACCGAGCCCTGGCGAAGGCCCGCGGAGACGGTCCCGCGGCCCTGGCCGCGCTCCATCCGCTGTGCGGCGTGCCCGTTGGGCTCAAGGACCTGGTGAGCGTCAAGGGCGGCCAGGCGACGGCCGGCTCGAAGATCCTGGAGGGCTACGTCTCGCCCTTCGATTCCACCGTTGCGGCGCGCCTGCGGGAGGCCGGGGCGGTCTTCCTGGGCAAGCTCAACATGGACGAGTTCGCGATGGGCTCATCCTGCGAGCATTCCGCCTACGGCCCGACGGCCAACCCGTGGGACCTGGCCCGCGTCCCCGGCGGCAGCAGCGGCGGCTCGGCGGCCTCGGTGGCCGCCTTCCACGTCCCGCTTTCCATCGGCACGGACACCGGCGGCAGCATCCGCCAGCCTGCTTCACTGTGCGGCATCGTCGGCCTGAAGCCCACCTACGGCCGGGTCAGCCGCTACGGCATCGTGGCCTTCGCCAGCAGCCTGGACCAGATCGGGCCGTTCGCGCGGGACGTACGCGATGCCGCCATCCTGCTCCACGCCGTCTCCGGCCACGACCGCCGCGACGCCACCTCCGCGCCGATCCCCGTCCCGTCGGAGCTGCTCGATCTCCCGGGGAGCGACGACGAAGCGGCCGCCTACCTGAAAGGCCGCCGCATCGCCCTGCCGCGGGAGTACTTCGTCGAGGGCATGGAGCCCGGCGTGGAAGCCCGCGTCCGCGCGGCCGTGGCGGTCATGGAGTCCGCCGGCGCCGCCGTCGAGGAGGTGTCGCTGCCGCACACGGAGTACGGCCTGGCCACCTACTACATCATCGCCCCGGCCGAATGCTCGTCCAACCTGGCCCGCTACGACGGGGTCAAGTACGGCCTGGCCGACCGCAGCTCGGGCGACTTCATCGCCGACTATTTGCGCACCCGCGGTGCCGGCTTCGGGCCGGAGGTCAAGCGCCGCATCATGCTCGGCACCTACGCCCTTTCGGCCGGCTACTACGACGCCTACTACCTGAAGGCGCAGAAGGTTCGAACTCTGATCAAGGCCGATTTCGACGCCGTCTGGGCCGCCGGGTTCGATGCTATCTGCGCGCCGACCAGCCCCAGCGTGGCCTTCCCCTTCGGCGCCCGAATGGCCGATCCGGTGGCGATGTACCTCTCGGACGCCTGCACTCTTCCGATCAACATGGCCGGCCTGCCGGGCATCTCGATCCCGGCCGGTCTGTCCGATGGGCTCCCCGTCGGCCTCCAGATAATCGGAGCGCCGTGGAGCGAGCTCGAAATGCTGCGCCTGGCTCGGGCCTACGAAGGGATAACGGCCAGAGCACCCTGGCGGGACCTCGAGCCCGCCGAGCTGCACCTGACCGACGATCCCACGACGCCCAGCCCGGCGGAGCGGAGTGAGCGCCAGGCCGGCGCCGCTGCCACCGGTTCGGGCAGACAAGCCTGAGGACGCACCGATGAAGACCACCGGCTCAACCCGGCTCAATACCGATCCTTCGATCCTCAACTCCGAGGCCGAGCCCGAGCGGCCACCGCTTTCGACCCGTGTGCTGGCGCGCCGCGTGGACGAGGTCCCGCGCTCCGGCATCCGCCGCTTCTTCGACATCCTGGCGACGATGACCGATGTCATCAGCCTGGGCGTCGGCGAGCCGGATTTCGACACGCCAGAGCAGGTCATCGAGGCCGGCCGCCACAGCCTGGCCTCACGCCACACCCACTACGCCAGCAACTACGGCACGATCGAGTTGCGCCGGGCCCTGTCCCATCACCTCGAGCGGCTGTACGGCATTCGCTACGACCCCACCGAAGAGATCTTGATCACTATCGGCGCGTCGGAGGGGCTGGATGTCGCCGTCCGGGCGACCCTCGATCCGGGCGACGAGGTCATCACGCACGAGCCCTCGTACGTGAGCTATCGGCCCTGCATCATCTTCGCCGGCGCCGTGCCGGTGGGCGTGACCACGACCATCGAGGAGGACTTCGCTCTCGACCCGGCCAAGGTGGAGGCGGCCATCACGCCGCGCACCAAGGCCATGCTGATCAACTACCCATCCAACCCGACCGGCGCCGTCCTGCCGCACGAAGTCCAGGACGAAATCGCCCGCATCGCCGTCCGCCACGACCTGCTCGTCTACAGCGACGAGATCTACGACCGGCTCGTCTACGGCGGCTACGAGATGCGATCGATGGCCTCGCTGCCCGGCATGCGTCGCCGGACGGTGCTGATGGGCGGCTTCTCCAAGGCCTATGCCATGACCGGCTGGCGCATCGGCTACATCTGCGCCCCGTCGGAGATCCTGGAGGGGATCCTCAAGGTCCACCAGTACGTGATCATGTGCGCCCCCACCGTGGCCATGGACGCGGCCCTGGAAGCGCTCAAGACGGGCGAGCCCGACGTCGCCCGAATGACCGCCTCGTACGACCATCGCCGGCGGGTGCTCGTCGACGGCCTCAACGCCATCGGCCTGCGCACGTTCGAACCGCTTGGGGCCTTCTACGCCTTCCCGCAGATCACCTCGACGGGGCTGACCAGCGACGAGTTCGCCGAGCAGCTGCTGCGCGAGGAGTCGGTGGCCGTGGTGCCGGGAACCGCCTTCGGCGAGGCCGGCGAAGGCCACGTCCGCTGCTGCTACGCCACCAACGAGGCGGAGCTGAAGGAGGCGCTGGTCCGCATCGACCGCTTCGTCAAGGCCCGGAAGGGCAAGCCATGACCGCTGCCGGCGCCGCGGCAGGCAAGGGGGCGCTCGAGCGCTACGAGGCCGTCATCGGCATCGAGATCCACTGCCAGCTGAAGACCGCCAGCAAGATGTTCTGCGGCTGCTCCACCGACATCGATGGGGCAGCCCCGAACTCCCACTGTTGCCCCGTCTGCCTGGGGCTGCCGGGCGTCCTGCCCACGATCAACAAGCGGGCCGTCGAGTGGGTCATTGCCACCGGCATGGCCATCGAGGCCGCGATCGCGCCGACTACGCGCTGGGACCGCAAGAACTACTTCTACCCGGATCTGCCCAAGGGCTACCAGATCAGCCAGTACCAGCTGCCCCTGGCGGCTGAGGGGCGGCTGGCGTTCGATACGATCGAAGGGCCGTTCACCGTCCGGATCCGCCGGGCTCACCTGGAGGAGGACACCGGCCGGTTGATTCACGAAGACCAGGGCGCACGTCGAGTGAGCCTGATCGACTTCAACCGCTCGGGCATGCCGCTGATGGAGATCGTGACCGAGCCGGACATTCGAACCGGCGAGCAGGCCCGCCGGTATGCGGAGGAGCTTCGGCTGCTGATGAAGGCCATCGGCGCCTCCGACGCGGAGATGGAGAACGGCCAGATGCGGGTCGAGGCCAACGTCTCGATCAGGCCGCGGGGCCAGGAGGCCTTCGGAACGCGGATCGAGATCAAGAACATGAACTCGATGCGCTCGGTAGAGCGGGCGATTGCCCACGAGATCGAACGCCAGGCGCGGGTCATCGACGGCGGCGGTTCCCTGCGCATGGAGACCCGCGGCTGGGACGAGGCCACTCAGTCCACGTACCTGATGCGGCCCAAGGAAGAGGAGAACGACTACCGCTACTTCCCCGAGCCGGACTTGCCGCCCCTGGCGACCACGCCCGAGTGGCTGGCCGAGATCCGCTCGCGTCTGCCGGAGCTTCCCCTGGCTCGAAAGGCCCGCTTTCAATCGGACCATGGGCTTTCGGCCTACGACGCGAGCGTAATCGTCCATGGGGGGGTCTCCGACGCATATGAGCGCGCGGTGACACAGGCAGGCGCGAATCTCGCAAAGAGGGTGGCCAACCTGATTGAGGGAGAGCTGATGGAGGAGATCAGGGCTGGCCTGGTCGATCCCGACGAGATCGGCAAGCTCGCGCTCACGATCGATCAGGGCGCGGTATCGGCAACCGTCGGCAAGGCGATCCTTTCCGAACACGCCGTCACGCACGAACCCGTGGCCGTCATCATCGAGAAGCACGGCTACCAGCAGATCTCCGACGCGGGCGCTCTCGGCACCGCAGTCGAGCAGGTGCTGGCCGA
>CAZFLI010000155.1:0-4526 GCA_964519845.1 uncultured Anaerolineaceae bacterium | reverse complement strand
GGCCTCGTCCGAGGCCAGGAAGGTGACGGCGTTGGCGACGTCCTCGATCGTCCCGAAATGGCCCAGCGGGGTGTTCGCCTTGAGGCCGTCGGTCAGCGCCTCGGGCAGGTCCTTTGTCAGATCGGTGATGATGAAGCCGGGTGCGACCGCGTTGCAGGTGATGCCGCGCGACGCGACCTCGCGAGCTGTGGCCTTGGTCAGCCCGATAAGGCCGGCCTTGGACGAGGAGTAGTTGGCCTGGCCCATCTGGCCCGACTGCCCCGAGACGCTGGACATGTTGATGATCCGCCCGCCGCGAGCCTTGAGCATGGGGCGGACGGCAGCCTTGGTCATGTAGAAGGCGCCGTAGAGGTTGACCTCGAGGACCTTGACCCAGTCCTCGATCGGCATGCGCATGATCAGGTCGTCGCGGGTGATGCCGGCGTTGTTGACCAGGATGTCGACCCTGCCGAGCGCGTCGAGAGTGGCCTGGACGGCCTTGACACAGGCCTCCGGATCCGTGACGTCGGCGTTGATGTATACGGCCTTGTGGCCGAGGGCCTTGATCTCGGCCACTGTCGCCTCGGCGACTTCGAGCCGGCCCACGTCGATGAAGGCGATGTCGGCGCCCTGGCGGGCAAGGGTCAGGCAGATCGCCTTGCCGATTCCCCGGGCGCCGCCGGTCACAAGAGCTGACTTGCCGGTCAGGTCGAGCATTGCTTTCCTCCTCCAGTTGGCGCCCCGCGTGAGGGGGCGGGCATTGGTTCGATGGATCGGCTACAGAGCCGCGGCCGGAGTCTCGGCGACAGCAGATCCGCCCGATCGGGCGAGGATCCACTCGAGCGCCGGCGGGAAGGGGTTGATTGGTTCGAGGCCGCTGTCCAGGAGCGTTACCCGGTCCGGCCCGATGCCCTCGGCACGGAGCCGGTTGGCCGGATCGGCGGTCCACTGCAGGGCGATTGCGCCCGACGTCCCCCCTGCCCCGAAGGCAGCCAGCAGGATCCGATCGCCCGGCTTGATGCGGCCGGCCTCGACGGCCTCGGTGAGGGCGATCGGGACCGACGCGGCCGACGTGTTGCCGTAGCGATCGATGTTGATGAAGACCCGCTCCGTCGGGAAGTGCACCATCTTGCAGAGCGCTTCCAGGATGCGGGCGTTGGCCTGATGGGGCACCGCCAGATCGATGTCGTTGAGGGTTATGCCGGCCTTCTCGACCGCCCTGAGGGACGTCGATGAGAGCTTCCGCACGGCCAGCTTGAAGGTCTCTCCACCCCTCATCCGCATGACGTGCTCCGCGGCTGCGACGGTGGCTTCGTTGGCCGGCCTTGCCGCTCCACCGGCGGGGATCCAGATCGAATATGTGGCGGCCGTTTCTGTGTTCAGCTCTATACCCATCGCGCCGCCCGGTTCGTCCGACGCCGACAGGACGACGGCCCCGGCTCCATCTCCAAACAGGACGCAGGTGCCGCGATCCGTCCAGTCCGTGCAGCGGCTCATGGTCTCGGAGCCGATTACCAGGGCGTGCCGCGCCAGCCCGCTCGCCAAGTAGGCGTGAGCGATGCCGTAGCCGTAGACGAAGCCCGAGCAGGCCGCGGCCAGGTCCATCGCCGCCGCATGAGCGTTTCCGATGGCCTCCTTGACCAGCACCGCCGCCGATGGCAACGGGTAGTCGGGCGTAAGCGTCCCCACGATGATCAGGTCGATGTCGTGGACGGTCAGGCCGGCTGTGGCGATGGCCCGCAGGCCGGCGACGGCGGCCATGCTGGCCGTCGTGTCGCCCGGCCCCGCGATCCGCCGCTCGCGGATTCCCGTCCGGCTGACGATCCATTCGTCGTTGGTGTCGACCATCTGCTCCAGGTCCGCGTTCGTCAGGACCAGGCTGGGCGCGTACGAGCCCCAGCCGGTCAGCTGGACGCCCCTGATGGATTCGGCCTTCACGGTTCTACCTCGATGAGCGGTTGCTTGGCCTTCACCAGCTTCCCGGACTCGGCCACGATGCGGACCACCCTTCCGGAGACGTCCGACTTGATTTCGTTGAACAGCTTCATGGCCTCTATCAGGCCGATGATCTGCCCGACCGCCACCTGCTGGCCGACGGTCACGTACGGCGGTGCGGTGGGCGAAGAGGCAGCGTAGAAGACGCCGGTGAGCGGAGCCTTGACGATCTTGGCCGAGGAGTGCGGCTCGGCCGGAGCGGCCGGGGCGGCGGCATGCTCGGCGGCGGGGTGCTCGGCGGAGGCCACCGAAACCACCGGCGTGGCGACGGCGGTGGGCTTGCGCAGGACGATGCCCGTCTCACCGGCCTCGACCTCGATCTCGGCCAGTTCGCTCTTCTCCAGCAGCGCGCTGAGCTTGTCGATCAGCCCCAGCAAGGAGTCGGTCTCCGGCGAGATGGCGGGTCCGGCTGCCTTGGCCGGCGCCCGGCCCGCTTTCGAAGCGGCCTTGCCCGCGGTGGGTTGCTTGTCTCCGGTCTGTGCCATGCTCGCGCCCTTCACTCTTGCCAGCGCCGGAAGACGATGGCGCCGTTCTGTCCGCCGAAGCCGAAGGAATTCGAGACCGCCACTTCGATCTCCCGCTTGACGGCCCGACCGGGGGTCAGGTCCAGGCCGGCGGCTGCCTCGTCGGGATCCTCGAGGTTGATGGTGGGTGGGACGATCCCGGTGCGGACGCTCATGATCGTGGCGATGGCCTCGATCGCGCCGGCTGCCCCCAGAGTGTGTCCGATCATGCTCTTGTTGGCCGTGAGGCTGACCTTGCCGGCCCGCTCCCCGAACAGGGTGCGCACCGCCTCCAGCTCGCACGGGTCACCTTCCGGCGTCGCGGTGGCGTGGGCGTTGACCAGGGCGACTTCATCCGCCGAGGTTCGGGCCTTCTCCAGCGCCCGGCGCACGGCCCGCACCGCCCCCTCCCCACCGGGCGCGGGCAGAGTGATGTGGCTGGCGTCGGCCGTGGCGCCGTAACCGGCCATCTCGACGAGCGGCTCGACACCGCGCCTGCGGGCGCTGTCCAGTGCCTCGAGCACCATCACGCCGCAGCCCTCGCCCATGACGAAGCCGTCCCGGCCGCGATCAAACGGTCGCGAGGCCCGCTCGGGCTCGTCGTTGCGGGTCGAGAGGGCCCGCATGGCCGCGAACCCGCCCACCATCAGCTCGTTGATGCCGGCCTCCGAGCCCCCGGCGATCATCAAGTCGGCGTCTCCGCGGCGGATCATCTCGTACGCCTCGCCGAGCGAGTGAGCGCCCGTGGCACAGGCGGAGACGACGCTGAAGTTGGGTCCCTTCGGACCGAAGGTGATGGAGATCACCCCAGCGGCCAGGTTGCTGATCGTCATCGGCACCAGGAACGGCGAAACCCGATCCGGCCCGCGCTCGACCGCTACCTGGGCCTGATCCCAGAGAGTGTCTATGCCCCCGATGCCGGTGCCAACGATGACGCCGGTCCGCTCCGCCAGCTCGCCCTCCAGCCGGGCCGGCAGTCCTGCCTGGCCCATCGCCTCGCGAGTGGCCACCAGGGCGAACTGGACGTAGCGGTCGTTACGCCGCTGCTCCTTGCGATCGAGGACCGACGAGCTGTCGAAATCCTTCACTTCAGCGGCGATGTGGACGCTCAGGCGCGAGGGATCGAAGCGGGTGATGAGCCCGACGCCCGAGCGCCCGGCGACCATGCCCTCCCAGGTCGCGGCCACATCCCGGCCCAGCGAGGTCACCGCGCCCATGCCGGTCACGACGACACGCCGGGCGTCTGTCGGGCCGCTCATCGGACAAACTTCCCGGTGCGGATCGTGGCCGCCCGGTAGACATCGCCCGGCAGGCCGCGATCGGAGACGGCGTTGGCGGCGCCCATCACGTCGTAGCCGGTGCGCTTGATCTCGGCCTTCACGCCCTCTCCGTCGATGTCGATCAAGGCCCAGCTGGCGGTGGGGTCGCCGTCGAACACGTAGCCGGCGCTGCCGTCGTTGACGATCGTGCGCCAGCCCACCTCTCGAACCTCCGGCAGGTGGGTGTGGCCGCAAACGATTACCGAGGCTTCCGTCCGGCTCACCCGGTCGATGGTCACAGTGGGGTCGAGATCGGCCGCCAGGCCGTCGGTCAGCGAGCCGGGGGAGCCGTGGCAGAAGAGGATCAGGCGATCGTCGAGGCGCAGCCGCCGCTCCCACGGCAGGTGCCGCAGGTATGAGATCCGCTCGTCGCCCAGCTGGTCGCGAGCCCACTCGGCGGCAGCCCGGTAGTGATCCGGCACCCCGTCGTTGAACCACGGAAAGGCGGCCGTGTAGTCTCCGTCGCCGACGGCGAGGTCCGTGTTGCCGCAGATCACGAAGGCCCCGGCCGCCTCCAGGTCGCGAACCAGGTCGACCGCGCCGACCGGGTCCGGGCCGTTCATGGCCAGGTCGCCCAGGACGGCCACGTAGTCCGGGCGGGCGGCATCGACGGCCTTCTTGACCGCGGCTGCGGCCGGCAGGTTGCCGTGGATGTCGCTCAGGACGGCGATGCGGGTCATCAGCGGAGCGCGCTCTCGGGGGCGATGATGAAGCTGAGCAGGGCCTCGCA
>CAZFLI010000154.1:0-4591 GCA_964519845.1 uncultured Anaerolineaceae bacterium | reverse complement strand
CCGTCCGCAGACGCAGCGTCTGAGGTGGCACATGCTCTACCTGAGCCAGGCTATCGGCCGGCCCGTGCGCGATCAGCTGGGCGAAGCGATCGGCGCGGTCGCCGACTTGATCGTGGCAATCGGCGATCGCTACCCGCCCGTGACCGGCATCGTGGTCAAGACCAACGGCCGCGAGATCTTCCTGCACTGGCCGGCGGTAGCCAGCCTGGACGCGACCGGGGCCATTCTGAGCACCACAGCCATCGACATCGGCCGGTTCCACCAGCGCCCCAACGAGATCCGCCTGAAGCTGGATCTGATGGACCGCCAGATCGTGGACATCGACGGCCGCAAGGTGGTGCGCGTCAACGACCTGCGGCTGGACGAGGTGGAAGGCGCCCTGCATCTGGTGGCCGTCGACGTGGGGGCCTCCGGCCTGCTGCGCCGCCTGGGCATCGAGGGGCCCTGGCGCACCCTCGCCCACGGTCTGGGCCGCGAGGTGCCGGAGCGCTACATCGACTGGGAGGACGTCGATCCGGTCGAACGGACGATCGCCAGCGTCAAACTGCGGGTCCCGCACAAGGGCCTGGCCGAACTGCATCCGGCGGACCTGGCCACGATCATCGACCAACTCTCGCGCGACGACCGCGTCAGCGTCATCGAGTCGCTGGACGACGAGGCCGCGGCGGACGCCATCGGCGAGATGGAGCCCGACACGCAGGTCGACATCCTCGAGGACCTGGAGCCCGGACGCGCCGCCGACATCCTCGAGGAGATGGACCCCGACGACGCGGCCGACCTCGTGGCCGACCTGCCCGAGGACACCCGCGAGGAGATCCTGGGCCTGATGGAGAAGGACGAGGCCGAGGAAGTCCAGGAGCTGATGACCTACGACGAGGACACGGCCGGCGGCATCATGACCACCGAGTTCGTGGCCGTCCCGGCCAGCCTGACCGCGGCCCAGACGATCGACCGCCTGCGCCAGCTCGAGCCGGACGCCGAGACTATCTACTACATCTACGTCACCGACAGCACGGAGCGGCTGGTCGGAGTCCTGTCGCTGCGCGACTTGATCGTCGCCAAGCCGAATGCCCGGATCTCGTCGTTCATGTACGACGAGCCGGTCGCCGTCCGCACCGGTGCCGGCCAGGAAGAGGTCACCGAGATCGTGGCCCGCTACAACCTCCTGGCCGTTCCGGTGGTCGACCAGGAAGGCCGCCTGGAGGGGATCGTTACCGTCGACGACGCCATGGATACTCTCCTGCCGCAGCCATCCAGGCGCCACCTGCCGCGGCTCTTCGGCCGCGGCCAGGGGGCGGGTGACCGATGAGAGGGCCGAGCCTGGCGCTCAGCCCGCGGGCTGCAAATCGCGTCCGCCTGGCGGCCATCCTGGGCGTCCTTGGGCCGGGCCTGGTCAGCGGCTTCGCCGACAACGACGCCGGCGGGATAACCACCTATTCGGTGGCCGGCGTGAAGTACGGCTACCAGCTGCTGTGGGTCTTGCTGGCAACGCAGATCGCCCTCTTCTTCACCCAGGAGGTCGGGGCCCGACTCGGCCTGGCAACCGGGCAGGGGCTGACGGGACTGGTCCGCGAGCGGTTCGGCGTTCGCTGGGTCTTCTTCCTGACCCTGACGATGCTGGCCGCGAACCTGGGCTCCATCGTCGCCGAGTTCGCCGGGACGGCGGCGGCGCTCAGCCTGTTCGGGGTACCGTCGGCGATCAGCGCGCTGGTGGCCGCCACTGCCGTGGTGCTGCTGCTGGCCCGGGGGAGCTTCTCCAGGGTTCAATACCTGTTCGTGGCGGTGGGTATCGGCGTCTCACTCGCCTACTTCGCCTCGGCCCTGATGGCCCGCCCGGATTGGGGCCAGGCGGCCGTCTCGCTGGTACCCCACGGCTCACTCTCCGGCGCCTACTGGCTGGCCGTGGTGGCGACCGTGGGCACAACCATCACTCCCTGGGGCCAGGCATTCATCCAGTCGTACTGCGCCGACAAGCGACTCGGCCCGGAGGACCTGGTGGGCGAGCGTCTGGACGTCGGCCTGGGCGCCCTCCTCACCAACCTGATCGCCGCCTTCATCGTCGTGGCCTGCGCCGCGGCCCTTCATAGCCAGGGCGTCAGCGTCGATACCGGTGACCCCGGCGCCGTGAGCGAGATCGCCAGGGCCCTCTCGCCGCTGGCCGGCGAGGGCGCGACGGTCCTGTTCGCGATCGGGCTGCTGGCCGCGTCGTTCCTGGGACTGGGAGTGGTTCCGCTAACCAGCGCCTACGCCGCCTGCGAAGCCTTCGGCTGGGAGACCGGAGTCGACTGGCGCTGGCGAGAGGCGCCGGCCTTCTACGGCCTGCTGGTCTTCTTCGTCGCCGTGGCAGCCTTCTTCGTCCTGATCCCCGGCCTGCCCCTGGTCCAGGTGATGGTCATGGCGCAGGTCATCAACGCCCTGCTGCTGCCGTTCGTGCTGGTCTTCGTGATGATCCTGGCCTCGGACCGCCGGCTGATGGGTCGCCTGGTGAGCGGGCCGATCCTGCGCTCGATCGGCTGGGCCGTCACCGGCATGTTGGTGCTGCTGTCGATCGTGCTGGCCTGGGCCACACTGTTCGGCGGCGCTTAGGCTCGAACGCCCAGGTCCCGCCAGACCTCGGCCATGGCCTCGGCGACCCGGCGGATGTCGTGGTCCGCGACCGATGCCGGGCCGGCGGCCCCCAGGCGCGCCCGCAGTTCCGGGTCGAGCAGCCGGGCCATGGCGCCGGCCAGCGCCGACGGGTCGGCGGGCGGGATCAGCAGCCCGTTCTCGCCGTCGCGGATGACCTCGCGCAGGCCACCGACCGCGACCGCGACCACCGGCTTGCCGCAGGCCAGGGCCTCGATGGCGAGCAGGCCCAGGCCCTCCCGCCTCGACGGGACCACGACCACGTCGGCCGCCCGCAGCCAGTCCGGGACCTCATCCGGAGCGACGGCCGGGCGGCGCAGGATTGCCGGATGGGCTGCCTCGATGGACTCCGCCAGCGGCCCGGCCCCGACCATGATCCCCTGCCAGCCCGGGGCCGCGGCCACGCCCGAAGCGAAGACGTCGGCCCCCTTGTGTTCGGTCAGGGTCGCGAGGTAGAGGGCCAGCGGGCCCTCGGGCAGCCCCAGGCGGCGGCGCAGGGCAACCCGCTCCTTCGGGCGGACCGGTCCCAACACGGAGAGGTCGATGCCCGGCGAGATGACCCGCGGCGTGGCGCCCAGCCGCTCCACGTACGAGGCCGTGGTCTGCGAGTTGGCAACCACGGCCTTCGCGCCGCGGACGACCCACCGCGCCAGGACCCGGTGAACCCGCCGCCGGACCGCGTAGTCCGCCACGTCGCTGCCGTGGGCGTAGGCCAGCAGCGGCCGCCGGCGCAGCCGGGCCGCGACCAGGGCGATCACGCCGGCGGCATACACGGGGTGGGCCTCTACCCCGTCGAACGGCCCCCTCGCCGTCAGTGCGCGCCGGGCGATTTCCAGGTGCCGGATCAGCGTGTTGCGCCGATAGCTGGAGGGGCCGGCCACGACCACGTCCACGCCTCGCTCGCGCAGGACCGCGACGCGGCGGGCAACGAAGGCCCCCGACTGCGGGCGGTCTGTCGTCGGATAGATGTTCGTGACCAGCAGCAGTCGGGTGGGGCGACTCACCGCTCGCCTCCCCTGGCTCGCCCCGCCCGCCTCGCCCGCGCAGCCACCGCGCCGTCCAGGACGGTGGCCAGCCGGGCGGCCAGCTCGACCCGGTCGTAGCGGCCCCGCGGGTCGGCTCGCCGGCGTGACGGCCTGGCCGCCAGCAGGCGCTCCAGTCCGTCGGCGACCCCCTCCGGCGTTGGGTCGGCCACGATGCCCCAGTCGAGCTCGGACAGCAGGGCGCGGGCGTCGCCGTCGGGGACCACGGCCAGGATGGGGCGGTCCAGGCCGATGTACTCCATCAGCTTGCCGCCCTGGACGTGGCCCTTGCCGGGGCCGGCGGCGATCAGCTGCAGCAGGGCGTCCGCGGCAAGCATCCGGCCGAGGGCCCGCCGGTGGGGAAGGAAGCCGGTGAAGGCGACCACCCCACGCAGTCGATCGGGGGCGGCGTATCGTGCCGCCAGGACCTGGTTCTCCAGGTTGACCTGGCCCACGAACTCCACCGCCAGCCGGTCGCGGACCTCCGGCCTGCGAGCCAGCATTAGCTCCAGTCCGTCGAGGAAGACCCGCAGCTCATCGGTCCCGTACAGGCTGCCGCCGTAGACCAGGTGGAACCGGCCATCCGGGGGCCGCGCGGGGATCTCTTCGGCCGGCGGAAGATCGCTTCGATCGTAGCCGTTGGGGATGGCCACGCAGCGAGCCGCCGCCTCCGGGTAGCGGTCGGTGAAGGCCCGGGCCAAGCCGTCGGTCGCCATGACGACCATGTCGGCGACGCGGGCGATGCGCCTCTCTATGCGCCGCTGGAAGAAGCGGTGGTGCGGAGGCGGCGGGGCCGCGAAAGCGTTGCCGATCCACGGGTCGCGGAAGTCGGCGATCCACGGCACGCCGGAGCGGCGGGCGATGAGGGCCGCGGCCAGGTGCGACGAAATGGGTGGAGAGCTGGAGTAGACCGCGTCGAACGGGGCCTCGCGGTGGAGGGCCAT
>CAZFLI010000153.1:0-4685 GCA_964519845.1 uncultured Anaerolineaceae bacterium | reverse complement strand
CGCCCCTCGGAGGAGAGCTTCCTTGAGCGAAGAATGGCGTAGTAGGGGTTGTCGGGGTCTGGGAAGTGGGCCATCAACTCGGCCGCGACGGCGAGGTCGCCTGAGCCGATGATGGCGGGGACGGCGCCGCAGAGGACGCGGCGGACCTGCTCGGCGTCACCGGCGGCGGCCCAGTGACGGGCGGCCAAACGCCACGACTCGGTCTCAAAAGCAGCGGCGAGGTGGCGGTGCAGCTCCCGGATCTCCTCCGCACCCACTTCCGATTCGAGTCGGGCGATGAGGAAGTCGCGGACCAGCGGGTGGGCGCGCCACGTGCCGGCGTCGCCTGATCCCTTCGATACCAGCCCGATCTCCTGGGAGCGTGCCAGCAGCCCGCGGACCTCGGAAGGATCCACCCCAGAGGCAACCGACGCGGACCCCGCATCAATCTCCTCCAGCAGCGAGACACGTGTCAGGAAGCCGCGCAGCCGCTTGTCCAGCTCACCGATCACTTCCTGGGCGAGGTAGTCGTAGAGGGCGCCCTCCGAGCCGGTGATCGAATGCACGAAGGCTCGGATCTGGCCCGGCGTCCGGCCCTCAACCGCCGTCCCGACCAGTCGAAGCGAGGCCGCCCAACCCTCCGTTCGAGCCTGAAGGTCGTGCAGGACATCGGCCTCCAGGGGGTGGTGGTACACGTCGCGGAAGAGACTCTCGGTCTCAAGCTCGTCGAAACGCAATTCGTCCCGGCCCAGTTCGGCCAGCTCGCCCCGAGCGCGCATGGCACCGAGCTGGAGCTTGGGCGTCCGGCGCGACACAAGGAAGACGGACAGCTGGATCGGGGCGCGCGACAGCAGCCGCTCCACGACCGCGACGATCGAGGCGTTGTCCTCCACGATGTGGAAGTCGTCCAGCACCAGGGCAGAAGGCACCTCGCCCAGGGCGTCAAGTTCGCTCAGGAGCGTATCGAGGACCACTTCCTGGCGCAGGGGCTCGATGGCCGTCTCGTTCAGGACCGAAGCCGAACGGCGCAGCAGAAGGGGGTCCACCGTCTGGCAGGAGGCGACCAGGTAGCGCATGAAGGCGAGCCCGTCTGTGTCGTCCTCATCGAGGCGGTACCAGAACACGCGCCGCCGGGAGCGGCGCAGGAAATCCGCCACGAGCGTGGTCTTGCCGAAGCCGGCCTCCGCGACGACGCAGACCGCACGACGCTTGGCACGGAAGGCCAGCCAATCCAGGAGCCGGTCGCGGCGAAGGGTCTCTTCGGCCAGCAGCGGACGCTGGACCTTGCCCAGGCGCAGCGGGAAGCCGGGTCGGACGCGCGAAGTCTGATCGGCGATCCGCTCGCCAAGTTCGGGCTCGACGGACACCCGCAACTCCTCTGACCCGTGCCGGCCGGGCATCGGCGGGCCGTAGGATAGGGACTCGTGCGAGCGAGTGTCAATCGGATCGACGGCCAGGGAATGCATGGCGGCAATGATCGCGCCCGCCGATCATCCGCCGCTTATCTGGCGCTTCGCTTCAGCTGTACGGCGGAGCCAGCGTGCCGACCGTGTAGGTGACCGCCGTGCCGGTTGGCACCACCTGGATGAAGATCTGGCCGCGGACGAAGGGGACCGGCTTGCCGGCGTCGGGGCCGGAGGCGTAGGTGAGGGTGGTCTGCGAATGCTCGCGGGCCTTGTTCCAGCGAGCGCTGATGGCCTGCCCGTTCTGGAAGACCAGGGCCTTGCCTTTGCCCACGTAGGCCAGCTCCAGGCGGCCCTTCTTCTCATTGGCGTGCCCCGCCATCAGGTAGGTGTTCATGTACATCACCACGACCACGCTGGGGGCGATCTGGCGGCCGTTGTTCGGGTCAACCTCGGGGGCCAGGGTGTGCTTGGTGACGTTCGTGGTCTCCCAGCGCGGGTAGGTGTTGGTGGCGCGGTCGTACTGGTATTCGATCTTGTTGTAGTAGTAGGGGATGGTGATGCTGCCGCCCTCCGGGCGTCGCTCTTCGGACGTCGGGTCGCCGAAGGTCCAGGGGGTCTTGGGGGACGGATCGGTGCCACCGAGCTTCCGCAGGAGCGTCCGCAGATGGCTGCCGTCCGTGTAGGCGTTGTGGGGCGCCACTCGCCAGTCCACGCGCCACATGTAGGGAGTGTTGGTGAGGTAGCGCAGGCCGTCCGCGTCCCAGACGTACTGCCTGTTGTCCGTGGCCAGGCGGTTCATGGCGTCCGGCGAGCCCCAGACGTGGACATACATTGCCTTCCATTCCTCGGCCCAGGCCACGAAGTAGGTGCGGGCGCTGCGGATGGGACCGATCAGCGGAGGGTCCTGCGTCTGGTAGATGGCCATGTAGCGCGGGATGCCGCCCTCCGCCAGAGCCTGGTAGACGAGGTCGGCCTGCGACAGGCCGGCCTGCGGGCGGGCAGCCCAGTGGTCGTCCAGCATGACGGCGATCGGCTTGCGGGTGGCCAGCTCCGAGTCGTAGAAGGGATACAGGACGCCGTTGGTGGTCGCTGCCGCGGGGGCCGGGTAGGCGGTGGCGGCGGGCCCGGCCGTACTCATCCCCAGCGGGAGCAGGATTGGGCTGGGCGTGAGTTGCGCCGTGGTCGCCGGCTCGAGGGTCGCCGTTGGGTCGGGTGGGTCGGTCGGCACCGCGATCCCGGAACCGTCGGCCGCGACGAGGAGGCCGGCGGCAAGGAGGACGGCGGTTGCCAGCGACGCGGTTCTGCTCGGGCGAGCGAAGGACCGGATCGGCATAAGCCTCCTCTACGGCGAAGGCGACGCGCTGGGAGCCGCCGCCGGCGACCAGCTGACCTTCGTGCCCGTCGGCACCACCTGGATGAAGATCTGGCCGCGGACCATCGGCACCGGTTCGCCCTTGTTGGGGCCCGAGGCGTAGGTCAGCAGGGTGGGCGAGCTTTCGGTCGCCTTGGACCAGACCGCCTCGATGGCCAGGCCGTTGTTGTAGACGGCGGCCTGGCCACTTCCCAGGAAGTCGATCTCCAGGCGCCCCTTGTTGGCCTGGCCCGGCGTGACCGGCAGGAAGCCGGTCTTCTGGAAGAGGACGATCACGTTGCGCGGCGCGATCGGCTGCTTGTTGCCGTAGTCGATCTGTGGATCCTGGCCGCTGACCGCGCGTGGGTAGGTGTTGGTGGCGGCGTCGTAGCGGTAGACGACCTTGTTGGAGGAGTAGGGAACGACCAGCGTCCCGCCGGGGCCGCGATCGGCGGCCGGCAGATCCTCGGCGAAGGTGAAGGGCGACCGGCTGAAGGGGGCGGTCGCGCCCAGCTTCGCCGCCCAGGCCAGCAGGTTCGGCCCGGTGGTGTAGAGGTTGTGTGGCGAGACGTGGTAGTTGACGCGCTGCAGGTAGCCCCACGACTTCAGTGCTTCGGCGTTGTAGACGTACTGCTTGTCGATCTGGGCCAGGCGGGCGAGGGCGTTGGGGGCGCCCAGCATGTGGACGTACATCGCCTGCCATTCCTCGGCCCAGGCCACGTAGTAGAGGCGGGTGCTGCGGATGGGGCCGATCCAGGCAGGGATCTGGGTCTGGAAGAGGGCCATGTAGCGGGGGACTCCGCCCTCCGCTGGGGCCTGGTAGACGATGTCCGCCTGAGACAGACCCGATTGGGGTCTGGCACCCCAAGCGTCGTCGATCATCACGGCAATGGGATGGCGGAAGGCAGTCTCCGCCTCGTACCAGGGGAAGAGGGTGCCGCTGGAGGGGGACGCCACATCCGAGTAGTCCGGGCCCGGGTCCAGAGCGACGGTGCCGACCGGCGTGACGACCGGCTCCGGAGTCGGTACGGGCGTGGGCGAGGGCGTGGAGGTGGGGCTCGGTGAGGGGCTGGCGGCCGCTCCGCCGCAGCCGGATACGACCACGGCCACGATGACGACCAGGACTGCCGCGGTGAAGGCGGCCCGAGAGCGGCGAAGTCCCCCGGCAGGCGTGACCCTACTCCTCGTACTCGAACCCGAGCTTGAGCTGGACGCGGTATTCCTTGATCTCGCCGTCTTCCACGCTGGCGGTGGACTGCACGACTTCCACGTAGCGGATGTTGCGGACGGTCTTGCTGGCCAGGGCGACTGCCTGGCGCGCCGCGTCACTCCACGAGTGGGCACTCGTGCCGACCATCTCCCGGACGATGATCACGCCCATTGCGCTCCTCCCATCTCTGGCGGGCCGGCCGCCCGGCGCGCGTCTGAGAGCAGTGTAGGCCGTGCCGCTCAGACCGCTTCGGCGTAGCGGTCTTCGACGTAGGTGACGAAGCGCGTCTGACGCTTGTAGAACCAGAGCTGGAGCTCGCCGGTGGGGCCGTTTCGATGCTTGGCCAGGTTCAGCTTGATGACCTCGCCGCTGGCCGAAGCCGCCGCGTCCGGGGCGGGCTCCTCTTCCTCCTCGCCCCTGGCGTTCTTCTTCTTGAGCCGCGGCCGCGACAGCAGCATGACCAGGTCCGCGTCCTGCTCGATTGCGCCCGACTCACGCAGGTCCGAGAGGCGAGGATCCCGCCCGCCCATGCGCTCCGATTCGCGCGACAGCTGGGAGAGGGCGAGGACCGGGACGTGCAGCTCGCGGGCCAGGGCTTTGAGGCCGCGGCTGATGTCGGAGACCTCGGCCACGCGATTGCCGTCCTTGGTGGGCGTGCCGGGCTGCATCAGCTGGAGGTAGTCGACGATGAGGAGGTCCAGGCCGTGCTCGGCCTTGAGGCGGCGGGCCTTGGTCCGCA
>CAZFLI010000152.1:0-4693 GCA_964519845.1 uncultured Anaerolineaceae bacterium | reverse complement strand
GCCGAGCCGATGTCGGTGGAGCTGTACTTCGACATGATCGGCCGCAAGACGGCGGCCCTGATCGCCGCCTCCATCGAGGCCGGCGCCGTCCTGGCCACCGACGACGAGAACGTCGTTGCCCGCTACCGTGCCTTCGGCTGGGCCCTGGGCATCGCCTTCCAGCTCAACGACGACCTGCTGGGCATCTGGGGCGAGCAGGCCCAGACCGGCAAGGAGCCGACCGACGTGGCCCGCCACAAGATGACCCTGCCGGTTATCTACGCCTTCGAGCATGCGGGCGCGGACGACCGAGCTCGACTGGAGGTGGTCTGGCATACGCCCGAACCGACGGCCGGCCAGGTCGCCGAGACGGTCGCGCTGATCGAACGGCTGGGGGGCCGCGACTACACCCGCGAGCAGGCCCGCCGCCACCGAGACGAGGCCCTGGCCGAGCTGGAGGCCGCCGGCGTGGTGGGCGGCGAAGTGCTCGACTCGATCCGCGGCATCGTCACGAGCGTCATCAAGGCCTGAGCCCGGGCGGAGAGCCTAGCCGCCCTCGTCTACCTCCCTGGGTGTGCGTACGGCCAGCACCTTGCCGACGCGCCGGCCGTCGGTCGTCTCGACGGTCAGCGTCAGGCCATGCTCGTCCAGGGTTATGCGATCGCCCGGCCGCGGCACGCCGCCGATGCGGTGGTAGAGGAGGCCGCCGACGGTGTCGTACTCCTCGGCATCCTCCATGTCCGCCAGATCAACGCCGAACAGCTCGGCCAGGTCGTCGACCGACACGCGCCCGTCGAGGCGCACCTCGTTCTCCGAGAGGCGCACCGTCATGGGTTCCTCGACGTCGTACTCGTCCTGGATCTCGCCAACGATCTCTTCGAGCAGGTCCTCGATCGTCACCAGGCCCGCGGTGCCGCCGTACTCGTCCAGGACGATGGCCAGGTGGACCTTGCGGCCCTGGAGCTGGTGCAGCAGGTCGTCGATCAACATCGACTCGGGCACGTAGAGGGGCGTCCGCAGCAGCTTGTGCCAGTCCGGCTTCTTGACCGGCGAGCCGGCCTTGAGGAAGGGCAGCAGATCCTTTGCGTACAGGACGCCGACGACCTCGTCTATCGAGCCCTTGTAGACGGGCAGGCGGCTGTGGCCCTGGCTTATGAAGCACTCGAGTGCCACGTCCAGGGTGGCCGACATGGGCAGAGCCGTGATGTCGGTGCGCGGCACCATGACCTCGTGCAGGCGCCGCTCGCCCATCTCGATCACGGCGCTGATCATCTGCTCCTCCTCGGCCTCGAGGATGCCCTCCTCCCCTCCCCGCTCCACGATCAGCTTCAGCTCCTCGGTGGAGATCTGGGCCCGTTTCTGGACGTCGGCCCCGAAGCCTGCGGCGATTACCCGCGTCGACCAGGTGAGCAGCGAGACGACCGGGCCGAGGATTCCGCCGATCACATCCACCGGCGCGGCCAGGGCGAGGGCAAACCGGTCCGTGTGGGCCAGGGCCAGGGTCTTGGGCACCAGCTCGGCGAAGACGATGGTGAAGGCGGCCAGCATGATCGTGATCAGCAGCAGGGCCACCCCGCCGGCGGCGTCGTGCAGGAGGGGCTTCAGCACGCCATCCAGCCGATTGGCCAGATTCACCGCGGCGTAGGCCGACGAGAGGAAGCCGACGAACGTGACCGCGATCTGGACCACCGCCAGCAAGCGGCTCGGGTCATCGATCAGGCGCCTGACTCGGCGCGCCTCGCGGTGGCCCTCGTCGATGAGCTGCTCGACCCGGCTGCGGCGGATCGTGATCAGAGCGAACTCCGAGGCCACGAAGACCGCTTCGAGCAGGACGAGGCCGGCGACGATCAGCAGCTCGAGAATGACGTCGTTCATCGTCTCTCACCGCCCGATGAGCCGGCCGCAAGATAGGCGAAGGGCCCGATCTCCGACCCATCCGCGACGCCCGAGCCTTCGATCAGGCTGGACCGAACGACGCATTCGCGGCCGACCGTAGCGTCGACCACCACGCTGCCCGAGCCGATCCGCGTGCCTTCGCCCACCCGGGTCTTGCCTCGCAGGCAGACGTTCGGTTCGAGCGTGACATCCGTCCCAAGCTCGACGGTCGCGTCGACGTAGGCCGTGCTCGGATCGAGCATCGTCACTCCGGCGGTCATGTGGGCCTCGTTGATCGAGACTCTCATCTGGAACTCCGCGGCGGCCAGCTGGGAGCGGTCGTTGATGCCGGCCAGGGTGCCGTCGTCAAGCACGTCGAGCGAGACGATGGGACGGCCGTCGCGGTGCGCCAGCTCGACCAGCGCCGGAAGGTAGAACTCACCCGAGACCGGCGAGGCGGCCACGTCGCCGATGCGAGCTCGCAGCCAGGCTGCGTCGAAGGCGTAGAGCCCGGCGTTGATCTCGTCGATCTCCAGCTCTTCGGGCGCGGCGTCCTTCTGCTCGACGATACGCAGGACCTCGTCGCCGTCCGGGCTGCGCACGACGCGACCCAGCCCTTCCGGCTCGAGGGTCTGGACGGCGATCAGCGCGATCGCCGCGTGCCTTGCCCGCCGCAACTCGACCAGTCCGGCCAGCAGGCCGGGATCGACGAGCGGGACGTCGCCCGAGAGCACCAGGATCTCGGCCGCGTCGGCGGGGGCGACGGCAAGGGCCGCCTTGACCGCGTCGGCAGTGCCCAGGGGGGTCTGCTGCAGGGCAAAGTCGGCCCGGTCTCCAAAGGCCTCCGTGACGGCGGAAGTCTCAGGCGAGTAGACGACAAGCGGCTTCCGAGTCCCGGCAGTGGCGGCCGCGTCCAGAACGTAGGCCAACATCGGCCGGCCGCACAACTCGTGCAGCACCTTCGGACGGCTCGACTTCATGCGCGTGCCGAGGCCGGCGGCGAGCACGACCGGCAGGACGGGCGAAGCTGGCTCGTTCATCTGATCTGACGTTAGCACGTAGCGGGAAGCGTGGTTACGCTCGGCGCGCGATCGCCTCGATCTCCACCAGGGCGGCCTTGGGCAGCGCCGCCACCTGGACGGTGCTGCGGGCCGGCGCCGGGTCCACGACGTGGGTTGCGTAGACGGCGTTCATGGCGGCGAAGTTGGCCAGATCGCTCAGGAAGACGGTCGTCTTGACGACGTCGGCCATCGACATGCCGTTGGCCTGCAGGACGGCCTCGAGATTCGCGAGTGCCCGCTCGGTCTGGGCTTCGATGCCGTCGAGCAGAGCCCCGGTGGCGGGGTCCATCCCCAGGGAGCCGGAGCAGAACAGGAAGCCGTCGATGGCGACGGCCTGGCTGTACGGACCGATGGCGGCCGGGGCTCCGGACGCGGTGATGGCCTGGCGTGGCACTTGCGGTCTCCTCGATGCTGGCTTGGGGCGCGGCGCCGTGCCGCCTATTGTGCGCCCGAGACGATGCTGGTGACAGCGACGAACGGCTCACCGGCCGAGCCGCCCAGCCCGGCCCGGCGGATTGCCGCGGCAGCGCGCTGGGCCGCGCCGGCCGAGGGGTACAGAACCCAGGCCGTCGGCCCGGAGCCGGATTGGCCGATCGGACGGCCCAGAAGACGCGCCAGGGCCATGCGGAAGGCGCCCAGTTCCGGGGCCACCTGCAGTGTCGCCGGCAGCAGATCGTTGGCCGCCGCCAGTTCCGCGGCGCGCGCCAGAAGATGCAGGGTGGTCATGCCGGCGCGCATGTCGGCGGCGAGCCGCTCGCTCGTGGACAGGGCCGTGGCCCCGCCCCTCGCAGAAGCGTGGCCCGGGTCGGCCCCGGGTCGCGCGCCGGCGGCATAGGCGGCGAATACCGCCGCCGTCGACACGTGCAGGCGCGGCGTGACGAGCAGCACTGCCGGAGCCACTCCCCGAAGCGGCGGCAGCGGGTCGACGTGCTCGCCCCGGCCGCCGACGAGGGCCGCGCCGCCCGCCAGGAAGAACGGCACGTCGGAGCCCAGCGAGGCCGCCACGCCGCGGGCCGTCTCCAGCGGAAGCCGCGTCCGCCAGAACTCGAGCGCGGCGCCCATCGCCGCCGCGGCATCGCTGCTGCCGCCGCCCAACCCCGCGGCGACGGGGATGACCTTCTCCAGGCTCGCCTCGAGGAAGCGCGGCGGCTTGTCCGGCTTGACGGCAAACGCGGCGGCGCGGGCCGCGGCGATGGCGCGAAGGACCAGGTTGTCCGGCCCGGCCGCCAGCACTGCGGCCGGCGCTGCGACCGGCACTGCGACCGGCCCGGTGCCGCGGTATTCGATCCGCAGCGTGTCGTCGCCGGCTCTCAGGTTGCCCAAAGCGACGGTCACCGTGTCGGCCAGGTCCAGGGGCACCATGACCGAATGAAGGTCGTGGTAGCCGTCGCCGCGCTCCCCCAGAACGGCCAGGGTCAGGTTCAGCTTGGCCGGCGCCCGGCGCGAAACCAGCCTTCTCATGGCCGGCTCTTCGATTCCGGCGGCAGCGGCCCCAGCGCCTCGCGCAACGCCAGCCATTCCCCCACCGAGAGCGTCTGCGCCCGCCGCTCCCCGTCGATCCGGCACGCGGCCAGGGCCGCGGCCACCCGATCCCCCGGCACCGGCAGCTGGCGCGCCAGCACGTTGTGCAGCATCTTGCGCCGCTCGCGGAAGCCGGCCTGCACCACCCGCCAGAGATCGTCCTCTTCGGCCGCCGAGAGCCGGGCCGGCCACCCCTCGGGCTCCGCCGCCTGCCGCTCCGCCGCGGCCCCGGCCGTGGCTCCGGCCGCCTCCGCCGG
>CAZFLI010000151.1:0-4723 GCA_964519845.1 uncultured Anaerolineaceae bacterium | reverse complement strand
TCTCGATCGAGGCCGTGCGCTTCGCCATCGAGCGCCGCATCCCGACGCTCGGCGTCTGCCTGGGCATGCAGTCGATGGGCGTGGCCGTGGGCGCGACCGTCGGCCGGGCGCCGACCCTGTTGCACGGCGAGTCGTCCCAGATCCGCCACGACGGCAAGGGGCTGCTGGCCGGCATGCCCAACCCCTTCCCGGCGGCGCGGTACCACTCCCTGTCGGTGGCGCCCGAGACGCTGCCGGCCAATGTGATCGTGACCAGCCGGACCGAGGGCGACGATGTCGTCATGGGCATCCGGCACCTGGAAGCCCCGGTCGAGGGCGTGCAATTCCACCCCGAGTCGGTCCTGACGCCGGATGGCCCGCGCCTGCTGGCCAACTTCCTGCGCCTGGCCGGCGAGGGGGAGGCCGGCGTGCTGGATGCCAGCGCCGGCTCATTCGCCCTTTCGGGGCTGGCCCCGGGGCAGGAGACGGAGGCGGCCGCTGCCGGTCGCGCGGAGGTGCTTGGATGAGCGTACTGGTGAAAGCGGCTCTGGCGGCGGTGGTCGACGGCAGGACGCTGACGGTGGATGAGGCCCACGCCGCGATGAACGCCGTCATGGACGGCGAGGCGACGCAGGCCCAGCTGGCGGCGCTGCTGGTGGCTCTCCGAATGCGCGGTGAGACGGTGGAGGAGCTGGCCGGCTTCGCGACGGCCATGCGGGAGCACTCGCTCAAAGTCCAGGCGCCGGACGGCGCGATCGACACTTGCGGCACCGGCGGCGACGGCAGCAACACCCTCAACGTCTCCACCGCCGCGGCCCTGATCCTGGCCTCGGCCGGGGTCCCGGTGGCCAAGCACGGCAACCGGGCGATGACCTCCGCTTGTGGCTCGGCCGACGTCCTGGAGGCGCTCGGGATCGCCACCGACCTGAGCCCGGAGGAAGCCGGCGAGGCGCTGCGAAAGGACGGCTTCGCGTTCCTCTTCGCCCAGGCCTACCACCCGTCGATGAGGCACGCCGGACCCACTCGGCGCGAAATCGGGGTGCGGACGGCCTTCAACCTGCTCGGTCCCATGACCAACCCGGCCGGCGTGACGCGCCAGGTCGTGGGGGTCGGGGCGGCGACGGCCGCACTCAGGATGGCCGAGGTGCTGCGCTTGCTGGGAGCCGAGCGGGCCCTCGTGGTCCACGGCACCGGCGTCGACGAGCTGCCTCTCGACGGCTCGGGGGTCATGTACGACGTCACGCCGGCCGGCGTGACGCGCCACGAGGTCGTGGCCGTGGAACTGGGTCTGGCGTCCGCGCCGACTTCTGCGCTGGCGGGCGGCGCGGCGGCCGAGAACGCGGCCGCCATCGAGGCGATCCTGGGCGGCGTCCACGGCCCGGGGCGGGACGTGGTCTTGCTCAACGCCGCGGCCGCCTTTGTGGCCGCCGGCAAGGCGGCGGATCTGCGGGAGGGCATCTCGCTGGCTTCGGCCGCGATCGACGACGGCCGGGCCCGCGACCTGCTGACGCGGCTGCGCGCCGCCGGGCGAGCACGGGACAGGGCTCGGGCCGAGGCTGCCGGGGATACCCAGACCGCCGGGGCGCCCGCATGACGGTGTCATCGAAGACGACCCGAGGAGGAGCCACGGCCGCAGCCACTCCGGCGCGCGGCCGGGCCGGCGTCGTCGCGGAGATCGCCGCGCGCCGGCAGGCCGACCTGGCGGCCGAACTGGCCGGGCGCACCTACCGTGCCCTGGCCGACGAAGCCGCCGCCTGCACCGCCCTGCCGGGCGGTGCCGTCCGCCCCGTGGCCGAGGCCCTGGCCGCGCCAGGCCTGCATGTCATTGCCGAGGTCAAGCGCCGCTCGCCCTCGGCGGGGGCCATCGCCGCTAAGGCGGACCCGATCGCCCAGGCCCGCGCCTATGCGGCCGGCGGCGCGACCGCCATTTCGGTCCTGTGCGAGCCTCACTGGTTTGGCGGCTCGGTGGACGATCTGACCGCGGTCCGCAAGGCGGTCACGCTGCCGATCCTGGCCAAGGAGTTCGTCGTGGACGAGCGCCAGCTGCCGGTGCTGCGGACGGCCGGGGCGGACCTGGTCCTGCTCCTGGCGTCGATCCTGCCGCCGGCCAGGTTGTTGCGCTTTGCCCGTCAGGCCCGCGAGCTGGGCATGGAACCGCTGGTCGAGGTCCACGACGAGCGCGAACTCGACGCGGCCCTGCGGACCCCGGCCCGGCTGATCGGCCTCAACAACCGGAACCTGCGCACCCTGGCAGTCGATCCGGCGCACTGCCTCCGGCTGCGCGGCCTGGTTCCGGACGATCGGCTGGTCGTGGGCGAGTCGGGTGTGAACGAGCCGCGGACGCTCGTCGGCTGGCGCGCCGCCGGGCTGGATGCGGCCCTGATAGGCGAGGCGCTGATGCGCTCGGCCGATCCCGCGGCGGCGGTTCGGTCCTTCGTCGAGGCCGGTCGCATGCCTCACGACCCGGCTTCCGAGGCCAGGCAGCCCCTTGTCAAGATCTGCGGCCTGACCGATTCGGAGGGCGTCCTGTCGGCCATCCGGTCGGGCGCCGATGCCATCGGCCTCAATCTCGTCCCCGGCACGCCCCGCTGTTTGACCCTGGCCGAAGCGTCCTGGCTGGCCACCCTGGCCCGCGAGGCGGCTCCGGCCGGGCGCCGGCCGCGGATCGTGGCCATCACCGTCAACGCCGCCCAACGAGAACTGCGGGCCATCGTGGCGGCGGTAAATCCCGACGCCATCCAGTTCTCGGGCGATGAGCCGGTGGAGGCGATCAGGACGGCCGGCAGGCCGGTCTGGAAGGTGCTGCATTTGCCCTCGGTTCCGCTCTCCGGCGGGGACGAGGTTGCCGGCAGGCCGGCCGCGGCCGCCCCGGGCGGCAAGGCCGGCGCGAAGGCGGGGCCTGCGGACGCCGGTTCACTCGCCTCCGACGCCGTCGAGGCAGGCAGGGCCTACCTGGCCGCCGGCGCCGAGCGGATCATTCTCGATGCCGCAGGCGGGCCTTTCGCCGGCGGCACCGGGCGCCTGGTGGATCGGGCCGTGGCCGCGGCCGTGGCCCGCGAGCTGCCCGTGATCCTGGCCGGAGGGCTGGAGCCGGTCAACGTTGCCCGGGCCGTTCTCGACGTGCCGGCCATCGGGGTGGACGCGGCCAGCGGGGTGGAGGAGAACAGCTCCGGCCGCTCGCGCGCCCCGCGCGCCCCCGGCTCGCGGCCTCGCAAGGAGCCGCTGCGCGTGGCCCTCTTCGTCAAGCGGGCTCGAGCCGCGCGGTTCGATCGGCCCCACGTCAAGGTCCGGCCGACGCCCGTGCCGGAGGCTCTGCTGGAGCCGGACGCCGCCGGCCGCTGGGGAGTGCAGCGCGACTTCGGCGGGCGCTACGTGCCCGAGACCCTGGTCGCCGCGCTGGACCAGTTGGAGACGGCCTGGAGCGAGACGCGCCGCGACCCGCGCTTCTGGGCCGAGCTGCGCGAGTTGCAGTTCCACTACGGCGGGCGGCCCACGCCGATCTACCGGGCCGATCGGCTGGGCGAGGAGATGCTGGCCCGCGCCCGCGAGATCGCGACGGCCTCTGGCGGACGCAAGGCGGCCGAGCGGCTGCCCGACCGGATCCGCCTGTACCTCAAGCGCGAGGACCTCAACCACACCGGCGCCCACAAGCTGAACAACGCCCTGGGCCAGGTCCTGCTGACTCGGCGACTCGGCAAGAGCCGCGTCATCGCCGAGACGGGAGCGGGGATGCACGGCGTGGCCGCGGCCACCGCCTGTGCCCTGCTGGAGATCCCGTGCGTGGTCCACATGGGCGTCGAGGACATCGCGCGCCAGGCCCCCAACGTGCTGCGGATGGAGGCCCTGGGTGCCGAGGTGCGGCCGGTCCACGGCGGATCGGGCACGCTGAAGGACGCCGTCAGCGAGGCCCTTCGCGACTGGGTCACCAACGTCGAGACGTCGCACTACTGCCTGGGCTCGACGATGGGCCCGCACCCCTACCCGATGATCGTGCGCGACTTCCAGCGCGTGATCGGCGACGAGGCGGCGGCCCAGCTGCTGACGATGGAAGGCCGGCTGCCCGACCTGGCGATTGCCTGCGTCGGCGGCGGCTCGAACGCCCTGGGTCTCATCAACCGCTTCATCGGCGAGCCCCCGGTGCGCCTGGCTGTGGCCGAGGCGGCGGGGGAGGGGCTCACGACCGGGCGGCACGCGGCGGCGTTGCTGGGCGGCACGCCCGGCATCCTCCACGGCTCGCGATCCTACGTGCTCCAGGATCCCGACGGCCAGGTCAGGGAGGCGGTCTCGATCTCGGCCGGGCTCGACTACCCCGGCATCGGACCGCAGCTGACGGCGCTCATGCAGGCCGGGCGGCTTGTGGTGTCGTCGGCCACCGACACGGAGGCCGTAGCGGCGGTGCGCCAGGTGGCTCGAACTGAAGGAATCCTCGCGGCCGTCGAATCGGCCCACGCGGTCGCGGCTCTGCCCGAGGTGCTGGCGCGTACTGCGCTGGACCGGGCCACCCCTGAGGGTGGGGCAGAGCCGCGCTTCGGCGAGGGGCCGCTGCCACTCGAGGCGGTGGTCCTGCTGGGGCTGTCGGGCCGCGGCGACAAGGACCTGGCGGCATTGGGACTGCGGGAGGCCGGACGATGAGCGCCCAGGCCGCGGCGCGCCTGTCCACCTCCGATGCCGCGCCTTCGGGCGCCGGCACCGGCTCCACCCCCGGCGCGCGGCGCATCGCCGCGGCGTTCGAGCGGGCCGCTTC